>CBESWY010000020.1:0-23357 GCA_965533395.1 uncultured Myxococcales bacterium
CTTACGCGTTGCCGATGCTTCGCACGTTCGGCACCACTTCGAACACCCCGCGGCGCTTTGCCTTCGCGAGAATGCGCAATGCGTCGCGGTAGCCTCGGCGGAGCATCTTTCTCGCATGCATGCGAGACGTGAAGGGAAGGCGCCCGAGATCTGGGGACACGACCAAGACCTGGATTTGCGGATACATCTTGTGAATGAGGTCGATGCCACGCTTCTCTTTTTCGTTGAGGATGATGTTCAACGACTGGCGGACAACCGCGAGCCCACCCCGGTGGACCAGTGATGGGCTCCCTACCCGACCGACGTGCGGACGGTAGACGTTGGAAATGATCACGACGTCGGCGCCGGCCTCGACGGCCAGGTCGATGCTGAGTGTGCGAACAATCTCGCCGTCGATGTAGAAGCGATCGCCGATGCGATACGGGCGGAAAAGACCTGGCACGCAGGTGGAGGCCGCAATCGCCTTGCTGATCGGAACGTCGTCGCGGTACCCACGACCGAAGACCACGCGACCGCGGCCGTCGACGTCGGTAGCCGTCACCATGAGGTGCTTTTCGAGGTCACGGAAATCGTTGCTGGGCAATTGCTCCGCTACGAAGTCCTCGAAGCGGTCGATCGAGAAAAGGCCGCTGCTGAGATAGCCCAAGCTTCGACGCTGCTCCTGATTTGGCAAGCCGAGGAAATACCGGGCCTTGAGCGGCGGGCTCTCGAGACCTCGCTGCCAAAAGGGGCGAAACCAGTCGATCAACTGCTCGGGCGTGTACCCCTCGGCGTAAAACGCACCCGCGATCGCTCCGGCTGACGCGCCGACGCAGATGTCGGCCTCGATGCCCAACTCCTGCATCGCCCTGAGCACACCGACGTGAGCCACACCCTTCGCGGCGCCACCTGAACCTACGAATGCAACCCGCGGACGTGCCATCTGCTCCAACCGTGGCACAGGTCGCGCGCCTCGTCGACACGCGATGCCGCTGCGGCCGCGGCTCAGGGGCCGCTGACGGGCATCGCCGTCGCTGCCTTTTTCCCGAGGTACGCCTCTCGCGTCACTTCGCGAAGCAGCGGCCTGGCCTCTCGTGAAAGAGCCGACCTCGGCCATTTCTTAATCAGGAGCTTGAGCGCATCACGCGCAGTGTCGAGATCGCCGACGTCCCGGGCGCAGCGTGCCACCAGCCACCAACCATCGGCCTGCAGCGCGACGTCTGTCGTTTGGTCTGCGACCTGTTGCGCATACACGAGCGCCTCCGCTGAACGCTTCTCGCTCCGCAACGAGAGCGCGAGGCTCTGCTTGACCGATGGAATGTGCGATCCGTTTGGGTGCTGCTCGAGGGCCCCTTCGAATCGCCCAATCGCTTCAGCGTGCTTCTTCGCCTCGGCGAGCGCGAGCCCCTTCTGATACGCCTCGAGCGAGAGGTCCTGCCGGAACTGCTGTTCGAAGTCGCGGAACACGGCCGCCTCGGCAGGGGACAAGGCTTCCTTGGACATGGCCGGGTAGTCACGAACGACCTCCGCACGTTTCCGGGCTCGAATCAGATCGTAATACCTGGCTGCCTTTGCGGCCGCAGTTCCCCGGTCCGACGCCCGGCGAACTTCGTCCCCCAGGTCGTTTCGAAGCTCTTCGGCGGCGGTTTCGGCGGCCAGTTTGTCCGATTGCATCGCTCCGGTTTGCGCGTCGAAGTAAAGCTTGAGCCCAACGAACGAAAGGACGCCGATCACCGCGATCGCGACACCGCTGTTCCAGTTGAGGCGCCTTTCGTATCCGGCCTGACGCTTCGCGATCGACTTGATGTCTGCGCCCAGGGCATTGACCAGATTGTTGGTCTTGATGATCAGACCACGACTTTCGACGATCTCTTTCTTGATCTGACGCACCTCGTCGTCGACATCTCGCATGGAACCCGGAGTACCGCCGACCTGCACGAGAGGCAAGGGCAGGCGCTTGACGGGGCCAGACGGGCCGCCTACAAGCCGAGCCGTGGAGGTTTCCGTGGGGCTTCGCCGTATCTCTTTGATCGCCGTATTGATGATCGCGAGTTGCAACGCTTTGGCGGACTATGCGCTGGTTGGTAGTGCCTATGTACCCGCCGCACACGGCGAAATCGACGTCGAGAAAATCGACAAGCAACAGATTCTCGTCACGGTAATATTGGACCACCTCGTTCCACCCGAAAAAGTCGAGCTCGGGCTGACGCACTACGTGGTTTGGTTCAGCGCCGCAGGCGAGCTTCCCGTGCGTCAGCTGCCGCTCGAGTACGATGCCGAGACCCAGACCGGCCGTGCCGCGATTCCGACCAGCCTGCGCGAGTTCGAGCTTCAGATCACCGCCGAGAATGGCGATACCCCCAATCAACCAAGCGACCTCGTCGTCGCTTCCCAGCAGATCCGCGAGAAGTAGACCCATGGCAGACACCTCCGACATCAAGAAAGGCTTCAAGATGCTCCTCGACGGCGTGCCGTTCGCAGTCGTGGATCACCAGTTCGTGAAGCCGGGCAAGGGACAGGCCTTCATTCGCACACGCATAAAAAACATGATGACCGGGGCGGTGATCGACCGAACCTTCAAGAGCGGCGAGAAGCTGGACAAGGCCGACACGGAAGAGCGCACGATGCAGTACCTCTACCCCGAGGGAGAAACGCGTGTGTTCATGGATACTCGGAGCTACGAGCAAATGGCTCTAACAAACGAGCAGCTCGGCGAGAACGTGCACTACCTTCTCGACGGGACTGAGGTCGACGTCATGCTGTTCGACGGTCGCCCGATCGGTGTCACGCCACCGACGTTCGTCGAGCTCCTGGTCACCGAAACGGAGCCCGGGTTCAAGGGCGACACGAGCAGCAACACCACGAAGCCCGCAACGCTCGAAACGGGTCTGCAGGTAAACGTGCCGTTGTTCGTCAACGCAGGCGATCGGCTCAAGGTCGACACGCGGACCGGCTCCTACGTGGAACGCGTCAAAGGCTGAGCGCCGAGTGCCGGAGCCTGCTGATGCCACAATGGTTCAGGTACTGGAGCTCCGCGCCGCCCTGCTGACGGCGATCCGACGCTTCTTCGCAGACCGTGAATTCATCGAAGTAGAGACCCCGGCCATCGTTCCCTCGCCGGGCCTCGACGTCCATCTCTCGGCATTCGAAGTGCGAGACGCCAAAGGCGAGCGCATCGGCTGGCTCGCAACGAGCCCTGAATACCAGATGAAGCGACTTTTGAGCGCGGGCGCGAAGCGAATCTTTCAAATCTGCCGAAGCTACCGGGGCGAGGAGCGTGGCAGCCATCACGAACGCGAGTTCACGATGCTCGAGTGGTATCGCGCGGACGCGACGTCCGACGAGGTGATCGCCGACACCGAAGAGCTGGTCGCATTCGTCGCCGGCTCACTGGACCAACCCGCCCCCGAGGTTCAGCCGCCTTGGCAGCGGATGACGGTGGACGAAGCGCTGCAGTTCCACGCGAACCTGACGCTGGCCTCGTTGCTCGACGACGAGGAGCGGTTCTTTCGCGTTTGGGCCGAGGAGGTGCAACCGCGTCTTGGCAACGAGCGGCCGATCGTCGTGACGGATTGGCCGGCGTCGATGGCGTCGCTAGCGAAGCTCAAGCCCAATGGGATGGCAGACCGCTTCGAGGCGTTCTTCCGGGGTGTGGAGCTGTGCAATGGCTTTGGGGAGCTCACGGACGCCGTCGAACAACGGCGACGATTCGAGCGAGATCAGGCAGAGCGCCAAGCAGACGGTCGCCCCGTCTATCCCATCGATGAACGCTTCTTGGCCGACCTCGAACGAGGCATGCCCGAAAGCGGTGGCAACGCGCTTGGCGTGGACCGCTTGCTGATGCTGCTCCTGGGCGCGTCCTCGATTCAGGCAGTCATGCCGTTTCCCGAAGAGCAGCTTTAGCGGCTCAACCCAACCCCGCGGGCATCGGGGGCGCCGGTCGTTTCACGCTTCGCGCTCGACGGCCTTTGCACGCTCCCACATCTGGTCTAGCTCAGGCTCTTCGTAGTCTCGAAGGCTCTTGCCATCCGCTTGCGCTGCGAGCTCGCAGTGCCTGAATCGGGAGGAGAAGCGATTGAGCGAAGCGCGAATGGCGGCTTCCGGATCCAAACCCTGTTTGCGGCCGTAGGTCGCCAGCGCGAACAAGAGGTCGCCGAGCTCGTGCTCGAGGGCAGCGATGTCACGGCTCTCGGCGGCTTCGTCGAGCTCCTCGAGCTCTTCGTCGATTTTCGCACGGGGACCCCCCGCGTCTGGCCAATCGTAGCCGACCGCACTGGCCTTCTCCCCTATTCGCACGGCGCGCAAGAGCCCCGGCAAGGCCAACGGAACACCGCTGAGTGCGCCGCGGTTCTTTTTCTCCTTTGCCTTAATCGCTTCCCAGCTGTTGATGGCGCCACTGGCGTCGTCCACCTCTTCGTCTCCGAACACCCAGGGATGCCTGCGAACGAGCTTCTCGCAAATCGCATCGACCACGCCATCGATGTCGAACCAACCTTTTTGATCGGTAAGCGCAGCTTGAAAGACGACTTGCAGCAGGAGGTCACCGAGCTCTTCGCGGAGCATCTCCGGAGTGCCCTGATCAATCGCGTCGACGACTTCATGGGCCTCTTCGATTACGTATTGGCGAAGGGTTTCGAGGGTCTGCTCGCGATCCCAGGGGCAGCCTTTGGGACCGAGGAGGGTGCGCATCAGCTCGACGAGGCGCGTTAACGACTGACCTTGTTCACTCACCGTGCGGGTCTAGCACAGGCGGTTGACTAGCCCCAGCAGCAGGCGTCATTGTCGCACGCCATGGCGTACGCAAAGAGTGCAGTCAGCTCCCAGCAGATCATCGACGCGGCGATCCGTGTCCTCGCGCGCCAGGGCTACGCCAACACCAGCCTGCTCGACATCGCCAAAGAGGCCGGCATGAGCAAGGGCGCCTTGCACTATCACTACCCGACCAAAGAAGCGTTGATCCATACAGTGCTCGAGACGGCGTGCAACGCCGTTCAAACACGGACGATGCAGGCCTGGTCACCCTCGGACAATCCCTTCGCGGCGCTTCGGAAGTCGCTCGAGGAGCTGTGGGCGACGCGCGCGGAGCGCAGCGACGAGGCCCTAGTGGTCGCCGACCTGCTCGCGCTCAGTCTGTCCGATGAAAGCCTTCGTCCAAAGCTGGCCGAATTCTACGAGCTCGGCGCTGAGCAGATCCGCGCATATCTCGAACAGAACTTGATATCGCTCGGCCTCGAGCCTCGAATCTCTCTCGAAATCCTGCCGCGGATCGTGATCGGGCTCCTCGACGGCTTGGTGATGCAAGCATTCGTCGACCCCGACGCCCTGTCTCCCGATGAAGTCGTCGACGCCGTGCAGACGATCGCGATTTCGATATTCACCGGAGGCTCCGGAAGGTGAGCGCGCTCGATTCGGTAAGAGCGCAAGACGGCGCGATGCGCGCTCTCACCCGCGCCCGTGAGCACGGTCGACTGGCTTCAGCCTACCTTTTCGATGGACCGAGCGGCGTAGGCAAAGAGCTCGCCGCCCGTGCGCTGGCTACGGATATCGTCGCTTCGGGCGATCCCCACATCGTCGAGCGAATCGAGCTGGGGGCGCATCCCGACGTACGGGTGTTCGGTCCACGGGACGAAGGCAGGCGGAACATCCAGGTCGAAGTTCTCCGTACCGAGATTCTCCCACTCGCCCAGTTCGCTCCCTTCGAGGCCGCCGCCACGTTCTTCATCTTTCCCGAGGCCGACGTTTCGTTTCCGGTGTTTCAGCCTGAGGCAGCCAATGCCTTGCTCAAGACGCTCGAAGAGCCCCGCCCCAACGTGCACTTCATCCTCACCTCGGAACGCCCGGACTCATTGCTTCCAACGATTCGCTCGCGCTGCCAACGCATTCGATTCGGGCGGCTTCCTCAAGCGATTCTCGGCGACATCCTCAGGTCGCAAGGGGTCTCCGAAGATTGCATCGCACCAGCCATCGCGCTGAGCGGAGGCCGGGCCGACGTCGCGTTGGCCCTCGCAAGCGACGGCGCGGTGGAGGCGCTGAGTGAGCTCGTGTTTTCGATCGACGATGCGATTGGGAGCCCTGGCCCCGGCGTTCTGGTCGAGCTTGCCGAGCAGTTGGCCAGGCGGGACGACCTCGAGCTGGCGCTGCTGACGCTCCAAAGCTTTTACCGGGATCTCGCAGCGACCTCGCTCGGCCTCCCTGCCGAAGAGTTGGGGTTCTCCGAACGCGTAGGGGAGTTGCGCGAGCGAGCGGCGCCGATTTCGTCGACCGCCGCCGCTGCACGTGTCTCCCTGATTCACGACTGCGTGCGATCCATGCAAAAGAACGCCAACAAGCAAGTTGCGCTCGACTCCTTGCTCTTTGGTCTTCGAAATCTCCGCTAGCTGGCGTCTCGGCTGATATTGGCTAGTCTCGGGCGCGAAATGGCTCGTCCCTTCTACGTCACCACGCCGATCTACTACGTCAACGATCGGCCGCACATCGGGCACGCGTACTCCACCGTCGCCGCGGACGTGGTGTCGAGGTACCAGCGCCTCCGCGGCAAGCCGACGTACTTCCTGACCGGCCTCGATGAGCACGGACTGAAGATCGAGCGCCGCGCCAAGGAAGAGGGGCTCGCCCCCCGAGATTTCGTCGACCGGATGGCGGCGCCGTTCCGGCTTGCCTGGGAGGAGCTCCACTGCGCACATGACGGCTTCATCCGAACGACGTCACCCCAGCACCGCGAGAACGTTCAAGCCCTTTGGAAACTGATGGCCGCACGCGGAGACATCTACCTCGACGACTACGAAGATTGGTATTGCGTTGGCTGCGAGTCCTTCAAGACCGAGAAGGAGCTCCTCGAGGGCAATCTGTGCCCGATTCATCAGAAGCCCGTGGAGCGGATCAAGGAGCGCAGCTACTTCTTCCGCCTGAGCAAGTACACCCAGCCCCTGCTCGACTACTACGAAGCGCATCCGGATTTCGTCAGACCTGACGCGCGCTTCAACGAAGTGAAGTCCTTTGTCAAAGAAGGACTACGCGACCTGTCGATTTCGCGGACCAGCTTTCGCTGGGGCGTCCCGGTGCCCGATGATCCGGAGCACGTCGTCTACGTCTGGCTCGACGCCCTGATGAACTACGTGAGCGCGCTGGGCGGTCCGGCCGACGAAGGCGAAGCACCACTTTACGACGAATTTTGGAAATCATCCGAAGCGATCGTTCACATCGTCGGCAAAGATATCCTTCGCTTCCACACGATCTACTGGCCTGCATTCTTGATGAGCGCGGGCATCCGCCTTCCGACCCAGATCTGGGCGCACGGCTGGCTCACGGTCAACGGCGAGAAAATGTCGAAGTCCCTCGGCAACTTTCTCCCGCCGGGCCCGCTGGTCGAAGCGGTGGGCGCAGACGTGTTGCGTTACTACTTCATGCGCGAGGTCGGCTTTGGCCAGGACGGCGACTTCAGCCACCGGAATCTTCTCAATCGGTACAACGGCGAGCTCGCCAACGGTCTCGGCAATTTGATGAATCGAATCGTCGCGAGCATCCTCAAAAAGAGCCTCGACGGTCGGGTGCCGAAGGTTGACCTCGAGCAACTCGATCCCATTGACCGGCAACTGATCGACAAGGCCAAGGACGCGTCCGCGGAGGCCGCCAAGCACCTGGAGGCGCTCGCGTTTCACCGGGCGCTCGACACGATTTGGGAGCTCGTTTCGGCTGCAAACAAGTACGTCGACACGACCGCGCCATGGAGGCTCGCCAAGCAGGACGACAAAACACGACTGGAGCAGGTTTGTTACACGGTGCTCGAAACGCTCAGATGGCTCTCGATCATGCTCTTTCCGGTGATGCCCGAGAAGTGTAACGAGCTGCGTGCGCAGCTCGGGATGCCCCCGCTGCTGCCTACAGAGCAGGTCGATCTCTGGCCGAGTGCTTGGGGCGGTCTGAGGCCTGGCACGAGGACGAAAAGCGCCACGCCACTGTTCCCCAGGTTCGACGACGCGCAGGAGCGCTCGATGTTGGAGCGCCTCGGCGTGGAAGCTCCGAAGACAGAACAAAAGAAGGCAGCGTCCATGACGGAGACCGAGAAACCCACAGACGAGTTCATCGAGTTCGACGATTTCATGAAGGTCGACCTTCGGGTGGCCCTGGTGAAAGAAGCGGAAAAGGTCGAGAAGAGCAAAAAGCTGATCCGGCTCGTCGTCGATGCGGGCGAAGCGGAGCCGCGCCAGATCGTGGCCGGCATCGCCGAGCACTACAGTCCTCAGGACCTCATCGGTCGACGAGTCGTCATCGTCGCCAACCTCAAACCCCGCAAGCTGATGGGCCTGGAGTCGCAAGGGATGGTACTCGCCGCAAGTGACGAGAGCGGTCTGTGCGTGCTCGGCGTCGACAAAGACGTCGAACCCGGGTCGCCCGCGAAGTGATCCCTCCGCTGACACCAACGTTCGACGCCGCACTTCGAGACGTGAGAGCTCAACAGCCTCGATTTCGAGGCGCGGCGGCTGCACGGCTTGCGGACCCTCCGGCCGACCGAAGAGGCGAAGCCGTCCAAGGCCTGCTCAGCCTGGCAAGGGACGAGGTTGGCGCGGTGCGTGAGGCCGCGTTCGAGTCACTTGGTGCGCTCGGCGCGCGCGAAGGGTTGAGCGCCCTGCTCGAGGCCTTCGATGACGAACACACCGGCGCCCGTCAAACGGCAGTGCTCGCAGTCGGACGCGTCGCACCCGACGCGGGAATCGACGCGATCGCTGCCTTGCTCGAGGATCCCCGCCCGGAGATGCGCTTTTCGGCGATTTGGACCTTGTCGTACCTCGGTGCAGAGCAATCCGAACGGGTTGCCGCGGCCCTGGACGATCGAGACGCCGAAGTGCGCACGCTCGCGATACAATGCCTCGGAGAGCTGGGCGCTACGGGCAAAGTCGATGCGATCGCGCGCTGCTTGGACGACGCGTCGGACTCGGTTCGCTTCGCCGCTGCAACGAGCCTCGCGAGCTTGGGTGACGCCAGGGGCGCTTCAACGCTTCGGGCGTCTCTGAGCGAGCCCGACCGTGCCTTTGCTGCCGCGGTCGGGCTTGGCGACCTCGCCGACCGGGACTCCTTGGCGGCGTTGACGCGGCTTGCGAAGCATCGTTGGCGGTCTCCCATTTTGCGCGCTGCCGCCGCGCGCGCCCTCGTCCGTCTCGGCGACCCGGCTGGCACCGAGGTGATTCGCAGGATTGTGCGAAGCTGGCGGATCGAAGCTCGCCAGTACGGTGTGGAGCTCGTGGGGGAGCTCGGCCTGACGTCGCTTCTCCCCGACGTGACCCGCGCATTGCGTAAGAGCCGAAAAGCCGAAAGGCCGGTATACGAAACCACGCTCGAGCAGCTCGCCCCCAAGAGCGAGAGGGCAAAGGCCTTGCTTGCTTCTCTTCGGCAGACGAACCACCCTCCGTCGTGAACCGGGCCATGCTGTTCGACACTCACTGCCACTTGGACGACCCACGTCTCTTCGGCGAGCTGGACGCCGTGCTCGAGCGCGCCGCGGAAGCGGGCGTACGGCGCATCACCAGCATCGGCTGCGCGAGCGACGTGGCTTCGGTGACCTCCGCGATCGAGATCGCCCGACGACATCCCGACCGGATCTCGGCGACCGTCGGCGTCCACCCGCACGACGCCAAGCATCTCGACGACGCGCTCTGTGATGCGATTCGCGACGCCGGCACCGATGCATCCGTGGTCGCCATCGGCGAAACCGGTCTCGACTTCCACTACGACCACTCGCCCCACCCCGTTCAAGAAGAAGCGTTCCGATTGCAGATCGCGATCGCCAAAGAGCTCAAGAAACCGCTCGTCATTCACACGCGATCGGCCCCTGAGGACACGCTGCGAATCTTACGCGAAGAGTCCGCGAAGGACGTGGGCGGCATCATCCATTGTTTCAGCGAGGACGCCCCCTTCGCCAGAGCTGCGCTCGAGCTGGGATTCGTATCCTCGTTCAGCGGGATTGTGACCTTCGACAAGGCGATCGCGGTCCAGCAAGCGGCCATCCAGCAGCCGGCGGACGCGCTTCTGATCGAAACGGATGCCCCCTATTTGGCCCCGATCCCGAAGCGGGGAAAACGCAATGAACCCGCTTATGTAGCCTATACGGCATCCCGTATCGCAGAGCTTCGCGGCGAGGACCCAGAGGCCCTGGCCCAGGCCAGCTACCAAAACGCCGTCCGAATCTTCGGAATTCAAGAATGATCAGCGACTGGGGCGGTTGAACCGCATCCGCCTTGACTCCCCTCCGCGCATCACTATCTTTGCGGCCCTTTTCCAGGGGGAGAACAGCTGTGAATACGAATCCCGGCCTCATCGGCACCAAGCTTGGCAATACCCAAATCTTCCTCGACGACGGGGAGGTCCGACGCGTCACTGCAATCAAGGCGGGGCCCTGCGTCGTCGTCGGCAAGCGCACCCCTGCGAAAGACGGCTATTCCGCGCTGCAGCTCGGCTTCGGCAGCCGTCGCGAAGCGCTCGTGAGCAAGCCCGAGGCGGGGGCGTTCAAGAAGGCCGGCGTGGACGCCCAGCGGGTCGTTCGCGAGTTTCGAATCGACGAGTCGCTCCTCGAGCGCTTCGAGGTCGGCCAGACCCTGGGCGCGGCCGACATCTTTCAAGACGGCCAGTTCGTCGATGTCTCTGCCACGAGCAAGGGCCGTGGCTTCACAGGCGTCATGCGGCGACACAACTTCGCCGGCGCCGGCACCGTCGGTCACGGCACGCACGAGTCCAAACGCGGTGGGGGTTCGATCGGTATGGCGACGACCCCAGGCCGTACGCACCGCGGTCAGAAAATGCCGGGCCAGCACGGCAACAAGAAGGCAACGATCTTGAACCTTCGCGTCGTCAGGGTGCTCCCGGACGAGAACATCGTCCTGGTCGAGGGCGGCGTTCCCGGCCCCCGGAACGGTTTCCTCACCTTGAAGGGCGCCATCAAGAAGGCAGCGGTGCCGCTTCCCGAGCGCGCGATCAAAGAAGAAGAGGCCTCCGCAGAGGCGCCGGAAGCCACCGACGAGGGCTAACTGAGCCGCCGCCGCCAGCAGGATCACCACGGACGCCGCGCGCGGCGCGAAGGGTACCCCGCTCGTTCGGTTTACAAGCTCCAGGAAATCGACCGACGCCTTGCTCTGTTCAAAAAGGGCCAGCGCGTTCTCGATCTTGGAGCAAGCCCCGGCTCCTGGACCCTCTACGCCGCCGAGAAGGTAGGCCCCGGCGGTCGCGTGCTCGGAATCGACCTCAACGACCCGGACATTGCACTACCGGACCATGCCGAAATTCGTGTGATGGACGCTTTCGAGGCGGATCCGCAGAGCCTGGGGGGCCCGTTCGACCTAGTCATCAGCGACATGGCGCCGAAGACGAGCGGCCAGCGCCATGCCGATCAATTCCGAAGCTACGAGCTCGTCATCCGCGCGCTCGAGCTCGGCAAGGCGGTGCTCCGGCCGGGCGGCAGCTTCGTCGCGAAGATCTTCCAGGGCGCCGAGTTCGAGGACGCACGCGGAGCAATGCGCGAAGTGTTCGGCAAAGTCCGGACCATCCGCCCTGATGCAACACGCGACGAAAGCTACGAGCTGTTCTTGGTCGGCCTGGTATTCGAGCCACTCAATTCTTGAGCGCCTCGAGCCGTGCGCGCGCGCGATCCGCATAAGGCCCATCCGGATCGAGATTCGCGGCGCGTCTCAGATGGGCGCGAGCCTTCCCCAGCTGGCCCCGTTTCGCCAGGATCGAGCCGTAGGCATACTGAAGCGCTGGATCTCGCTCGTCCTGTCCGACAGCGCGGCGCATCGTTGCTTCCGCCGCGTCGAGGTCCCCGGTTGCGTACTGAGCCAAGGCCAGCTCGGCGAGAAGCTCCGTCGGGGGCGGTTCGGGCGCCTGCCGGAGCGCCGTCTGCAGAACCGGCATCGCCTCGGCCGGTAAGCCGGCGCGTCGCAAACCCTCCCCGACCGCGATCGACAGCAAGACGTCGCCGAGAATCATCGAACGGACAGCGCGGAGCTGCACCGCTGCGTCTTCGGGCCTCCCTGTATCGAGGAGCATCATGGCCAAATTGATTCGAGGGATCGGATCGTCAGGGAGTCGATCGATGGTCGCGAGGTATTCACGTTCGGCGTCCCCCAGCTTTCCGAGCTCTTCGTAGGAGAGCGCGAGATTGAACCGCGCGGCGGCGAGCGAAGGGTCCAGGGCGACCGCGCGCTCGAGTATGGCCGTAGCTTCCGTCAGCTTGCCCGCTTCCCGCAGGAGCACGCCCAGGTTGTTGAACGGTTCGGCGAAATTCGGATCGAGGGTGGTCGCACGCCTGTACGCTTTCTCGGCCGAGGCCCAATCATTCGTCGCCTCCTGCGAGAGCCCCAAATCAAGCCAGGCCCTGGCGTCATTCGGGTCATCGGCGAGTGCCTTGTCGAAAACACGCTTCGCCTCCGTAACCTTGCCTTCGGCGAGCAAGCGCTCTCCGCGAAGCACATCGGGGCTGGCCGAAGGACGACTGACAACCGCGTGCGACGGCACTTCGGCCGGTGCGCTTGGACTGGAGCCACAGCCCGCGCAGAGCGCTCCGCCAAACAGAAGAGCTCCCAGAGCCTTCACAGGACCCCTTCACGTGCATGAAGCGCGAGGATTCGATCGTAGAGCACCCGCTGCAGGCGCTTCAACCGCTCGTTGTCGTGGACCTTATGCCCATCGGCGTCGGAAATGTAGAATACGTCCGCGACGCTCTGGCCTTCGGTGTTCACTTTCGCCAGCGCGATGGTCAAATCGAGCTGGTGCAACGTGCGCGCAATCTCATGCAAGAGGCCGATGCGGTCGCGTGTGAAGACGTCCACGACCGTGTATCGCAGGGACGCGTTGTTATCGACGCTGATGTGCGTAGGCACCTCAGGACCGGGGCGCACCGACCAGGGAGGCGGCGTGCTCTGTCGCGCGATCAAATCCTGGGCGGAGACGCGGTCCGTGACTCGGTGCGCGATATCTTCTTGGAGCGCCTCGGCGAGCCTCGTGGGTGAGGGTGTATTGTCCCCCACTCGAACCCAGAACACGTCGAAAACCTCGTCCCCGCTCTCCCGGTGGCGCGTGTAGAGCTGTGCCGCGAGGATCGAGAGATCGTGCGCGGCGAAAACCGCGGTGAGATCTGCAAGCAAGCCCGAGCGGTCCGCAGAGACCACCACAACCGACTCCACGTCTTCACCCGGGCCCGGGCCCACGCGAACGGTCGCTAAGACGTCGTCGCGGTCGCGCGAAATGCGGGCATGGCGTCGAACGACGTCCACCGGGTTGGCCAGGAAGTAGCGGTCTGGCATTTCATCGATGAAGCTTTGAAGCTCGTCCTGCCCGGCATCGCCTGCGAATCCGACGACGGCCTGTAGCTTCACCTCCAGAACACGGCTTTCGGTCTGTGCGGACGCACTGCCCGATTCGAGTTGCGCGAGCGTCGCGAGGTAGAGGTCCTCGAGCGAGCGCGCCTTCCAGGAAGTCATCGCTTTGGGATTCACGGTCGAGACGACCGAAACGGTGCACAGGAACA
This sequence comes from uncultured Myxococcales bacterium, assembly GCA_965533395.1. GTDB lineage: Bacteria > Myxococcota_A > Polyangia > Polyangiales > Houyiibacteriaceae > SG8-38. The sequence continues at coordinate 13,493 of CBESWY010000020.1, forward strand.
GGTCGCGAAGGCGCTCGGGTGTTTCCACCATTTTGACGACTTCGTTCAGACCTTGCGGATCGTGGATGTCACGTTGGGTCGCCCAGCGGTAGAGCGAGTTTTGCTCACGGACGAGCCAAGCGACGTGCAGAGCGTCGACAGGAGCGAGGCCCAAGCGCAGCGCCACGTTCTCGGCGAGACGCGCGCCTGCTTGCTCTTGCTCCCGCCCCCGCGTGCGACCGAGCGAATGCAGGAGCACCGCCAAAAAGAGGGGAAGGCGCCTCGGGGCCTCTGCGGCAAGGCGGGCCGAAAGCGCCCGCCCGCGGCTCTCACCTCGGGTCAGTGCCTGCAGATGCTCGAGCGCTTTGACCGCATGAATGTCAGCGGTGTAGACGTGGAACACGTCGTGGTAGACGCGACCGACCAGGGGCTCGAACTCGGGAATCATCGCGGAAACGAGCCCAACCTCGTGCAGCTCGGCAACGGTTGAGCCGTTGCGGAATGCCGACTCGTCGATGTTGTTGAGCAGGGCTAGGAAGAGTTGCGTAGCCTCTTCGGAGTCCTGCAGCCGGAGACGCCATCGCTTGTCCGGTGCGATGCGTGCGATCGCGTCCAAGGCGGAATGGTCGGGCCGCTTGTGGTAGCGAAGAGCCTGTCGGTAGAAGCGAAACGCCAGCGCGGGATCGCCGTCGAGCCGTTGAGGTTTCTCGAGGCTGATTGTCCCGTCCGCCAAAACGATCCCATGTGCAAGCTTCCGGAACGTGGCGGCTCGAGTCCGATTGCGCGGGCGAGCGCGTTCGAGCATCCGTTCCGCGGTGAGCGCAACGATCCGGGCGTGCCGATAGTAGGCCTGCATGAATTGCTCGACACCTAGGGCGACGCCATCGACGAAGCCGAGCTCCTGCGCAATGTCTTCTTGATCGCCAAACGTGAGCCGGTCTTGCTGACGGCCTGCGCGCAAATGCAGAAGATTGCGGACCCGCCAGAGCATCTCTCCAGCGTCTTCGAGCTCTCGAACTTCGCGCGCGAGAAGTGCACCCGTTCGGACGTAATCCTGCTCGTCCCGCGCGCCCCAGCGGGCTCGTGCCGCCCATTCAGCCACGTCCATGTCCCGCAAGCCGCCGCGCCCCTGTTTCACGTCCGGCTCTAGAAGGTACAGGCTGCCGCCGAAACGGCGGTGGCGTATCTCGGTGTCCTGCTCGAGCGCCCCAAGGAACTCGACGAGGTACGGCTCGAAGACCTGCTCGCGCGCTCCACGCTCCAGCGCATCGAGCAGCGAACCGCTGCCGGCGACACGCCGGAAGTCTATCAGCGTCGTGGTGGTGCGGATGTCCTGGCGCGCAAGACTCAGTGTCTCATCTACGCTTCGAACGGCGTGCCCGATGTCAACTCCGAGATCCCAAAGTGGGTAGAGAAGCCCCTCGGCCAGCGCCGCGACGAACGGGTCGTTCGAATCGTCGCAAAGGAACACGACGTCGACGTCGCTGTGGAGACCGAGCGTCGAGCGGCCATAGCCTCCAACCGCAACCAGAGCGACGCGCCCCAGCGGCTCGAGACCTAGCGCGCGCGTGGCCGCATCCGAGGCGCAGTACAGGGCGCTGAGTAGACCGTCGAGGGCGCGAGCGTGAGAGCGAGCCGTACCGACGCCCGGGTCCCCTCGGCGCACCGCGTCCTCGAACGCCCGGCGATAACCACCCAGGTATCCGCTGCAGGTCTTGCCGAGCGAAGGTGCGAGCCCACCCAGATCGACGACCGGACTGGAACCATCCGACAAAGGCTAGCGAGTATGACCGTCGACCATGCGGTCGGCAAGCCATCCCCCCTATCGAGTCAGGAGGTAAGACGCAACGCCCGATGCGATCCCGTCGGCAAGGGCTCGGCGATATCGATGCTTGGCTAGAGCGCGCGCATCAGGCTCGTACGTCAGAAAGGACGCTTCGAGAAGCACGGCCGGCATGCGGGCGCCCACCAAGACGTAGAACATTGCGCGCCGAACACCGCGATCCGCGAGTTTGGGAAGAACGGTGCGGCCCCGTTTGAGGGTGTGGCGCTGAATCTTTCCGGCCAAGGTCAGCGAGCCCTCCACTTGGTTCTTCCGATGGTGCTTTGCTAGGAGACTTTGAATGCCCGTCACCTCGGCAACGCGCGTGCCGTTCTCGCGCGCTGCCAGCCGAAGGGCCTGACGGTTGTTCGTCGTGTCCAAAACGAAGGTCGTTACACCGCCTTTGCGCACCTGCTCCGAGCTCGCGTTTAGATGGATCGAGACGAACACATCGGCCTCCATCGCGTTGGCCATGGCGCAGCGTTCTTCGAGCGAAAGATCGACGTCGCTCGACCGTGTGAGCATCACGCGCGAACGCGGCATGATCGCACGCAGCTTGGCTGCCGCCAGCTCGGCCAACTCGAGTGCCACCTGCGACTCGACGAGACCATATCGATCGTTTGCCGCACCAGGTTCCTGACCACCGTGCCCAGGGTCGAATACCACTAGCGGCCTTCTCTTGTTCCGTGAAGAGCGCGCGGCGCTCACGTCGATGACGATACGATACGGGTCGGTCAGGAAGAACACGCGACCCGACGCGGTCGGTGAGAGGTCCAGCACGACGCGAGGGTTGGGCGTGGCAAGCCGGACGCGCTGGAGGCCTCCTCGCTCGACCGCCTGAGAAACCGGGACACTAGCGTCCCATTCGGCGTGCTCGAGCTCGATGGAGATGCGCGGCGGCAAGATCCCCTCCGCGGGAAGCTGCTTTTGCGTGAACAGTGGCACTCCTTCGAAGAGAAGCACTACACGTGCACCGGCCGCCTCCTTCGCGTCAGCGCCGTAGACGTCGATGCGCAGCAGCCGGGCCTTTGCGACCCGAGCGTCGGCTGGCTCGACCAGCTCCACGGACGGCGCGGAAAGCTCCTGCTGACGCCGCGGGGACGAATCAGCCTGGCAGCCCGAGGTGGCCAACAGCAGCCCGAGCACGGAGAGCCTCCATCTGTCTGCCCCTCTTCGAATGGACGCGTGTCTACGCGACGAACGCACGAGCGTCAACGGACCGTCGCTCGTTGACCCGCTGGGGTCGATCGCCTAGCTTCCGCCGCATGGCGGGGTTGACCTATCGTGACGCCGGAGTCGACATCGAGGCGGGTGAAGAGCTCGTCCAACGGATCAAGCCGCTCGCGCAATCGACTCGTTCAGAACACGTGCTCAGCTCGCTCGGTGGATTTGCCGGACTGTGCGCGATCCCGAGCGACATCGAGGAGCCGATCTTGGTTTCCGGAACCGACGGAGTCGGAACCAAGCTGAAGCTGGCTTTCGAGCTCGCGCGTCACGACACGATCGGCATCGATCTCGTGGCGATGTGCGTCAACGACATCATCACGGTCGGCGCCAAGCCGCTATTCTTCTTGGACTACTTTGCGACATCGAAACTCGACGTGGACCAGGGCGAGGCGGTCGTGAAAGGCATCGCGGAAGGGTGTCGCCAGTCCGAGTGCGCTCTTCTCGGGGGCGAAACGGCCGAGCTCCCTGGGTTCTACGCCTCCGGGGAATACGATTTGGCGGGTTTCGCAGTGGGCGTCGTCGGTCGCAGGCAGATCATCGACGGCAAAGCCACGAAACCGGGCGACAAGCTCATCGGCGTCGCCTCTTCGGGGTTGCACTCGAACGGTTTCTCATTGGCACGGCGCGTCCTCATCGAAGGCGATGCCCCACTCTCGCTGCAAAGCGCTTTCGGTCCGCGTGGCACGCTCGGTGACGCGCTGCTCCGACCCACGCGAATCTACGTGAACGCAGCGCGAATCGCGCTCGAGCACGGCGTGCATGCAATGTGCCACATCACCGGCGGCGGGCTCCCCGAGAACCTGCCTCGCGTCACGCCCAAAGGTCTAGGCCTTGCGATCGACGCAGGCTCTTGGACCGTCGACCCCCTTTTCGCGCTGATTCAGGCCCGGGGCGCCGTGGCCGACGCGGAGATGCGGCGCACGTTCAACATGGGCGTCGGATTCACGATGGTCGTCTCGCCTGAACGTGTAACGCAGCTGGTGGACGCGCTCAACGCCAGCGGCGAACGCGCATTCATCATGGGCGAGGTCGTCGAGCATGAGGGCGTTTCCTTCTCCTCTTAGAGCGATCCATGGACATCGTCGTTCTCGTTTCCGGTCGTGGTTCGAACTTGAAAGCGATTTGCGATGCGATCGACGCGGGAACCTGTGACGCAAGCATGGTTGGAGTCGTTTCCGATCGAAGAAAGGCAACGGCACTCGCTTTCGCAGACGCGCGAGCAATCCCGACTCGAGTAGTTCCACTCAGCAAAGGCGATGACCGCGATCTCTGGAACGACTCGCTAGCCGAAACGGTGGCGTCGCTCGCCCCGGACTTGGTCGTGTTGGCCGGGTTCATGCGAGTCCTGGGCGCGCCCTTGCTCGAACTCTTTCCGGGTCGCATCGTCAACGTGCACCCTGCCCTGCTTCCAGCGTTTCCCGGGCACAACGGGCCGCAAGACGCCCTCGCAGGGGGCGTTCGCGTCAGCGGATGTACAGTCCACCTCGTCGATGCCGGTGTAGATACGGGTCCGATCATCGCACAGGCGGCCGTCCCCGTGCTCGGCACCGACAGCGCGGAATCGCTTCACGCGCGAATCCAAGTTCAGGAGCATCGGCTCTTGCCGGCGGTGATTCATCAGATCGCAACCGGGGCGATCACGCTCGACCCGTTCACCGTGAGCACACCCGTTGCCGACCCCTCACGATCGCTGACCGTGCCGGACGCATAGATCCGTGCCCACGAGCTTCTACGACGTAGTCGTCCTGGGCACCCGACTGGAGCCACTGCTCTGTGCGGCCCTGCTGGCGCGCGAAGGGCTTCGAGTCCTCGTCCTCGGCCAGGGAGTCCCCGAGCCATTCTATTGCTTAGCGGGCGTCGAGATCGAGCCATACGGATTGACGATGGCGGGGGCGCAGAGCCCGATCGTTCAGAGCACATTGGAGGAGCTCGCGCTCCGGCAGGACGTCCGACAGCGAATGGCGGATCGGGCCAACGTGTTTCAGTTGCTGCTCCCTGAGCATCGCTTGGATGTTTACCCGGAAGCCGACAGCTGGTTGGCGGAGCTCGACCGAGAGTTCCCAGGAGTGCGGCGCCAGGCTACGGACATCACGCGCACGCTCGCCGAGGTGCGACGCGAGCTCGACGCGGTGGTCACGCGAGGGCTCGTTTGGCCTCCTGAAACTTTTCTGGAACGTCAGCGGTTCTCGTTGACTGCGACGGCGCAACGTTTCGATCGGCAAGGGCAAGGTTGGACATCGTGGAACCAGCTCGCGGTGCGGCATCCCTTACGGACGGCGTTCGAGGCGGTGCTCCCCCACCTGTCGGGTCTCGTCCCCTCCCAACATGCGGACTGCACTCGCGCGCGGCTACACGGGCACGTGCTGTCGGGCGTCGGTGAGCTCAGCGGCGGCTGGTCCTGGTTCCAACAAGCGCTATTCGCACGCATACGGTCTTGGGGCGGCGATGTCAGGCCGCGCGACCGGGCCGATTCCATTCGCCACGAAGGCAGGCGGGGCCACAGCGTTCGTCTCTCGAGGACCGACGAGGAAATCGGCTGCTCCCAGATTGCGCATGGCACCGCGATCGGCGAGCTCTCCCAGCTGCTTCCCGTACGCGGCTCGATGGCCACGATGTTCGAGCGAGTGGGTGAACCGCGTGTCCGCGCGTTCCGTTGCTCGGTCCACTTCCTCGCGGAAAAACGCGGCATCCCCGATGCACTTGGGCCTCTTGCCTTACGGTGTACGAGCGAATCCGACCCGAACCAGGTCTTCATGCTGCGGAGTCGCGACGTGGAATCAAACCGTGTGCTGCTCTCCGCGACCCGACTCGTTGATGAGCACCTCGTCGATACGGAATCCTCACCGCTTCACTTCGTCCGTGAAGAGGCGCTGGATGCAATTCGTGGCGTGGTCCCGTTTTTCGACGAACACGCGATCTGGGTGGATAGCCCGCACGATGGCCTGCCTCCTCGCGCGTTCCGCGCCGATACGGAACTTCCGTGCAGCAACCCGTGGGCCCGAGGGCCTTCGACGATGAGGGCGGTGTACGACTATCCAACGCGTCGCGCGCTTGGCGTGTGTGCGCTGCCTACACGTACCCCTGTTCGGGGAGTGTTCCTTTGCAACGAACAGGTCGCACCCGGTCTCGGTTTGGAAGGGTCTTTTCTGACCGCCACCTCGGTCGCCAAGATCATCGGCTCACAGTACCGACGACGGGACTGGCTCCGACGCGGTCCGTGGGCCCACCGTAGCGTTTAGGGCGAACTGCGTATCGCTCTGGTATGCTTTAGCCCATGGCGGCACCACAGGAGGCACCAAGGCTCACCCTTCGGCAGTTGCTTCGACTCATGGTCGAACGCGGCTCTTCGGATTTGCACATCACGACCGGATCGCCCCCGCAGCTCCGCATCGACGGCGCACTGATGCCGTTGCGAACGCCGCCGCTGAAACCGCGCGAAAGCAAGGCGCTCTGCTACGAGGTGATGACCGAAGATCAGCGCCTGCGCTTCGAAAAAGGGCATGAGATCGACTTCTCTTTTGGTGTGAAGTCGCTGTCGCGCTTCCGAGCCAACGTCTTTCTGCAACGCGGCGCAGTCTCCGGGGCGTTCCGAGCGATCCCATTCGAGATTCGGCCGCTAGATACGCTCGGGGTACCGCCCGTCGTCGCTGAGCTCTGCACACGACCGCGTGGCCTGGTCTTGGTCACCGGGCCGACCGGTTCGGGCAAATCGACCACGCTCGCGTCGATGATCGACAAAATCAATAGCGAACATCGTCATCACATCGTGACGGTCGAGGATCCCATCGAGTTCCTCCACTCGAACAAGCTATGCGTCGTGAACCAGCGGGAAGTCGGATCCGACACGGCGGGTTTCAAGGACGCGCTGAAGTACGTACTACGCCAAGACCCTGACGTCGTTCTGGTCGGAGAGATGCGAGACCTCGAGACGATTGAAGCAGCGCTCACAATCTCCGAGACGGGCCATCTCGTGTTCGCAACGCTTCACACAAACACGGCGGTCCAGTCGATCAACCGTATCATCGACGTGTTTCCTTCGGGCCAACAGAGCCAGATCCGAGCCCAGCTCTCCTTCGTCCTTCAGGGCGTCCTCAGCCAGATGCTGCTACCGCGTGCCGACGGGCCGGGCCGCGCGATGGCCGTTGAAGCGATGGTGCCAAACGTCGCGATTCGAAACCTGATTCGTGAAGACAAGGTCCATCAGATGTACGGCATCATGCAGACCGGCCAGGGCACCTCAGGCATGCAGACGATGAATCAGTCGCTCTTGCATTTGGTCGCCCATGGGGCGCTGGACCGCGAAGTCGCCACGATTCGATCGCCGGAACCCGATGAATTCCGTCTAATGCTCGATCAATTGGACAAGAAGGGCTACCACCAGGCCACTCGCAGCGGTGGCTGATTCGGCTTCCTTCGAGATTTTTACTATCGTTAACGGTGGGATCTTGGTGATGGGACGCACGACGATAGGCCGCGGGTGCATAGGACCGGCCGTTCTGACCTTGGGCCTGCTGTTTTGTTCCGCCGCCGAAGCCGAGACGCAGGATTCGAGCCCGCCGCGGGCATCCGTCGAAGATCGCGCGGAGGCGGCAGAGGCGTACGACCACGCGACGTCAGCATATCTTTCCGGCCGCTACGAGCTCGCCGCACATTGGTTCGAGCGAGCCTATCGCTTGGTTCCAACATCCGCTGCATTGCTCCAGGCCGTGCGCGCGCACGACAAGGCAGGCAACTCGGTCCGCGCCGCAAACCTCGCGCTGCAATTGCGTGACGAGTACCCGTCGGACGAGCGCTCCAAGAAGGCCGCCAACGCGGTGATCCGAGCGGTCCAACCTTTGAACGTTCTCGTCAAGGCTGAGTGTGCGAAGGAATGTACCCTCGACCTCGACGGCGCCCTGCTGCAACATCCGACTTTCTTGGCGACGCCCGACGTCGAACATTCGCTCCATGCAACGTTCGACGACGGTGAAAGCTCGACGTATGTGCAAGGGTCAGCGGGTGAGATTGAGAAAGTGAATCTGGCCGCACCCGCTTCCCCGCCTCCACCGCCGATTCCCCGCTGGGGTTTCTTTTCGTCACTAGGCGCAACGATTGCACTGGGCGCGGTGACGGTCTGGTCGGGGATCGACGCCAACAGGGGCGTGGACGCCTACGAGGCGGCAGCCCGAACCGCCAACTCGCCCGGGATCAACAACGGTGGTTCTCCCACGCCCGCGGAGCTTGCCGAATCCCTTCTCGAAGACGGACGCAAAAAGGAGCGTCGGACCAACATCCTCATCGGAGTCACCGCTGGAATGGCAGCAACGACCGCCATTCTGGGCGTGTTCACCAACTGGAAGGGAGAATCTCGAGAGCCCTCAGCCAAGAGCATTGAGCCTGCACTCGGAGTCAGCAAGCAAGGCGGTCTATTGACGCTCAAGGGTCGCTTCTGATGAATGCGCCCGCTAGCTCTCGAGGATCCTTGCCGCCTTCCCGACCCATGGCCGGTCGGCACCTCGGCCGCTACGAGATCCTGACGCAGCTGGCATCGGGCGGGATGGCGTCGGTGTACGCAGCGCGCGCGCAAGGAGTCGCAGGGTTCGAACGACTCGTCGCAATCAAAATGCTGCACCCTCACCTGGCGTACGAGCAGGAGTTCATTTCGATGTTCCTCGACGAGGCGAGGCTCGCCGCGCGGATTCGCCACATGAACGTCGTGCCAACGCTCGACATCAGCGACAGCCCAGGCGACGGCTACTTCCTCGTCATGGAATACATCGAAGGCAATCACCTCGGTGCTCTCCTTGGGCGCGCCGCGAAGCGCGGCGAAAGGCTTCCGCAGCCATTCGTATGCCGCGTGCTGATCGACGCATTGCAGGGTTTAGGCGCGGCGCACCGCCTGACCGACGAGGGCGGCAAGCCTCTGAAGCTGGTCCACCGCGACGTCTCGCCGCACAACATCTTAGTCGGCACCGATGGCATTGCTCGGCTGACCGACTTCGGCGTTGCAAAGGCCGACGTGCGCATGGCATCGACCCGAGCCGGCCAGTTCAAGGGCAAGCTCTCGTACATGGCGCCCGAGCAGGCTTCGTCGAGCTCGACGGACCAGCGGTCCGACCTTTTCAGCGTCGGCATCATTCTTTGGGAATCGCTGACCGGGAGACGGCTGTTCAAGGGTGAGTCAAACGGCGCCACTTTGAACAAGCTGCTGAACGACCCGGTGCCCAAGCCGTCGGATCTCTGGCCGGAGCTCGAGCGCTTCGACGCTGTGGTGATGACGGCTCTGAGCCGAGACCCCGACCAACGGTTTCAAAGCGCCGACGAGTTCGCCGACGCGCTCGAGGGTGCAGTAGGGTCCGGCCACGTTGCCAAGACGCGCGAGGTTGCTGACGTCATTCGAGATTTGGACGCCGAGAAGCTGCAAGACGAGCGCGAGCGGGTTCGCGACGCCATCAAGATGCTAGGGAGCACGGACATCGGTACATCGATAGTCCCTATGCCCCGTGAAGGCACCCCCATCGAGGCCCAGACCTTTGCCGCACATGGGGGCACCGGGTCTCACGTGCACGGAACCGTGTCGGGCGTGCTCAACGACGGGACGCCGGTCATCGTCCGGCGAGCATCGGAGTCGGATGCGTTGAAGTGGTTCGTGATGGCTCTCGCGATCATCGTGTTCATGTACGCCGGCTTCTTGGTCTTGAAGCTGCTCAGGCCCCCTCCAGCACCGGGACCCGCCGTCGAGCGAGGCACGCCTGCGGCCGTCGAGCCACCGGCGAACCCCACGGTACCCGACTCCGCGTCGGCCGAGGGTTTGAAACAAGGCGAAGCCACGAAAACGAAGCCCGACGCCCAACGCGC
>CBESWY010000021.1:0-21243 GCA_965533395.1 uncultured Myxococcales bacterium
CGAAGAAGAAGGCGGACGCGAAGAAGAAGGCGGACGCGAAGAAGAAGGCCGCTGCCAAGAGGCGTCCCGCGTCGAAGAAGCGTGGTGCCGTCAAGAGGCGTGCCGCCACCAAGAAACGGGGAAGCACGAAGAAAAAGGCCGCCACGAAGAAGCGCAGCAAGGTGACCAAGCGGCGTGCAGCTCCGAAGAAGCGGAAAAGCACGAAGAAAAAGGCCGCCACGAAGAAGCGCAGCAAGGTGACCAAGCGGCGTGCAGCTCCGAAGAAGCGCGTCGCCCCGAAGAAACGCGGGAGCACGAAGAAGAAGGCGGCCTCGAAGAAGCGCGCCAAGGCACCGGCGAAGAAGGCCAAGCGTCGTACGTCGCGACGCTAGCCCGCTAGTCGAGCGGGGACTCGGCCTGGCGCCGCAGTCCGTCGAAGAGGGCGTCGAGGACGCGATGCTCTTTGGGGAGCTCGATGATGCTCAGCTCTTCGAGCTCGCTGTCCACCGGGCACGCGGCGAGCCAGACCTGCATGGCTTCGAGGGCCGTCAGCAGACCAACGCTCCGTCCGGGTAAGGCCAGCGCGGCGGTCGAGACCTTGGCCTCCCGAAGGGCCTCGGCGATGAGTGCGCAAGCCTTATGCGCAACGCTCTCGTCGAACGCAGCGCTCTCACCCAGACCGATCAGCAGAAGGCGCTCGGATTTGAGCTTACCCGGGTTCGCGAGCAAGGCCTTTTCCCCTAGCGTTCCTTGTAGGTAGCCGGCCATGAGCTTTCTCGAGAGCGCGCCACAGAGTCGCCAGTCGATGAGCCCGGACGCGCCCCGCAGCGGGCGTTCGTCGGAGAAGAAGCACAGGACGATGACCTCGGTTTGGAGCTCGTCCAAGTTTTCTGGCGCAGCGGAGATGAAATCGTAGGCGATCAAGATTTGCCCAGCTCGGTCGCGACGCGATCGAGAACGCCGTTGACGAAGGCGCCGCTTCCCTCCGAGCCAAAGCGCTTGGCGAGCTCCACCGCCTCATTGAGCGTCACGCGCTTCGGGATGTCGCTCATCTCGCGAAGCTCCACAATCGCGACGCGGAGGACGTTTCGATCGACGATCGGCATGCGCTCGATGCGCCAGTGGTGGCTCGATGAGCGAATGATCTCATTGACGTCGTTCTTGTGGTCCACGTACGCACGGACTAGTCGATTGGCGAAATCGACGTCTTCGATCGGCGCGTCCTCGTTCGAGAGGTGCCCCCAGTACGACCGGATCGCCTGCGTGCCGCTCACGTTCGACACATCCATGAAGTACAGGATGCGAAGCGCCGCCTCACGGCCTTTTCGTCGTGATCCCATCGTCCGCAAGCTTTCGATCCAGAATGACCATTTCGATCGCGGTGAGCGCTGCGTCGCGCCCCTTGTTGCCGTGCGCCCCGCCGGCGCGTTCGAACGCTTGGGCTTCGTCGTCGGTCGTGAGGAGGCCGAAGGTCACCGGGACCCCGGCGTCGAGTGCGACCCGGCCGAGGCCAAGAGCGGTGCCCTGCGAGACGAAGTCGAAGTGGGGTGTGCCTCCCCGAATCACCGCGCCGAGGGCAATGACGGCGTCGAAGCGCTGGCCCTGCGCGAGCTGTCGGGCTGCGTACGGGAGCTCCCACGCGCCCGGCACCTCGACGACATAAATCGATTCGTCCGGCACACCGCGCTCGGAGAGGCATTCTTTGGCGCCCTCGAGCAGCTTAGTCACGACCGCACGGTTGAAGCGAGACCAGACGATGGCAAAGCGCGCGTTCGTTGGCGCGGCGACCTCTCGCAGTGGGGGGTTGCGGTCCTCGCTCATTTGGAAGCTGCTGCCTTTTTCGAAGCCGCGGGAGTGAGCTGACCGCCCGGGGCAACCAGAAGCTGTTCGCCCACATTGAGCCCGAAGGCGTCGAGGCTCGGGATCCGCCGGGGCCGGTTGGTGAGCAGACGAAGCTGCTCGAGCCCGAGGTCCGAGAGCACCTGCGCGCCGAAGCCGTACTCGCGAAGCACGACACCGGGCTCCTCGGGCGATCGGGGCAGCGGTTCGTTTAGGTAGAAGGCCAAATCGGTCTCGGGATCCGGATGCCCAGGCAAGAACAGAATCACGCCGTTGCCCTCGCGTTCAATCGCAGCGACGCAGTCGGCGATATGGACACGGTCGCCCATGCGCACCTGGAATGCGTCCCCGAGCACGCTCCCGCGGTGCACGCGCGCGAGCGTCGGCGCCTCCGTCAGCTCGCCAAAGCTCAGGGCCATGAACTGCTCCTGGTCGCCGACCTGAACTCGATACACCGAAGCGATCCAGGTGCGCCCCGACGGCATTTCGACCGGCGTTTGCCGAATCCGTTGGACCAGCCGCTCTCGCGCGAGCCGGTATTGGATGAGGTCCGCGATCGTGAGCAGGCCCAGGTCGTGCTCCTTGGCGAATGCGACGAGGTCGGGGTAGCGAGCCATCGATCCATCGTCTTTCATGATCTCGCAGATGACGCTGGCCGGTTTCAACCCTGCGAGCCGCGCGAGATCGACGGAGCCCTCGGTATGCCCCGTGCGTTGCAGCACCCCGCCCGGAACGGCCTTGAGCGGAAACACATGGCCTGGGCTCACCAAGTCCGCTGACCCCGCGTCGTCTGCGACCGCGGTCAAAATCGTATGCGCCCGGTCGCCCGCGCTGATGCCCGTCGTGACCCCTTTGCGAGCCTCGATCGAAATCGTAAACGCAGTCGAACGCGACGAGCGGTTGTCGTCGACCATCATCGGTAGGTCGAGTTGACGGATTCGGTCCTCGGTCAGGCTGAGGCAAATCAGCCCTCGAGCGTGTCGTGCCATGAAATTGATCGTCTCGGGGCTCGCCATTTCGGCAGCCATGCACACGTCGCCTTCGTTTTCGCGGTCTTCGTCGTCGACAAGGATGACCATTTTACCCTTACGGATGTCATCCAATGCCGCCACGACCCGCTCGATCGCGCTCGTCATATGGGCGGCACCATGACGCGAAAGGGCTCGCCCTACCAGCGGACCGCTGCAAATGCTCAGCCTTCGGGCGCGTCCACGCCGGGCTTGCCCATTAGGCTTGCGACGTACTTGGCTAGGATGTCGACCTCGAGGTTGACCTCGGCCCCGTTTGCCATTTCCCCGAAGGTCGTCTCCTCGAGCGTGTATGGCACCAACATGACGTCAAAGCGCGTGCCTGCGACGGTGTTCACCGTCAGGCTAACACCGTTGACGGTGATGGAGCCCTTCGGCGCCAGAAACGGAGCAAGCCGGCGCGGGACTTCGAAGCTTGCGCGGATGTACTCGCCTTCGGCAGTTCGTGCGATCAGCGAGCCAACGCCATCGACGTGCCCCGTCACCATATGGCCGCCCAAGCGATCGCCAAGCGCGAGCGCGCGTTCGAGGTGAACCCGGTCGCCCTCCGCGAGGCTATCGAGATTGGTCTTGTCGATGGTTTCGAGGGAGGCGTCCGCTTCGAACTCGCTTTTGTCGAACGACTTCACGGTGAGGCACGTCCCGTTGACCGCGATCGATTCCCCGAGCCGGTAGGGGTGCAGCGTGCAGAGGATGCGAATGCTCAGCCCGTCCTCGCGTCGCTCGATGCGTTCGATCGTCCCGACCTCTTCTATCAATCCTGTAAACATCTACTGCGTCCTCTCGAATTCACCGGCGACCAACCAGTCCGGTCCCAGAGCTCGAAACTCGGTGCGCACCAAGCGCCAGGCACGTTCGATCGATTCGGCGCCGGAGCCCGCCGCAAAGGAGGGCGCGCTGGCGTCCCCTACAATGCGAGGTGCGATGAAGATCGCCGCGCGATCCGCCAAGCCGAGGTCGAGAAAAGACCCGTGCACGTGCGCGCCGCCCTCCACCATGAGCCGAACCAGGCCGCGCTCGCCGAGCCGCTGAAGCACCTCGGACAAGTCGACGCCTCGGTCGTCACGAGACACGGGGACCAACTCGACGCCCTTCGTCGCGAAATGCTCGTGCCGCGAGGCGTCGGCGTCGGCTGCATGAAAGATGAGAGCCCCAGCGTTCGAGCTCTCGTCGGGGTCGAGAACAGCCGCGCCCGCCGGCGTTCTCAGGTCGGCATCGAGCACGACTCGAACGGGGTCTCTGCCTTCGACCCGTCGAACCGTGAGCTTTGGATCGTCGCTCAACACCGTCCCCACGCCGACTAGAATCGCGTCGCTCCGATCTCGCATCCGATGGGCTTCGGTGCGGGCTTCCTCTCCCGTGATCCACTTGGAGTCGCCGGAGCGCGTCGCGATCTTTCCGTCGAGCGTCACGGCGGCTTTGAGCGTGACGAACGGGAGGCCCGTCCGGATGTGCTTGGTGAAGTCGGCGATGAGCGCGGTGCACTCCCCTTCGAGCAATCCGACGTCGACCTGGAGCCCCGCCGACCTCAAACGGTCGACTGCACCGGCGACATGCGGCGCCGGATCCGCGCAGCCAATCACGACGCGCGCTAGGCCGGCATCCAGAATCGCCTCGGTGCATGGCCCCGTTCGGCCTTGGTGATTGCAGGGCTCCAGGGTGACGAAGAGCGTAGCGCCTTTGACCGAATCCGCGGCGTTCCGGATTGCGTCGACTTCTGCATGGGCTTCGCCGGCGCGTTCGTGATGACCCAAGGAGACGATCTTTCCGTCGCGAACGATCGCCGCACCTACGTGTGGGTTCGGGCTCGGATAGCCGCGCTTCGCTTCCGTAAGCGCTCGCGTCATCGCTTCGCGTTCGAAATCGGACCACATGTCAGTCCTTGAGCTTGGCCAGCTCGTCGACGAATTCGTCGACGCCCTGAAAGTCCCGGTAGACGCTCGCAAACCGAACGTACGCCACGGGGTCGAGGCCCCGAAGCTCGTGCAAGACATGTTCTCCGAGCCGCGTCGAAGGAACCTCCTGCTCGCCGGTGTCGACGAGCCAGCGCTCGACCTGATGCTGAAAGCGCTCGAGCGCCTCGGCCGAGACCGGACGTTTCACGCAGGCCCGTCTGAGCCCGGCAAGCAGCTTCGCGCGATCGTAGGGTTGCCGGCGGCCGTCGTTCTTGACGATCAGAGGCAGCGTCTGCTCCACCCGTTCGTAAGTGGTGTACCGGCGGCCACAATGCTCGCACTCGCGCCGCCGCCGGGTGACCTCGCCCGCCTGCGACAAGCGCGAGTCGATCACACGGTTCTCCAAGGTTCCACAGTAAGGGCAGCGCATGTCCGCGCAGAAGCTAGCGCCGCCGCGGTGCCGGAGCAACGTAGCGCACGGCGCTCAGTCGCGAACCAGGCGGACGAGAGACTCTAGGTGTGCAGTCTGCGGAAACATGTCGAAACCGATGAGACGGTCGATGCTGTACCCCTTCGCGGTCGCGAGACGAAGATCACGTCCCAGGGTCGCCGTGTCGCACGATACGTAGACGAGTCGCTTTGGACCGGGCAAGACCGCACCGCGTTCGAAAAGCGCTTTGGCGCCCTGCCGCGGTGGGTCGAGCACGACGACGTCGTACCGGCCCTTGGGCGGCCGGTTTGCATCGCCGACCGTGACCCGCGCCGTTCTACCCAAGCGCTTCAAGTTGCGCTGGCAGGCGTCTGCGGCGAGGGGATCTTGTTCGACGGCTACGAGGGAGCTGGCTCCCGCCGCGAGCTCAACGGTGAAGTTCCCGATTCCACAGTGGAGCTCGAGGACGCGCATGCCTTGGGGCTCGGCAAGACGAACCACGGCTTCGATGAGCTTTTCATTCACTCCCTCGTTGGCTTGGGAAAAGGCGCTGCCCGGTCCTTCGAGAAGGCCGGATGCGCCCGCCTGAATGGCGACACGCGTTTCCCCCCAGCTCGCGGCATGCCCGGCGCCGCCGGTTTGGAGCGTGACGCCGGCGACCGAGGGTAGCTTGCAGAGCTTCTCGCACGCTTCAAAAAGCGCCGGTGGCTGATCGTCGTCGGCGCGAAGGTCGACCACGACACGCTCGGCGTTCGTGAGCTGCAGCTGAATCTCTCCCCCGCCGCGCAAGGAAGGAGCGAGGTTGGCACGCAGCGCGTCCCAGGCTTCGCGCAGCGGCCGCACGAGCACGATGCATTCGCCGATGGGGGTGACGCGCTTCGAATGAAGCTGCCGGTAGCCGATCGTGTCCCGATGCCATGCGAGCCGCGCCCGCCTTCGGTACGCGAGGGTTGCGGGCGAGTCCACCCATTCGATCTCCGTCTCGTTCGCGCCGGGCAGGCCGCGGCACGCGTCCGCTAAAAAGCTCTGCTTGACCTCGCGCTGCAGCTCGGGGCGCGCGATCATGAGTGGGCAGCCCCCGCAGCGCGTTGCATCGGCGCAGGCAGGCTCGCGCCGTCCCTCGGAGGGCCGAAGCACCCGTATCAGCCGCCCACGCGCGGCCCCCCGTTTGGACCCTGTCGACATGAGCTCAACCCGCTCGCCCGGTAGAGCGCCGGGCACCAGCACGATGCCGTGCGAAGTCTCGACGACCGCGTCGCCCCCGCGGCCCACCGCGCGGACCTCGCCTTGTTCAGAGCGCTTGGAAGACATGGGACTCAGAAATATTGCAAGGGCCTTCCGACTTCGAAGAGGAAGCTGAAATCCCCATCGAGGACGGCCCTTCGTTCGAGCGGATCTTTGTTGTCCACCAGCTCGACATTGGTAAAGACGGCTACCGTTTCTTTGGTGGCGTTGTCCAACCAGGGCACGTACAGCTCGTCGAAGCGAATCGTGCCCGAAACGGCCGCGTAGTAGACGGGAATGCGAGCAACTCCAGGACAGCGCGCGTTGAGATACAGTGTCATTTCGACGGGCGCCTCGAGGCCACCGAGCTCGATTTCGGCGCCCAGCATCGTCTCTTTGAGCAACTCCGGATTGCGGATGAAGACCGCGATCCCGTCGCTGTAGCTTGGGAGATCGCTGCCCCGCTGCACGACGATGTCGATGATCTCGACGGAGGTACTCGGCTGCATCGCGAAGTAGTCCGGGTTCAACGAGTAGGCCGCGCCATCGAGGCCGCAGTCCGGTGCCCAGACCTGTCCGACCGCGCTCCCCTCGCCGCTGCCCTTCGCGCAGCCCGCGGCGAGCAGCCCGCAGAGGACGAACGCGCAGAGCTCATGCAATGAAGCCGCCACCGATCACCTCGTCGCCTCGGTATACCACCGCCGCCTGGCCGGGCGTAATCGCGCGCTGCGGTTCGTCGAAACGCACCTCGAATCCATCGCCGAGGGGTGTCACATCCGCCCGGGCACCGCGATGCCGGTATCGAATGCGGACCTCGCCTTGGAACGGTTCGATCGGCCGGCCGTCGACCCAATGTGCGTCGGTTGCGCTGAGCTCTCGCTCGTAGAGCTGCGACTCGTCACCGACGACGACCTCGGCCGTATCGGGCACGATCCGAAGGACGTAGCGCGTTCCACCTCCCCCGAGCCCGAGACCACGCCTTTGACCAAGGGTGAAGTTCGCGACGCCTTCGTGACGGCCGAGCACGGTGCCCTCCCGATCGACGATGGGGCCCGAGCGGGTCGTGCTGCCTTCACGGCGGATGAAGTCGCCGACGCGCCCGTCGGGAACGAAACAGAGCTCCTGCGAGTCGGGCTTGTCCGCGTTTGGGACCCCGAGGCGCCGACCCGATTCGCGCACCTCGGTCTTGGTGAGCTCGCCGAGGGGAAAGACCAGACGTTCGAGCGTCTGCTGGGGCAGGCCGAAGAGGAAATAGCTCTGATCCTTGTCGTCATCTCGGCCTCGTAGCAACCGAAGCGACCCGTTCGCCGAGCGCGCCAGGCGCGCGTAGTGCCCGGTTGCGATGTGGGTGGCGTCGAAGCGCCGGGCGACCTCGGCAAGATAGGTGAGCTTCACGGTGCGGTTGCAGCTCACGCACGGAATCGGAGTCCGGCCGGCCTGATATTCGGCGACGAAGGGTTCGACGACGTGCTTGCGAAACGCCTCGCGTTCGTCGAGGACGTAGTGGGGGATTCCCAGGTGCTCGCAGGTGCGCCGCGCGTCGTCTCGGTCTTCGGGCGCACAGCAGCGGCCGACCTGTTGCTCGCCGTCGGCGTCCCACAAATGGAGCGTGACCCCGACCAAGTCGTGCCCCGCTTCGCGCAGCAGCGCAGCGGCAACGGAGGAGTCTACCCCGCCGCTCATCGCCACCAGCACTCGTTTCACTTCAGACATGGGCGCTCAACACTGAACAAATCAACCGTGGGCTGTTACACTTAATGGAAAGCCTTGTAACTCAAAACACGCAACATGAAAACACAAGCATTTCAGACACCTGGAAGCCAAAACATGAAATCAAATGAAGATATCTTCGTGAGAGCTCTAATCGACCTGAGTTTCTAGGCGCCGCGCCGGGCGAGAACTCGCTCAAACGACGCAATCGCCAAGTCGATATCCCGCTCGCTCGTCTCCGTACCTAAACTGATTCGAACCGCGGAGCCAGCCCTCCACTGCTCATCCGGATACATCGCGCGAATGACGGCGGAAGGCTCCTGCAGACCCGACGAGCAGGCGGCTCCGGTCGAAAGGCACACGCCCTCGAGGTCGAGCGCCGCGACCAGGAGCGGACCCTGCCATCCCGGGAAGCTGAGGTTCGAGACCGTAGCGGTACGCGGGGGGCCTGCGTTTAGGACGGCGCCTCGCGACAGAAGGCTGTGCTCGATCTGGTCGCGCAGCGCGGCCACGCGCGGCTGATCCGCGATTCGACTCTCGATCAAACGGCAGGCCGCCCCGAATCCCACCATGCTCAGGGTATCCGGAGTTCCCGGGCGGCGGCCGCGCTCCTGCGAGCCGCCATCGAGGACTGGCTCGAGGTCGAGGCCGCGGCGAATCCAACAGGCACCGGCTCCCGCTGGCCCCCCGATTTTCTGTGCCGCCAGCGCGATGGCATCCGCCCCGAGCGCGCCGACGTCGATCGGCCGCTTGCCCAATGCCTGGGTCGCGTCGACGAACAAGCGTGCCTGGTGGTCGCGGCACGCCTCGGCGTAGCGATCGACGGGTAGGATGGTGCCGGTTTCGTGATTGACCCATTGAATCGCGACGAGGGTCTGGGGGGCGAGGTGCCTCGCCAGCTCGTCGGGGCTCGGCGGTTGACCCGCGAGAACAGGCAGCCTGGCCACCTCCACGCCATCGCTCTTCAGCCGGTTGACGCTCTGTGCCACGGCCGGGTGCTCCACGTCGCTGGTCACGATCCGGGAACAGCCCTCGGCGAGCCCGCGGATTCCTAGGTTGCAGGCTTCGGTGCCGCCCCCAGTCAGGACGATGTCGGCGGCCGCTGCGCCGATCGATTCAGCAATCCGTTCTCTGGCAGCCTCGAGCAGCTGTCGCGAGGCTCGGCCCGCGGCGTGGGTGCTCGACGGATTGGCCCAGGCAAGGGCCGCTGCTTCGTCCATGGCCAGCCGGACCGCATCGGGTGTCGGCGCGGCAGCGTGGTGGTCGAGGTAGATCACGTCGAGGGAGTCTCGGGCCGTTCGGGCAGACGTCCAACCCGGAGCTCGACCAGGGTGCCTGCCAGCTGCCGCTCGGCCACCTCGCCGGCCGGCGGGCTCGAAATCTCGATGCCGCCACCGAGCGCCTCGGTGACCCGTCTCGCAAAGGCCAGGCCCAATCCAACCCCGCCGTGGTCGCGCGTCACCGATCCGTCTACCTGATAGAAGGGCTCCATGATGCGGGCGATGTGCTCGGGACGAACCCCCGGACCGCTGTCCGAGACCGCGAAGAGCAAGTGCTCGTCTCCCTCGGGCCGGACTTCCACTGCTACGTCGCCGCCGGTTGGCGTGAACTTCGACGCGTTGTCGAGCACGTGCACCATGGCGCGCATGAGCTTGTCCGGATCTCCCTGCGCCGGCATTGGGTCGTCGGGGATACGCTCGACGAGCGTCACGTCACGCTCGAGGAGCTTGGGTCGAATTTGATCGAGCGCTTTGACTGAGACTTCGCGAAAGTCGTACGGGCGCGTGTAGTAGTGCATCCGCCCGGTCTCGAGTGAGCTGACGTCGAGCAAAGTGTCGACGACGGATCTAAGTCGCTGCGTCGAGGTTTCGATCGAACCTAGGCACTTGCGCTGCAAATCCGTCAGTGGGCCGAGCTCTTCGTTGAGCAACAGACGTAGGTAACCCACCACCGGCGTCATGGGTGTGGCCAGCTCGTGACTGACGTTTTGGAGAAACTCTCGGCGAAGCCGTGCGATGTCCTCCAGGCGTTGATTCGTTTCAGAGAGCTCGACGATTTTTTTCTCGAGCCGCTCGACGATCTTCTGCGTGCGCTCGCGAAGCAGTCGATCGCTTCCGTCGTCGGCCCATTCGCGATGCCCACCGAGGAACTCGGCGATGGTCTGCGCGAAGTGGGCCGCGGCAATCGGCTTCGCGATGAAGCCATCGCAGCCCACGGCGAGCGTCGATGCACGGTCGCCCTCGGCCGTGATCGCGACGATGGGCACCTCTTGCAGGGCGGGCATTCCGCGCAGGCGCAGGGTCACTTCGTAGCCGTCCAGGTCCGGAATGTTGATGTCCACTAGAACGAGGTCCGGGACCATTTCGCGCGCGAGCCGGATTCCGTCGACTCCGGACTCCGCTTCGATGACCTCGTGACCGGCCGCTCCCAGCAGCTTCTGCACGAGGCGCCGATTGTTGGGATCGTCCTCGATGTGCAGCACTCGAGCCATTGGAAAGTGATGCTATCAGCCTCTCGCACTTGCCGCACGCTTCCAGCCTGGCTAGGGATGGGAGTATGCCAGGGCGATTGGTCGATCAGCTCGTTGACGCCGGACTCGTCACCGAGGCTCAGGCACGCGCGAGCGATCCGGGCGATCCGCTCGTTCCTTCTGCTCGGGTCGCTCAAAGCCTCGTCGCAGAAGGCCTCGACGAAAGCGTCTTGGCCGGCTTCTTCGTCGGAATGGGTTTCGGTCCGATTCTTCGAGCTCGAGAGCTTGCGCGCGCCGACTCCGACCTCGTGCGACGTTTGCCAGGAGCCGCAGCGCGGGACCTTTGTGCGATGCCATTGCGGCCGAGCCGCGTGGGTCCGATCGTCGCCATGGTCGACCCGACCGATGAGCGGTCGGTGGCCAAGCTCAGCGAGCTGCTTGGGGAGAGCATCCTACCGACGGTTGCGAAGCTCTCCGATCTCCTCGAGTCGATCGACCGTGCCTATCCACCGGAGCCATCGACCACGGTCAGCGATCCCTTGGCCTTGGCGCGCGCTCGTTCGGCGACACCGACCGGTGCCGTGCCGCTGGTCAATGAGAAGCCGGCGAGCGGTACCGAAAAAACATTGCCTTCGTTCGACGCGTCGCTTTCCGAGCTGGTCTCGACGGCAAGCCCCGTCTGGGATCGCGCGTGGAACACCACGACGCCGACGCGTGATGTTTCGCTCACGCCGAAGGCGACTCACATCCCGTTGCCGCATCTCTCCACGACGCTGACGCCGCATGCTTTCGCCCCTCCGCCGGTTACACCCCGTCCTGCGACGCCCGTCTCGAGCCGGCCAAACCCTCCCGCACCCTCTTCGCTTCGTGGTTCCTCCAGCCCTCGGCCGGCATCGGCGGCCGATCCCGCGATCGCTGCGCAGCTCGACGAGCTCGCGCGCGCGAACACGCGCGATGAAGTCGTGCGCGTCGCCTGCCAGGCGTGCCTCGCCGCCGCGCGCGGCGCCGCATTTCTCGCGCTACGCAAGGGCGTGTTTCGCGGATGGGATGGCGCCGGCGACGAGGTGACGAGCGCGGGGATTCGAAGCCTTTGGATCCCCGCGACCAATCCCTCTATTCTCAACGAAGTCTTCCACAGCGGCCGCGCGTTCCACGGGGCCTACGGCCAAACCGCCGCCGATCATCTCTTCCGGGCTGCGTTTGGGAGCCACGGGCGTGAGGTCATCGTGCTGCCAGTCCTAGTCGGCGCTCGCATGGTGGGGGTCCTCTGTGCCAACGATCCGGCGCCCCAGTCGACTGCGATCGAAGGGATTGCCGACGCCATGGGGCGGGCCTTCGAACAGCTCATCGTTTCACAGAAATCGCAGGGTTAATCGGTGAAAACGGCCTGGAGCCCGGGTTCGGTCGCCTTGGCGAGCCGAAGGAGCTTTCGTCGCTCCCGAAGAACCGAGGAGGCATACCCGTTCTGCTTGTCGCAGTGGCCCGAATTGTACCAGGCCAGGCCCTTCTGAACGTTTCCGCCGCATCGGCCGACCGCCCATTTGTAGAGACCGAGGCCGGCTTCGAGGACCTCTCGCTGACAGGCGCCCGGCCGACGGCTGCACTTGTCGCGGTAGCGTGCGTTATAAACGAACGGCACGGTCTTGCCTCGGTACTTGGGATTGAGCTGCACGACGCCGCGCGCGCCGACGGGACTTACTGCCAGCGGGTTAAGGCCGGATTCACGCACGGCAATGCCTGCCGTAAGGAACGGGTCGACGCCCGCCCGGTTGCTCGCCTCGGTGATCAGACGCGAAAGCGTCGCGATGCGGGCGCGGCATCCGCCGTCGCTCACGCGGCAGTGCTGCACGTGTATCGGTCTGCCTTGGCGGCTCTCGCGGACGATCAGGCGCGCGTCGATCGCTCGCGCGAGCGCAAGCGAGGTCGGGTGGTCACCGACCGCGCTGCGGTAGTCGATTCCTTCCGCCGCGTGAGCCTGCAGCTCTTCCGCGAAGGTTGGACCCGCTTCTGAGCGCGAGTGCCAAGCGCTGAGAAAAACAACGCCGATGACCAATAGTGCGATTCGCATGCCTCGATCCCGATAACCATGAAAGGGCCGGGACGGTAGGGCATGCGCTTACCTTGCGCCACCCGCAGGTGGCTCAACTGTATCCATTTGGCTACAGTTGCTCGACGTCGGCCTCGGGTGGCGGCTCGAGCTCTGCAGGCTTTTTCTCAGTGTCTTCAGCGGGTTGCGGAGTGGATTCCGAGTCGGCTTCCAGTTTGACCGGCTCGCTGTCGGAGCTGTCCGAGCGGTCCGAAGCGTCGCTGGCTTCTGCCGATTCGTCCCGGCTGCCCTCTTCGCCCGCCTCATCCCGACCACCGCGCCGACGGCCCCGGCGTCGGCCCCGGCGTCGCTTATTGTTGTCCGAGTCCCCGTTCTCGTCGGTGCTCGCGCTTGCCGCGCTTCTGCTGGTGCGCGGCGCGCCGCCTCCAAGCGAGTCGAGCAGCTCGACGTCGAGCACGGCCAATGGAAGAGAGGCGCGGTGAATCCCGACGCCGACTTCTTCCATCGACACGGCGAGCGCGTCCCCGTCGAAGACGGCGCAAGGTGCGGCGCCTTCGGCATGCGCTTCTCCGAGGATGCCTTCTCGGACCTGCCCCAGGGTGATCAGCCAGCCCACGCGAGCGTGGTCGAAATGATGAAGCCCGCCGCGGAGCGCCACGACGGCGTCGCTTTGGAGCGTTTGATTGCCCCGAAAGATCGTGATCGCCAGAGGGGTTTCTTCGGGACCCCGTCGAAGCGTGCCGGCAAGGCTGAAGTCGCCCGCATCGGCGCGAACGCCTCGGAGCGAATGAACGCCCACCGCGTTGAGCCAGGTGGCCAGGAGCTCGAGCAAGGCGCCATCGGGCATACTTCGCAGTCGCTTGATGAACGCCCGGCGCACACTCTGACGCTGCCGGTCCGCGGCACGAATGGCGTCCCGCTCGGCGTTGACGGCATCGCTCGGCAGGTCCCATTCGAGCAGGGCGACGAGCCCGTCGGTCTCCCGGAACCTCGGGCGCCCGCCCGACGCCCGGCGCTTGGCGTTGTCGCCCCTGACAGCGGCGCCCAGGGTCGGGGCCAGGAGCGCTGGGGTCCCGGCGAGCCTGCCGGTGTCGATCAGGGCCTCGGCGACCTGGACCAGGGTCCTCGGCTTGCGGCTGCCGCCACGAAGCGCCGTTTCGATGGCGTCGGAAAGGTCCCGGCCTACGGGCTCGCCTGCTTCGGCGGCCCTGTGTGCTGGCGCCGGGGGCTCCTTGCGGCTCCGGCTCCGGGCGGCCGGGCGGCGCTCGCGTTCCGGCCTCGCTTCTGAAGCCGACGCGCTGTCGGCATCCCGTTCGCGTCGCCGTCGGGGCCGGCGCTTGCGGGGCGGGCGGGCATTGCGCGAATCGTCGTCGAGGTTGGCGAGAATCAGCTCGTCGTCATCGTCTTCTTCGGGGAAAACATCGGCACCTGGCAGGTCTTGCGCCGCCACGAGGACTTCTTCTTCAGCGTCCTCGGCGTTCGCCGGGGCCGTGGACTCTTCGTCGCCGGCCTTCTGCGCGGCGGCCTCGGGGGCGTCGCTGTCCGGCGCGTCGCCGGCGGCTTCCTCGATGGCGTCCTCGGGGAACTCCCGCAGGGCGAAGACGCCCGGCTTGACCTTGAGGATCGGAGCGTCGCCTCGGTCTTTTTTGACCATTGTGGCGAGCCTCGAGCTCATCGTAGTTTCCGGGGTTTTACCAACGTGTGAAAGAAGGTTTTTCTCGATCGCGATTTCGGTGATTTTTTTGTAATGGAGGGGCTTTCCGGCCGAGCGGAGAACCTCCACGGCTGCTTCCGTGAATGTCATTTTTGTATTTGTTCCTGTCACTCCGGTGGGCGATACGAGGGGTCGCGACGGGGAGCAGAGATTCGCTCCACCCGCGCATTGCTCCGTCCCCCTGAGGGCCGTGAGCTATGCTCGTTCGCACTTCCACCGGACAAAAGTGGTTATTGAATTGATTTTTGGGTCGAACGACCCTTCCGTGCCTTCTCGGTACCACCGAGCCCACGGCGAGGCAACGAAACGTGACCTTCAAAGGCGACAAATCTCCCCGGGCAGAGCCCCACATCCTCGGACCCGCTCGTTTATAGGCCTTAATCCGTGTGTATTTGACTTTGGCAGACCCGAGGCCCATACGGCCGGTTTGCCGGTAATTGGCTCTGGCCGATCGCCGCTGTTACAGCCAAACGGGCATGGGCAGTGGTCGTTTGTGTCAGATGGGCGTCGCCGCTGTGGCACGCAAGACACGAGCGGTGGGACCCAATGCAGCGTTTTTGGGGTGAAGTGGGTTGGCCCGCTCTTCGCATTGGTCGCGCTTCGAGGAGAATCGAATGAAGGACAAAGAGATTGGCATACTGCTCGGGGGCGTGAGCGCGGAGCGCGAGATTTCCCTCAAGACCGGCGAAGCCATGTTCGAGGCGCTCCAGGCCCGTGGGTACCGGGTGCAAAAGGTCTTCGTCGACGGGGATATCGACCAGGTGCTGCGGCAGACCAAGATCGACCTCGCGGTCATTGCCCTTCACGGCACCTACGGCGAAGATGGCTGCATTCAAGGCCTGCTCGAGACGATGGGCATTCCCTACACCGGCTCGGGCGTCCTTGCGAGCGCGCTTTCGATGGACAAGCTCAAGAGCAAGGAGCTCTTTCGGCTCTACAACGTGCCGACGCCCTCGTACTACGCGGTGCGACGCGACGACCTCGACCGGCTCGAGCAGATTCACAGCTCGTTTGGATTCCCGAGCTTCGTCAAGCCCCGCAGCGGCGGCTCGAGCGTTGGCGCAGGCGCGGCCACGAGCTTGAGCGAGCTGCGGCAGCGCTGCGAGGATGCGGCGCGTTTCGAAGAGTGGATCCTGGTCGAGCGCCTCATTCGAGGTCGCGAAGTGGCGGTTGGGCTGCTCGATGGGAATGCGCTCGGCGCGATAGAAATCGAGCCGAAGGGCGGATTTTACGACTACAAGTCGAAGTACCAAAAAGGACAAAGCGAATATTACTTCCCTGCCCGGCTTTCGCCGACGCGCTACCAGGGCGTGCTGCACTTGGCCGAGCGCGCGGTCCACGCCGTCGGCGCGACCGGCGCGACGCGGGTCGACCTGCTCGTGACCTCGGACGAGAACGAATACGTCCTCGAGGTCAATACCCTGCCCGGCATGACCCCGACCTCCTTGCTGCCGAAAATCGCCGCGGGAGCCGGCTACGCCTTTGGCGACCTGTGCGAGGCGATTCTCGAACGGGCCGCGCTCCACGTGGGGGACGGGCTTCCCAGCGCCTCCGAGGCCGAGCGCGCCGCGTTCACCGGCGGCCGGCTACCGATCGCGCCAGCCGAGTAGCGCCAACTCCTAAGGCGAAGGCCATTCTTGACAATTCCGATGTGGGAACTCATAGATCCCGCAGGGTGAAGCTCTCCAACAAAGGCCGATACGGCGTCCGCGCCATCTTCGACATCGCCTTTCACAGCGGTGGCAAGGCGACGCAGATCAAAGACATCTCGCGGCGGCAGGCCATCCCTCCCCGCTTCCTCGAACAGATCTTTCAGGACCTCAAGCGCGCGGGGCTCGTGACGTCCAAGCGTGGTCCTCGCGGCGGCTATGCCCTCGCGATGGACCCGGACGATATCCGGCTCGGAGACATCGTGCGCGCGCTCGAAGGGCCGATTCTCTTGGCAGGCAACGATGGGAGTAGCGATGCGGACGAAACCAGCCGCGTCGTGACCGAAACAGTCTTTTCCGAGCTTTCCGACAACATCGAGGCGTGCTTCGACGCGGTCACGATCCAAGATCTCTGTGATCGAGGTGATGCGCACGGGGTTCGCCGCGCGCCGCCTCGGCGCTATGTGTATTCGATCTGATGTCCCCACCCGTTGTCGAAAGCGTCCTCGAGCTCATCGGCGAAACCCCCGCCGTTCGCTTGCGCAATCTCTCGCCCGAAGGCGGTGCGACGATTTGGGGGAAGTGCGAGCACCTCAATCCGGGCGGCTCGGTCAAAGACCGCATCTGCCTTGCGATGATCCAAGCGGCGGAAGCGGAGGGCCGGCTGAAGGCGGGCGACACGATCGTGGAGCCGACGAGTGGAAACACGGGCATCGGCTTGGCGCTGGTGTGTGCGCGCAAAGGGTACAAGCTCGTCCTCACGATGCCTGCGAGCATGTCGCTCGAACGGCGCGCCCTGCTCGAAGCGTACGGCGTTGAAATCGTGCTGACTGAGCCCGACCGCGTGATGGAGGGCGCAATGGAGGCCGCTCGCCGAATCGTTGAAGAGCGCGGGGCGTTCATGCCCGAGCAGTTTTCAAATCCGGCCAATCCAGCTGTGCACGCGAGAACGACCGCGACCGAGCTCTTGCGCGCGTTCGAAGGGCAGACGATCGATGCCTTTGTCGCGGCGGTCGGCACGGGCGGGACCGTGAGCGGAGTTGGCGAGGTGCTCAAAGCGCGCAACCCCGAGGCGCGCGTGTTTGCCGTCGAGCCTGCCGCTAGCCCGGTGCTCATCGGTGGGCCGCCGGGGCCGACCAAGATTCAAGGCCTGAACGCAGGCTTCATTCCGAAGAACTATCACGCTAGCGTAGTCGACCGCGTCATCGGGGTCAGCGACCAAGATGCCTGGGACACGAAGCTCGATCTCGCCAAGCAAGAGGGGCTGCTCCTCGGCATCAGCGCGGGGGCCAACGTCTGGGCGTCGATCGAGGTCGCCAAGCAGCTCGGGCCGGGCAAGACGGTCGTGACCATCCTCTGCGACACGGGCGAGCGTTACTTCAGCTTGGGGGAGTACTTCAAGTGATGGAGGCGCACCGTGTTTTGGTCGTCGGGGCGGGCGGGCTCGGCTCTCCGGTGCTTCGACTGCTCGCGCAGAGCGGCGCAGCGGAGATCACCGTCATCGACGATGACCAGGTCGACGAGAGCAACCTGCATCGGCAGACCCTCTACACCCGCGATGACGTCGGGCGATCGAAAATCGAACGCGCGGTGGCGGCGCTGCGCGAGCGTTCGCCTGGGGTCTCGGTGCAGGCGGTGGAAGGCCGCTTCGTTCCCGGCACGGCGATGGAGCTCTTGAGGGGGCAGAGCCTGGTGGTCGAAGGGGCGGACAACCTCGCGACGAAGTTTCTGGTCGCCGACGCGGCGCATCTCAGCGAAGTGCCGGCCGTTCAAGCCGGCGCCGTTCGATGGGCCGGTTGGGCGTTTTGCGCCCTTCCCGACTCCGCCTGCCTTCGCTGCATCTTCGAGGACATCCCGCGCGACCGGATCGAGACTTGCGCCGAAGCGGGCGTGGTTGGCCCGGTCGTTGGGGTGCTCGGTGGACTCGAAGCGGCGTTGGCAATCCGCTTGCTCCAGGGCGAACGCCCCGGGGGTGAGCTTTGGCACTATGACGCGCTCAAAGGTTCGCTTCGAAAGACGTTCGTACGGCGTCGAAGCGACTGCCCTTTGTGTGCAGGAGAGATTCAGGACCTGCGAATGGAGCGGTACACGGCGGCTTGCGCTGCCTGACGCCTGCGCTCATTTGTTGGGACTCAGAAAGGAACGAACATGGCTGTTACGGTACGCATTCCAACCCCACTCCGAACCTTGACCGGCGGAGCAGACGAAGTCTCCGTGGACGGCGGCACGGTGTCCGAGGTGATCGAACGCCTCGAGGCCAACCACCCCGGCATGAAGGATCGCCTCTGTGACGACAAAGGGGTTCGCCGATTCGTGAACATCTACGCGAACGACGAGGACATTCGCTTTCTCGACAACCTCGAAACGGCGCTCAAAGACGGCGACACCCTGAGCATCGTTCCGGCCATCGCGGGCGGGGCCGCACGTTGAGTCTCGACGCCACGGCACGGCGTCGGTACGCACGTCAGCTTCTTCTCGGCGAAATCGGAGAGGCAGGCCAGGAGCGCCTGCTCGATGCCCGGTTTCGTGACGGAGCGAGCGGGGACGTGGACGCTTATGCGGTGGCGGCCGACTATCTCGAACGGGCGGGCTGCACCAGGGACCCGAGCGGCGCGGTGCTGCGCGTGCCGAGCACGTCTGCGCTCATGCGCTTCGCGGGCTCCCCGGCCCTGACCGAGCCAGCCGCCGCGATTCTTGGCGCGTTTTCGGCGGTCGAGCACCTCAAGGAGGTTCTGGGAATCGCAGCGGCACGTGAGCTTCCAAGCGAGCTGAGACTGAGCGACGAGGCTTGATGCGTTTTCGTAGGATGGAGTCGATCGTGGAGGCGGTGGGCAACACCCCCATG
Source organism: uncultured Myxococcales bacterium (assembly GCA_965533395.1). Classification (GTDB taxonomy): domain Bacteria; phylum Myxococcota_A; class Polyangia; order Polyangiales; family Houyiibacteriaceae; genus SG8-38. The sequence continues at coordinate 18,831 of CBESWY010000021.1, forward strand.
GTCCGTTTGCGCGCGCTCGAAAAGGACGCGCCCGGGACGAAGCTCTATCTCAAGCTCGAATACGCGAATCCAGGCGGCTCGGTGAAGGATCGCCCTGCCCGCCAGATGATGCTCGACGCCGTCGAGGACGGCCGGCTTCGCAGCGACAAGATTTTGATCGACGCGACCAGCGGCAACACCGGTGTCGCGTACAGCTTCCTCGGCGCCGCGATGGGATTTCGCATTCATCTCGTGATGCCGTCCAACGTCTCTCAGGCGCGTAAGGACATCACCAGGGCGTTCGGCACCGAGATCATCTACAGCGACCCGATGGAGGGCTCGGACGGTGCGATCCGAATGGTGCGCAAGATGGTGGCCGAGGATCCAGACCGCTACTTCTACCCCGACCAGTACTCGAACCCCTCCAACCCGCGGGCGCACTACCTCGGCACCGGGCAGGAGGTCATCGAACAGGTCGGTGATGAGATCACGCACTTTGTGGCCGGGCTCGGGACCAGCGGGACGTGCATGGGAACGACGCGGCGACTACACGAGCACAGTCGGAAGATCCAGTCCATCGCGGTCGAGCCCGCCGAAGCGCTGCACGGTCTCGAAGGCCTCAAGCACATGGCTAGCTCGCTGGTACCCGAGATTTACGACCCGAAGGTTCCCGATGAGATTCTGCCCATCGGTACCGATGCGGGCTGGGACATGTCCGACCGATTGGCGGCCGAAGAAGGCCTTCACGTCGGGCACTCGACGGGCGCGAACGTCGCGGCTGCGCTCGAAGTGGCCAAGCGCCCAGATGCGAGCTGCGTCGTCGCGATCGCCTGCGACCGCGGTGACAGGTACTTCGCGCCGATGAAATGGGAGAAGCACTATGAGTGGTGAGTCGTTTCCGTGGATCTCGGGAGACCTCGAGATCGACAGGTCGGTGATGGAGGAGATCGAGCAACACGCCCTCGAATGCTATCCGAGCGAGAGCTGCGGATTCGTTTTTGGACCGGCCGCGCAGCCTGCTCTTCTCGACGGGCTTCAGCGCGAAGAGAATGAAGCGGACAAGTATCACAAGCTCGACCCGGTCACATTTCCGCGCACCTCGAAGATGTACTTCAAGATCAACGAGCTCCGCGCGGCGCGCACCTTCGAGGAGGGGCAGACCGAGGGGCGGCCGGTGAAGGTCATCTACCACTCGCACTGTGACGCAGGTGCGTACTTTTCCGACGAAGACGCGGCGACCTTCGCGAACAGCGGCGAGCTGATGTGGCCGTGCGCCCACATCGTCGTGAGCGTCATGGACGGCAAGCTCGCGGAACGGCGCCTCTGGGTGCACGTGCCCGGGACGAACGGCTTCCGGGAATCGACGCTAACGGTTCGAGAGCCGTAAACAGCGCTAGTTGTTGTGGCGCTGTCGCTCGCGGAGGCGAGCCTTCTTGCCCCGGAGGTCGCGCAGGTAGTAGAGACGCGAGCGGCGGACGTGACCGCGCGCAGCGACCTCGACCTTTTCGATGCGTGGCGAGTGAAGCGGAAAAATTCGCTCGACGCCGACGCCGCCCGAGACCTTTCGGACCGCGAAGGTTGCGCCTGCTCCGCCGCGACTCTTGCGAATCACCACGCCTTTGAAGACCTGGATACGCTCCTTTTCGCCCTCCCGAATACGGAAATGGACGTTGATCGTATCACCCACCCGGAACGGGGTGAGGTCACGCAGCTGCGACTTCTCAATCGCATCGATTTCAGGAACGCTTCCACTCATCACTAAGCCTCTTACGCAACGGAGCCCGGAGGTAGCACGGGGTCAAAACGGGGTCAAACGGGGTTGTTTGCGAGGGATTTCGGTGCCAAAAGCCGATCGAGCGTGATGGCGACCGCGGCTCGGACCGAAAGGTGATTGAAGTCGGTTGCGCCCACAATGGGTTCGAGAAACACGTCTGCGCGCTGCAAGACGCGGTCACTCAGGCCGTGACCGGTGCCAAAGAGCAGGAGCGTCGGACGGGACTCGGTTCGGAGCCGTTGGGCCTCGTCGGCATAGGAGCTCCGGTCCGGACCAACCTTGGCCGAGGTGACGACGAGCCGCGGCGTTTCCCCCTCCTCCGCCTCGATTTCGGCGATCGCATCGTCGAGCGAGTGGCAGAGGCGGACCAGCGCGATTGCCTCGCCTCGCTCCGGAAAGCGGCTCGTTCCCGCTCCGGAGGTCCAATGATCGATGATTTTCTGAACCACCGGGTGCTGGGCATCGATGGGGCTCACCACGAAGTAGCCGCGAATGCCGTACGTGCGCGCGCTGCGAGCGATGTCGTGGACGTCGAGGTTGGTCACCGAGGTGGTGACCTCTTCGCCCTGGCGGTTGACGACCGGGTGGTGGATCAGGGCGCAGTAGACCTGGGGCACGGTGGGGGCTTATCACAGGGTCAGTTGGAGTACACCGGGGCGC
>CBESWY010000022.1:0-21237 GCA_965533395.1 uncultured Myxococcales bacterium
ACTAGTGCCCAGCGACTCATTTCAGATTCCGTGCAAATTCGATCAGCTCACGGGCCAAGCGTATCCGATCTTCGCTGGACTGAATGAGGATGTTCGTTTCGAGGGTCGGATAGAGGGCTGCGAAGGAGTCCCCGGGCTGCACGGCAAATCCATCCAGCAGACCTTTGTAGTGGATCGCGACGGCCTCGGCCGAGGGCGGGCGGCCGCCAATTTCCGAAATCATGGTGGCGAGCGGGCCCTTGACGGCTTTGCCGTTCAGAATCGGGCTCACGGCGACCGTCGGAGTGCGTCGAACCGCTTCAGACACGCCAGCTAACCTCAGGATCGGGTCGATCGAAACGTAAGGATTCGAAGGGCAGATCACGACGAGATCGGCGGCGTTCAGTGCATCGAGAACGGACGGCGTCGTTTCACCATTTCCTCCGTGCCGCGCTCGGCTGACCGGAGGCGCCGCCCGCTCCTTCACCAGCCACTCTTGGAAGGCGAGCTCTTCGCCGCTCTTGGTGACGATGCTCGTGGGACATGGCGCATCGCTCATCGGCAGGATTGGCCGCTCAACGCCGAGTGCTTTGCATAGTTTTGCGGTCGCCTGCGTCAGCGACTCGCCCTGGTCCAGCGCCTGCGTTCGAGAGAGGTGAGTGACTAGGTCGCGGTCGCCGAGTTGGAACCAGTCGTCGACGCCGCGCCGCCTGGCTTCCCTCAGAACCTCGAATGTGTCGCCGTCGATTCCCCAGCCGCGATCCTCGGGAGCAAGACCCGCGAGCGTGTACATCACCGTGTCGAGGTCAGGGCTGATGTGGAGGCCCCAGTGCTCGAAGTCATCGCCCGTGTTTACGACGGCCGTGAGCGAGCCCCGAGGGAGCACGCGATCGAGTCCGTCGACGAGCCGCGCCCCGCCCACGCCTCCAGCCAGCGCGACGACGGACACGCCGGTCTCAGATGCATGGGTCATGCGTACAAGTCGTCTTCGGGGTCTCGTAGCAAGACGGCCGCGGAATCGTGCGACGCTTTGAAATGAAGCCCACGAACCAAGGTCACCGGGCGCCCTTCGTTGGCTTGTCCGGCAACGAGATCTGCTGCCGCCGCAACGGAGTCGGCGACGGCCGATTCGGTAGCCTGGAGGACGCGGCCATGGCGATCGATCGCACCACGGCGATCCCAGACTGCCGGCAGCCCCGCGACGCCAAGCGCGAAACCGACCGTTCCACGGCGGAATGGACGCCCCCAGGAGTCGGTGACGAGAACCGCAACCTCCGACGAGTAATGCTCGCAGAGATTGCTTCGAAGCGACGCCGCGCTCGCATCCGGATCACGAGGCAAGGTCAGCACCCAGGGGCCGCTTCCTTTCGGGGCGTTTGCGGGAGCCGCATTGCTCGAGTCAATGCCGGCATTGGCCGAGATGAAACCTAGACGGTGCCGGACGATCAGTGCCCCGCTCGTCTTTCGAGAGATGCCGACGCTCTCGCGCAAGATCAGCTCTACCAGACGCGGGTCCTTTTCGAGCTCGTCGCCGAGTTGATGAGCTGCGTCGCTCGGAACGATTGTCCCCAAGTCGACGAAACAGCCTTCCGCGCGCGAGACGATTTTGCTGGCGATGACGATGACGTCTCCGTCGGCAAGCTCGATTTCGGCTCGGTCGAGGCTCGAGACAATCACGGCGAAGAGGTCATCGCCAACCCCGATCGTCGGAACACCGGCGATCGTGCGAACCAAGAGCTCCGGCCCGACCCGAAGGTCACCCGAACTCGGCTCGTCGCGGCTCATTCCGTCTCCGGAATGCCCGTGATGCGAATGCCAGAGCCAACGCTCTTGTAGCGGCGATTGATGTGCAAGAGCACCGGTGTGATCGACTCGAGAGCGATGGCGTTTTTCAAGACCCCAGCGTCGATGCCCCGGAGGCCCAGGTCCGCGACCAACGAAATGACGGACGCACGTGCATCCTTGTCGTCACCGCAGACCAGCACGTCGCAATCGAACGTGTGCGCTGGGTTGCTGAGGTGCTCAGAGCTGATGTGGTGCAGCGCCGCGACGAGCCGCGCACCTTCGTTCAGCAATGCACGGGCCTCCAAGGCGGCCGCTTGGCCTTCCGGCAGATTCACCGAGCGGACCTTGGGCGGCTGCAGCGGCACAGTGATGTCGACGATGACTTTGTCACCGACGACATTTTTTATCGAGTCGAATGTAGGGCGATGCGCTCCGTATGGAACCGTCACTACAATCAGCTCTGCGTGCTCGCACGCCGCGATGTTGTCGGCGCCCTGGATGCTGACTCCAAACTCCTTCGCAAACTCGGCAGCCTTTGCCGCTCCTTTGTCGGCCTGACGAGAGCCGATGAACACATCATGACCCGCCTTTGCCCAGCGCACGGCCAAGCCACGCCCCTCACGCCCGGTGCCACCTACGATTCCGATCTTCATTGCTGCCTCACGAGTTGAGCTCGGCCATGAAGCGGAGCGTATCCATGTCCTGTGAACCGACCATCAAAGTCCCGACTGGCGAATCTTTCCAACGCTGAAACCGATCGCGTATGCGATCCTTGGAGCCCACGAGATATAACGCGTCGACCAATTCGTCGGGCACGGCGGCGACCGCTTCATTGCGTTTGCCGTCGAGGAAAAGCGTTTGAACTTTCTCGCAGGCTTCCTCGAAACCGACGAGGCTGAGGTAGTCCTTGTAGAAGTTCTTCGTCTTCGAGCCCATGCCCCCGATGTAGAGCGCGAGTTGCATCTTGCAAGGCGTCATCGCGTGCGGCGGGTCGCCGATGATGACCACCACCGTAGGCGCGATGTCGAAGCTGTCCACACCCTTGCCGTTCCCCGCCTTTGCAAAGCCTTGGTCGAAGTTCTTCATCAGAACTTCGGGACGCTCGGGGTGCATGCAGGTGAGCAAGCAGCCGTCCGCGATTTCCGCGGACATCGCTTGGGACTTCGGAGCCATCGAGCCGGTGAAGACCGGGATATCCGCCCGCGCGCGGATCATGCTTCGGAGCGGTTTGCCCTGGCCTGAAGAGCCCGGGCCGCGATACGGAATTTGGTAGCGGACACCGTCGAACTCGAGCGGCGCTTCGCGCGCGAAAATTTTCTTCACGATGGTGACGTACTCGCGAAGCCAGGTCAGCGATTTGTTGAAGGGTACGCCGTGCCAGCCTTCGACGACCTGCGGGCCCGAAGTCCCGAGCCCCATGATGAAGCGCCCGTTCGAAAGCGTGTCCATTGTCATCGCCGTCATCGCCGCATTTGCGGGCGAGCGGCCTGGCAGCTGCATGATCGCCGTGCCCAACTTGATCGTCGAAGTCTGCGAGCCGACCCAGGCGAGCGGGGTGACCGCGTCGTTGCCCCAGGACTCTGCCGTCCAGATCGAGTCGTACCCAAGCCGTTCGACCTCGGAGATCTTCTCGATGTCGACGAGACCCTGTACGGTCGTGTTCAACTGGGGGCCCGCGTATCCGAGGGTTAGGCCGAGCTTCATTCGCAACTCCCAACAAGAAGGAGACAGTCCCCTTCTTGAAATCGCCGAGACCCTACCAGGAAGAAGAAGCCGTTTCAATTTGAAGCGGGCGCTGTCGCAGGTCAGCCTGCGCGGATGCGCGTGTTGGTCACTGGGGCTCTTGGGCGGCTCGGTCTGGTGGGCATCGAGCGTCTCTTGAAAGAGGGACATTCCGTGATCGCCTTCGATCTTTCGAACCGCCGAAACCGAAAGGCCGCCCGGGGGATCGCGGGCCAGGTTCAAGTCCTGTGGGGCGACATTCGGTCGGCATCTGACGTTGCCGCGGCAGTCGCGGACTGCGACGCGATCATTCACAACGCCGGCGTTTTGGCGCCGGCCACCGAGCTTCACCCCGACCTTGCCTACGCGGTCAACGTGGGCGGGACCAGGAACATACTCGATGCGATGAGGCGCAAGAAACAGCCGCCGGTCGTCGTTTTCGCATCGTCATTGTCCGTCTGTGGCCCGCGCGTGCCCGGCGGCCCGCCACTCACCGGAGACCTTCCGGCCGTCGCAACTGACAACTACACTTCGAACAAGGCCGAGTGCGAGCAACTTCTTCGCGAGTCGGGTCTTCCCTACGTGATCTTCCGAATTGGAGTTTCAGTAGGCGTCAAAGCAGCTGCCGGCGATCTTTCACCGGACGTTTTCCGCATTCTCTTTCGCATCAACCCGGACACACGGCTCGAATGGGTACATCCAGAGGATGTCGCGCTTGCTCAGGTTCGCGCGATCGAATGTCGCGGAGCCCTGGGGAATACCTTGATGATCGGTGGTGGCGAGAGCTGTCGGCTGACCTTCCGCGAATTCTATGACGCCATGTTCGACGCGACGGGGGTGGGGCGTTTCCCGCTCGCAGCGTACGGTAGCGGCCCATACTATTGCGATTGGCTCGACACGGACGAGAGCCAAGCGCTTTTGGGCTACCAGCGCATCAGCTTCGAAGAATTTATCGGCCAACTGCGGAAAGCATCAAGATTCACCCGACCATTGGCTCATATGTTCGCGCCGCTCATCCGTGGGTACATGCTGCGCTACTCCGATGCTTGGCAGCACAGAAACCGCCGGGCGTAGGTTCAAGCGCGCTGGCTCGATACGGAGAGCACCTCGCCCGTCATGTACGAGCTGTAGTCACTGGCCAAGAAGACCATGACGTTTGAGATCTCCCATGGCTCGGCGCCGCGACCGAACGCCTCGCGTTTTTGGAGCTCTTCGAGCAGCCCCGGTGGGGTGACCTTTTCGAGGAAGGGGTGCATTGCGAGCGATGGGGCGACGCAATTGATGCGAACGTTCCGCTCAGCGGCTTCGATCGCCGCGCAACGGGTGAGCGCCATGACGCCAGCCTTTGCGGCTGCGTAGTGCGACTGCCCCTCTTGCGCGCGCCAACCAAGCACCGAAGCGTTGTTGACGATCGCGCCCTTGCCCCGCGGCATCATGTGCTTGAGCGCAGCGCGGGTACAGCGAAAGCTACCATTGAGCGTCACGTCGAGCACCAGATTCCACTGGTCGTCGGTCATGTCCACGACCTTGGCGTAACCGCCGAGCCCAGCGTTGTTCATGAGCACATCGACGTGCCCCATTTTGTCGACCGCGAGCTCGAACATCGCCTGCACTTCGTCTTCATTGGTGACGTTGCAAAGGACCGCTTCCGGGCGCACGCCAGTCTCAGCTTCGATCTTGTCGGCTGCCTCGCCGAGCCGTCGTTCGTGAATGTCGCTGATCACGAGCCCCGAGGCGCCTTCTTCGGCGCAGCGAATGGCTGTCGCAAAGCCAATGCCGGTGCCGGCGGCTGCCGTGACGAGAACGTTTTTGCCTTGAAGCAGGCCGTGCCCGCCGACGTACGTGGGTTTTGTGGTCATCGCGGCTCCTTCGGCAGCCCGAGTCCTCGTTCGCCGATGATGTTTCGCTGGATTTGATTCGAGCCCGCATAGATCGTGTCAGCTCGCGAAAAGAGATACCACTTTTGCAGCGCGGTGAGCTCATACGGCGCGCCATCGAGGAGCTCGGCCTCCGGGCCAAGCAGATCGATCGCAAGCTTGCCGAGGTCACGATGCCAATTGGACCAGTAAAGTTTGCTGATCAGTGCTTCACGGTTCAGGTCAGCGCCTTCGTGCTCCAGCATTCGAAGTGCGTTGACGCGCATGATTTTGAGTCCGATTGCGGCATGTGCGATTCGCTGACGGAAGATGGGGTCCTTTGCGGCCCCGGATTTCTTTGCAGCGGCGACGACCTGTTCGAATTCTTTTTGGAAGAGATACTGCTGTCCGAGCGTCGATGCGCCGCGCTCGAAGGCAAGCGTGCCCATCGCCACTTTCCAGCCGTTGTTGATGCCACCGACGAGGTAGTTTTTTTGCGCCTTGGCCGCGTCGAAAAAGACCTCTGCGAACTCTGAGCTCCCGCCCATTTGTTTGATCGGGCGCACCTCGATGCCGTCTTGATTCATCGGAACGAGAATACAGCTGATGCCCCGATGCTTTGGCGCTTCCGCATCGGTGCGGCAGAGCACAAAGCACCAATCCGAATACTGCGCACCCGAGGTCCAGATTTTCTGCCCCTCGATGATCCATTCGTCGCCGACCAGTGTGGCTTTGGTCTGCACGTTGGCGAGATCGGAGCCTGCACCAGGTTCCGAGTAGCCCTGGCACCAGATTTCGTCGCCGGATACGATTGGCGGCAGGAACCGGCCCTGCTGCTCCGGTGAGCCGAAATGGATCAAGGTTGGTCCGAGAAGCGTTTCGCCGATATGGCCAACGTTCCCTGGTCCGTTCGCGCGCACGTATTCCTCGTTGAAAACCGCCTCTTCCTTGATTGAGCAAGCGCGCCCACCGAACTTCTTGGGCCAGCCAATGCAGTTCCAGCCGGCGGCGCCCATGACCTTGCCCCAGGCCACCCGCTCTTCGACGTAGGTGTCTTGGTCACCGGAAGCGCCTCGGCCCTGAAGGTCCTTGAACGGACCATTGAGCTGCTCCTGCAGCCAGGTGCGAGCCTCTTGGCGAAACGCCTCTTCTTTCTTGCTTAGCTGAATCTCCATCACAAACCCATTTGCGCTGCGACTCGCTCGCGGTGAAATGCAGGGTCGCCGAAGAGATTCTCGGTCGCCCTTGCTCGCTTGAAGTAGAGGTGCGCGGGGTGCTCCCAGGTGAAGCCTATCCCGCCGTGAATCTGGATCGTTTCGGCGGCGCAGTGAAAGAAAGCATCTGAGCAATAGGCCTTGGCACTCGACGCCGCCTCTTCGACGCCGTCACCATTTTGCGCTGCGACGGCACTCGCGTAGAAAGACGCGGAGCGTGCCGACTCGACCATCATCAGCATGTCCGCGCACTTGTGCTTGATCGACTGGAACGAACCGATCGGCCGACCGAACTGCTTGCGCACTTTTGCGTACTCGACCGACATCTCGAGGCACATTTCGGCCGCGCCCACTTGCTCCGCGGCAAGCGCGATTCTGGCCCGATCCAGAGTTCTCTCGCAGAGCCCCCAGCCTCGACCTTCGGCCCCTAGCAGTGAGTCGTCGGGCACGATCACGTCCCTGAGCTCGACGGACGCGAGTCGCCGGGTTTGATCCATGCTTGGCAGCCAGGCGCGGTTCACACCTCCCGCGTCTTCCGGCACGAGGAACAAGCTCACGCCTTCGGTGCCGGTACTGCCCTTCGAGCGTGCCGCGACGATCAGCAGATTGGCGGTGTGCCCATCGAGGACATAACTCTTTTCCCCGTGCAGCAGGTAGCCCGACCCGTTGCGCGCATAGGTGGCTTCGACACCGACGGCGTCCATCCGATTGTTCTTCTCGCCGAATGCAAGAGTCGCCCGCGTCTCTCCGGCGGCAATGCCCGGCAGGTGGCGCTCCTTCTGAGCATCACTACCGCCGAGCAAGAGCGCATTGGCCCCTAGGCCGACCGTGGAAAGAAACGGAGCGCAGAGAAGCGCGCGACCGATCTCCTCCATCAGTGGATGCAGGTCGAGGTAGCTCATCCCCAGGCCACCGTACTCTTCGGGGATGGTGAGCGCGGTCCATGCAAGCTCCTCGGATAGCTGCGCCCAGGTTGCCAGGTCGTAGCCTCGTTCGGTTTCCATCGCGCTCCGGACACGATCCTCGGCTGACGCGACCTCCAGAAACCTTCGAGCGCTTCGTCGGAGCTCGTTCTGATCTTCTGAGAATGAAAACTCCATTCCCTCAGTCTCCCCGGTTGACGCTAGCGGCCGAAATGAACGCCGGCGTTTCTCCGCCGCCGTGAAGGACGAGATTCGCGCCGCTCACATACGCGGCAAGAGGGGAGGCGAAAAACATGCAAGCGCCCGCGACGTCGCCGGGTGTCCCCAGACGCTGCAAAGGCACCGTTTGTGCGACACGCGCGATACCGCTTTCGTCGCCATAGTGGAGATGCGCTTTCTCGGTCTGAATCAGGCCCGCGGCGATGGAATTGACGCGCACCTTCGGCGCCCACTCGATCGCCAGCGTGCCGCTCAAGTTGATCAGTCCCGCCTTGGCTGCGCCGTACGCCGCTGTTCCAGGGGAAGGCCGCACCCCGGAGACGCTAGCGATGTTGATGATGGCACCGCCGGAAGCCTGGCCCTGCATGATGCGATTGGCTTGCTGGGCGCAATGAAGCGCAGCGGTGAGGTTCAGCTGAATGACCTTCTCCGAGAACCTCGGAGATGCCGTCGCTGCCTCGGCAAAGGGCGCGCCGCCGGCGTTGTTGACGAGCACGTCGAGCCGCCCGAGGCGCTCGACGGATTCGTTCACCATCTTCTCGACTTGGGCAGCGTCCCGAACGTCAGCGCCCACGAAGAAGGCGCTCCTACCGCCGACGCTTGGGAGCTCGCCGGGCTTGCTGCGTCCGCACACCGCGACGTCGGCGCCCGCTGCGAGAAACGCTTCAGCGATGCCTCTGCCGATCCCCCGACTGCCGCCGGTGATCAGGACTGCTCGGCCGCTGAAGTCGAGAGGGTTGCTCATGTTCCGTACACCTTGACCAGCGGCTGTGCCTTGGACAGCAGCTCTTTGACAGCCGGTCCCAGCTCGGCCGCATCCCAACGCTTGCTGATGTCCATCGTCTGCTCGCGGCGGTAGCCGTCGAACACCGTGACCGTTCCGCCAAAGACCTCCCAGACGCGGCCCGTCACCTCGCGCGACTGCGAGCTCGCAAGCCACGCGACGAACGGTGAGACGTTCGCCGGGTCGTTCTCGTCGAAGCCTTGGTCTGGCGCCTTCATTGCGTCACCGAACGCGCCTTCGGTCATACGAGTGCGCGCGATGGGGCAAATCGCGTTGGAGGTAATGCCGTAGCGGCCGAGCTCGGCAGCCTGCACGAGCGTCAGAGTGGCGATGCCTGCCTTCGCCGCGGAGTAGCTCGACTGACCGACGCTCCCGAGGACACCTGCGCCCGAGCTCGTGTTGATGATGCGCGCGTCGACCTGCTCACCGGCTTTGACGAGCCCTCGCCAATGCGCCGCCGCATGCCGGGCCACACAGAAGTGTCCCTTGAGATGAACGCGAATGACGGCATCCCATTCTTCTTCGCTGCAGCTCACGAACATACGGTCCCGGACGAACCCCGCGTTGTTGACGACGGCATCGAGTCGCCCGAACACGTCGATCGCTTGTTGCACGAGCGCTTCCGTCTGTTCCCAGTTGGCAACATCCGCGCCGTTGGCCACCGCTTCGCCGCCCAGGTCACGAATCGCTCGAACGACTTCGTCCGTGGGCCCTTGGCCGCCGCCCTCGCCGCTGTTGCTGACGCCGAGGTCGTTGACCACGACCTTGGCGCCTTGCCGTGCAAGCTCGAGCGCATGCTCGCGGCCGATGCCTCGCCCTGCGCCTGTCACGATCACTACACGTCCATCACAAATGCCCGTCATTTTCAAACCTCTGCGTCGGCCAGCTTGACCAACAGTTTTCCTCGATGCGCACCGCTAAACAGTCGAAGCAAATGGGCCGGCGCCTCGTCGAGGCCTTCGACGATGTCGTCGCGATAGTGAATCTGACCCTCGCGAATCCATCGCGCGAGATCCGCGCGGGCCTCGTCATACCGGGACGCGAAATCCAAGGTCGTGAACCCCTCCATGCGGGCGCTCTTGGCGAGGAGTTGGAGATAGTTGCTCGGCCCGGCCGGGAGCTCGGCCTCGTTGATTTGCGAGATCGCGCCGCAAACCACCACCCGGCCATGGCGGTTGAGACGGCTCAGCGCCGTGTTGAGGGTCTCCCCACCCACGCTGTCGAAGAACACGTCGATGCCCGCAGGGCAAGCTTCTTCGAGGGCAAGCCGTAGGTTTGTCGTCTTGTAGTTGATCGCAGCATCGTAGCCGAGCTCCTCGGTCAGCCAGGCGCATTTCTCGTCGCTGCCCGTCAGCCCGACGGCTCGACAGCCTTTGACCCTCGCGATCTGGCCGACGATCGAGCCGACGCCGCCCGCCGCAGCAGAGACGAGAACGGTTTCACCTTCATTGGGGTTTCCAACTTCCAGCAATCCGAAGTACGCCGTTAGCCCCGTTCCACCGAGCACGCTCAGCATCGTTGAGAGAGGAATGCCCTCGATGGATTGCACCTTGCCGTGAAGCATCCGCGACGAAACGACGCTGTAGGACTCCCAAGCCGCCAAGGCCTGCACGATCTGCCCAGCCGGCCAGCCTTCCGCCTTTGATTCCACGATTTGCGAAAGCGTTCCGCTCCGAATCGGCTCCCCGATCCCAATCGGCGGCAGATAGGATTTCGCCTCACTCATCCAGCCGCGAATCGCAGGGTCGACCGACAAATACAGATTCCTGAGCAGCACCTCCCCGACCTCGGGCAAGTTCACCGACGCCTCCGCCGCTTCGAAATCCCCGACGGTCGGCACCCCAACAGGCCGCTTCCTCAACAAAATCTGCCGATTAACCTCCGCCACGGAGCACTAGACTGAAACATGTTTCACTTTCTGCAAGGGGACTCGCTCCCCCTCCAAAACCTGCATGGGAAAACATGGGCTTATTTTCGGTACAGCGTGTCCCCTAGTCCCATGTGACGCCGCGCTGGTGGAGGACGGCGAGGTCCATGGTGAGGGCGATGGACCAGTGGAGGAGGGCGCCGAGGAAGAACGAGCGGTGTCGGAGGGCGAGGTATCCGAGCGTGAAGCCGGCGACGATCGAGGCGTTGACCTCCAGGAACGGTTTTCCGTAGTGGCCGATGCTGTACATCATGACCATCCACGGCAGAGCGTTCACGTTGAGGTCTCGCCCGAGGCCGAAGGTCATGTAGCCGCGCCAGAAGCTCTCGCCCGAGAGGAACACCATGAAGTACGCGGCGTGATAGAGGATGAAAAGCCGAATCGACGCCTCGGTGCCGCTGACGACGCCGCGCGTTTGTGGATAGCTTGCTTGGAAGTCGGGGAGGGCCGACGCCCACAGGACCAGCGGAACCATCACTGCGAAAAGGCCGAAGTAGACCCAGCGCATCCGCGTTCCACCACGCACGAGGTAGCCGTACTCTCCTGGCGGCTGCCGAAGCTTGAAGCGCAGGAGGAGGTACGGAATCACCAAGCGCAGGAGCACGCTGCAGCTCGCGAAATACGCAAAGCCGAACAAAGGGGTGCGTGCGCTCTTCGGTATGAATCGCTCGAAAAATAGACGGTATGTGTCGGAACGACCGAAACCCAAGAACAAGATCAGCAAGACCATCGAGCTGATGACGACGAAACGCGCTTCGTAGGAAACGTCCGAGAAGCGAACGCCCGTCAGCAGGCGAAGCAGCCCGAAGTACAAAAGACTGCCGGCAACGATGTAGAGCGGAATTGAGCCCCGCATCTGTTGGCCCCAGAGGTACCAACTCCAGTTCAAAGGTAGAAGCACCGCAACCGTAGCTGCTGCCAAGCACCAAAACCGCCGGCCTTCAATCTCGATTTTCGTGTGGTTCAAGCGTTCCGCCTCGGGCCTCGCAGCTGCGCTCACGAATAGCCGCCCATTCGCCGCGGCGCCGAGCCTATTGCAACTCAGCCCAGCCGTTCAATCACCGCGGCCATGCCCTGGCCGCCGCCGACACACATCGTTTCCACGCCGTACCGGCCGTCGCGCGACTGCAGATTGTGGATCAATGTCGTCATGATGCGAGCGCCGGTTTGGCCGAAAGGGTGGCCGAGGGCGATGGCGCCGCCGCTGACGTTGAGCTTGTCGAAAGGAATGCCGAGCTCACGGGCGGACGGAATGACCTGAGCGGCGAAGGCCTCGTTGATTTCGAACAAGTCGATGTCTTCGATGCGAAGCCCTGCACGGCCGAGCGCCTGCTTGGTGGCGCTGATGGGACCCAAGCCCATGATTTCCGGATTGAGCGCGGAGACACCTGTCGAGACGATGCGGGCCAAGGGCGTGATTCCGAGCTCTCGGGCGCGGGTGTCGCTCATGACGATGACTGCCGCGGCCCCGTCGTTGAGCGGGCACGCATTGCCGGCCGTGACCGTGGCCTTCTTGCCCATCTGTCCAAGGAGCACTGGCTTGAGCCCGGCGAGCTTTTCGGCAGTCGTGCCGTGCCGGGGGCAGTCGTCGGTGTCGACCACCGCGCCGCTCGGCGTGGTGACCGGCGTGATCTCCTCGGCGAAGAAACCGGACTTCTGCGCCGCTTCGGCTCGCTGCTGAGAAAGCGCTGCGAACTCGTCTTGCTCCTCCCGGGATACCGCCATGTACTGCGCAACGTTTTCCGCGGTCTGCAGCATGGTGACGTAGACGTCGGACAGGCTGCCGGCGGGCTCCCAGTAGCCCCCGTCGGGCGTCATGAGCTTGGCCATGCGCTCTTCAGACTCGGCGAACTTCGGGTTCTTGGTGTTCTCCATGCCGTCGGACTTGCCGAAGCCAAAGCGGCTGACGCACTCGACGCCTGCTGCGATGAACACGTCGCCTTCACCGGCCTTGATAGCATGAGCCGCCATCCGAATCGTCTGCAGCGAAGAGGAGCAATAGCGATTCACCGTCGTGCCGGGTGATTCAAGGCCGGAGAGCAAGCTCACGACCCGACCCATGTTGTAGCCGTGCTCACCCGCGGGCTGCGCGCAGCCGATCATCAAGTCCTCGACGGTCGCCGGGTCGAGGTTTGGCACCTTCGCCAATGCCGCTTTCACTGCGATGGCAGCAAGGTCGTCCGGGCGCATCTCGATGAGCGACCCCTTGAACGCGCGGCCAATCGGTGTTCGCGCGGTTGAAACGATCACGGCTTCAGGCATGACTTACTCCTCGATGAACATCGAATTCTGTGCACTGCGCAGGGCGTTCTTTAGCACCTTTCCCGTCGCGTTGCGTGGAAGCGGCGTGCTCCTGAGCTCCCACTGGCTCGGGACCTTGTAATAAGCAAGAACCTCCGCGACCCAACGCTGCATTTCGTCGATGGCGAGCTCTTGGCCCACCTCGAGAACGACGACCGCCTTCGCTACTTCGCCGAGCTCCTCGTGGGCAACGCCGATGACCGCTGCTTCCGCGATCGCCGGGTGTGCTTCAAGGCGCTGCTCGATTTCAAGGGGGTAGACGTTCTCTCCGCCGCGGAGAATCAGATCGCGCTTGCGCGAAGCGATGTAGAGCTTGCCATCCCGCAGCCGCCCGATGTCACCGGTATGGAGCCAGCGTCCAGCGCCGATGGCGAGGCGGGTTGCTTCGGGGGCCTCCCAGTACTCGCGCATCACAAGCGGTCCACGCAGATGGATCTCACCTTCTTCGCCCTCATCGAGGCGCCGCCCTTGCTCGTCGCGAATCTCGACCTCGACGATCGGCACCGGGCGACCCACCGAGGATGGATCGGCGCTCAGCTCTTCGCCGACGTTCAAAGTCGCAAAGGCAGTGCCCTCGGTCAGACCGTAGCCGACGCCCATCGTGTAACTACACTGCGGAAAGAGCGCGCGCGCCTTTTCGATCAACGGGGCCGGGATGGGCGACCCGCCGCCACCGACGGAGCGAAATGAGCTCAGATCGTAGTCGCCCACATTCGGATGGTTGAGCAGCCGGTGAAGTACGGTGGCGGTATAGCCCCAGCCCGTAATCTTTTCGCGCTCGATGAGGTCAAGCGTCGTTTCAGGATCGAAGCGCCCCATCGGCCAAACGGTTTTGGCCCCTCCCGCAAGCGCGGTCACCGCAGCGCAGTGCAACCCGGACACGTGAAAGAGTGGGCTCGTCACCAGGATGCTGTTGGCGAGCTTCGGGAGCTCGGCGGCCTTGGGGTTGGCCATCATCAGCCGCGCGCCGTGAAAGAAGCTGACCATGAGCATGTTGGTCACGTTGCCGTGCGTGTGAACCACGCCCTTGGCGCGGCCGGTAGTGCCGCTCGTGTACAGGATAATCGCAGGATCGCTTTCCGCGATGGGCTGAGTCGGCAGCTCCGCGTTCGGATACTTGGTGAGCAGCGCATCGAAGTCGCCCTCGGCGATCAGCATCGGCACACCGGGGTCGCCCGTGATTCGCGCGGCTCGCTTCGTGTCGGCGATCAGCAGCTTCGGCTTGCTGTGCCCGAGGGCGTACCGGATCTCGTCTTCTGTCCACCATCCGTTCAGCCCCACGCAAATGGCGCCGAGGCTCACGATTGCCCAAAACGAGATGACCCATTCCGGGCAGTTGGCCGCCATGATGGCCACTCGGTCGCCGGGGCCGACGCCGAATCGATCTGCAAAGGCCGCCGCAGCGCTCGCCACGAGCTTCTCGTGATTTTCGAACGTAAATCGTCGCTCCCGTTCAGCTTCGCAAAAGACCATGTATTCCGCGCCAGCGAACTCCCGGCCGCGCAAGAGCACGTCGCGAAGCGAGCGCGCGCGGTTGGCAAACACTCGAACGCGTTCCCCGAGCACTTCTTCTTCCGCGAGCTCGAATGGTGCACCCGGCGCGAGGAGCTGGGTTTCGACCGCGGCGAGTCTGCTGGTCGCGGATGTCGCTGAATCGTTCACGGCCGAACTCCGCTCAGGGCGCCATTTTCGCTCGGAGCTGGTCACGCAACCAGGCCTCCGCCGAAGACGTGTCCCGAAACATCCTCACCGGGATGGGGCTCGGCGCAACCCAGGAAATCGCCGTCCACAAGCCTTGCTGAATCGCGTTGCTGAAGATCATGGCACCGCCCGCACAATTGTTGGCGAGATGCCGCGTGTCACGGTCGATCCACTCGATGATGCCCTTGCGCTGCGTCGCTGGCACCCGACCCACCTCACGGGCATCGATGACCACGCCGTACACTTGCCCGCGTCTCGCCCATTCACTCATGACATCGAGGTGCCGTCGCCATTCCGCGTCGTCGCACAACCCCTTGTAGGTCATCCGCATCAGCGGATTTTCTGTCTCGTCAAAGATGACTTCGCCCATGGCTCTCGCGCTCAGTCTAGTCAGCCCCGCGGGGCGCTACAACGTGTATCCCCCGTCGACGAAAATGGTTTGCCCGGTGATGTAGCGGGCCCGAGAGGAGGCGAGGAACACCGCGGCATCGGCAACCTCTTCGGGAGTCCCAAACCGACGAAGCGGGGTGTTCCGAGTTGCCGCGTCGATCCATTCTTGGCTGAGCTCGCCGCGCTCGACGAGCTTGGGAAACATCCCCGCGTCGACGACGCCCACCGCGACGACGTTTGCCCGGACGCCGTTTCGCCCCTCTTCGCGGGCAATTCCCCTCAGCAGCGCCTCGATGGCGCCCTTGGGTGCGACGGAGAGCACATCGCCCGGCGGAAATCGTTTCAAGCCCGCCGAGCTGATGAACACGATCGAGCCCTGGCTCTTGCGAAGGTGCGGAAGGGCCGCGTGCGCGACGTGAAAGAACCCGTTCACGTCCCAGTCCATGGTGTTCCGCCACTGCTCCGGCGTGACCTGGCTGATGTAAGGCTGGTCGATGTGTGTACCGGCCGCGTGCGCGATGGTATGCACCGAGCCGTGATCTTCGACGAGCGCCTCGAGGCAGTCTGCGACGGAGCCGAGGTTCCCTAGCTCGATCGGATGCACCGAGCACAGCCCACCTCCAGCGCGGATTTCTTCTGCGACCGCGAGTGCTGCATCCTTATGATGGCGGTAGGTGATCGCGAGTGGCACCCCCGCTTCTGCGAAGCCACGTGCAATCGCACTCCCGATGCCACCGCTCCCTCCGACGACCAGCGCTACACCTTTGGGGAAATCAGCCACTCGCCCGCTCTCGAAGCTCGAACTTCACGACCTTGCCAGTCGCGTTGCGGGGGAGGGCGTCGACGATCTCGACGCGCCTCGGAACTTTAAAGTTGGCCATGTTCTTTCGGCTCCATGACATCACCGCGTCGGCTGTGAGTTCTTGACCCGGTGCGGGGACGACGAAGGCCATGCCGACCTCGCCAAGCCGATCGTCGGGGACCCCGATGACGGCGACCTCACCCATTCCGGGCATTTGCAGAAGAGTGTTCTCGATTTCCGCTGGGTAGGCGTTGAAGCCGCCCACGATGAACATGTCTTTGAGCCGATCGGTGATTTTGACGTATCCCCGCTCGTCCATGGTTCCGATGTCACCGGTGTGGAGCCAGCCCTCTTCGTCGATCGCCTTCTTCGTCTCCTCGTCGGCATCGAAGTAGCCCTTCATGACGTTGTACCCGCGGACGACGATTTCTCCGGGCTCGTTGGCCGAAACAGGGCTGCTTTCGCTGTCGATGATCCGAACCTCGACGTCGGGGATCGCCCGTCCGCTGGTCGTCGCGATGGTCTCGGGATCGTCGTCGAGTCGGCACATCGTGACGACCCCGCAGCTTTCGGTGAGACCGTACGCCGTGATGACTGTTTCAAATCCGAGCTCGTCCTTCATCCGATGAATCAGCTCGACCGGGATCGCAGCGGCGCCCGTTACCGCCAAGCGCAGACTCGAGATGTCGAACTGCGCTAGATCCGGATGGAGCAGAATCGACTGATAAAGCGAAGGAGGCCCTGGCAGCATCGTGATGGCATCGTCTTGAACACGCCGAAGCACGACGTCGACGTCGAAGACGGGCTCTGGGAACACCGTGGCGCCACGCATCAACGCGGAAAACCAACCCGCCTTGTACCCAAAACTATGGAAGAACGGCAGCACGACCAGATATCGGTCCCCCTCGCGAAGCCCGACGATCGAGCTCCACTGATCGAACGTGCGCAGGTTCTGCGCGTGGGTGCACATCGCGCCCTTGGGTTTGCCGGTCGTGCCCGAAGTGAAAAGGATGTCCGCGAGATCGTCGGGTCTGACTGTGGTCGCACGATCTTTGGCAGCGCTTGACGGCGCGCGAGACGCGAGCGCGAGAAAGGCCTCATAGCCGAGCGTGCCTTCCGGCGCGTCCCCGCGGAGCACGACGATCTGCTCCAGCTGAGGGAGGTCCGCGCCCGCTTCGCGAAGGAGCGCGACGTAGTCGACATCGAGGAAGCCTGTCACCGTAAACAGCGCCTTCGCTCCGCTCTTTTCGAGCAGGTATGCCGCCTCGATTCCCTTGTATCGCGTGTTGACCGGAACCAGGACCGCACCGACCGAGTGAATCGCCAAGGCACAAACGATCCACTCCCAGGCGTTCGGCGCCCAGATGGCGATCCGATCGCCTTTCTGAATCCCCACGGCGATCAGCGCCCTGGCCGCCTCGTCGACGCGCTCCGCGAGCCCGGCAAAGCTCAGGGTCACCGCCCCGTCGACGATGGCTGGCCGATCACCAATGGTTTCGGCCTGTTTTTCCAGCATCTCGGGGATCGTTTCGAACACGGCGCCCGTGATATCCCCATCCTCGAAGTTGGGCAACACAGCACCACCAAGTCACCGTTTATTTCATCCCCATTCTCGGATTGACGCTTTGTGGAATGTCTTCATACTCCCGCCTCTTTATAGGGATCTCTCGGTTCATGAGGATTCCTCACTTACCGTTTCGCGACACTTATCACTTAGAGATTGGCTTGATTGATGGACTGGGATTGGGGTTCGCGCCCGACCTATGAGTCGGAGCGTCTAGGCGTCGACGGGACTCTGTCGCCCGTCGTTTTGTACAACATGAAGCAGCCTCGACTCGTCGAGGACCACGAGATCGAGCTGATGCTCGATCTGGCCGATTTTCACCTCGAAACCGGGCTTCCGTTCGTTGCACTCGTTCGGCACGAGCGCGGCACGGGCGTCATTGCGGCCCGCCACCGACAGACGCTTGCCGAGTGGTGTTTCGCACGTCGCGGTGCCTTGAAGCGCGACGACCTCTCCGTGGTCATCGTCGTGCCGGAACCGATCTATCGAGCCGTCCTCCGTGTGGTGTACCGCTTCCGGAAGCCACCCATTCGCACGATCACCGCTCCTGATCTTTCGGGTGCCGCCGAGGCCGTGCGTGCAGAGCTCCAGCGCATCGGACAGCCCATCGGCCCCGAGATCGAAGGGTTGCTCGAGTCCTTCGCCGGCTGAGCGCCCTCTCTTCGGCTTGACCCACGGACTGAAACGCGTTTCACTTCGGCCCTGGTTCGAAGGGACACGCTGTGGGCATTTCGCACGAAATCATTGACGGAATTGCCGAAATCGTCGTCGACTATCCCCCAGTCAACGCCATCCCCATTGCGGGCTGGTTCGAGCTGGCAGAGCGGATCACGGCCGCGGGAAACGACCCGGACACGCGCGCGGTCATCCTGAGAGCCGAGGGCAGAGGCTTCAATGCAGGCGTCGACATCAAGGAGATGCAGACCACCGAAGGGTTCGACGCGCTTCTCGGTGCCAACCGGGGCTGCTGGGAATCGTTCAAAGCGGTTTACGAGTGCAAGGTCCCGGTGATCACCGCCGTGCACGGCTACTGCGTCGGTGGCGGCATCGGGCTAGCCGGCAACTCGGATATCCTCATCGCCGCCACGGGCACGACGTTCGCCTTGCCCGAGGTCGACCGGGGTGCGCTCGGCGCTGCCACTCACCTCGCTCGTCTCGTCCCGCCGCTCAAAATGCGCGCGATGGTGCTCACCTGTGAGCCTGCAACGGCAGAGGAGCTCCACAACTGGGGTTCGGTCTACGCCGTCGTCGAAGCCGATCGGCTCGTCGACAAGGCGAAAGAAGTTGCGCGCACCTTCACCAAAAAGATCCCGCGCGTCGTCCGTGTGGCGAAGGAGTGCCTCAACAACATCGATCCCGTGGACGTGAATCGTTCATACCGTTTCGAGCAGGGCTTCACATTCGAGCTCAACTTGGCGGGTGTGGCCGACGAGGCGCGAGACGCATTCGTAGACAAGCGCGACCCCGACACCGACAAGAAGTGAGGTAGCTTCGTGATGGACAAACGCATGACGGTGGACGAAGCCGTCGCCGAGGTCACCGATGGCATGACCATCGGGATCGGGGGCTGGGGCTCGCGGCGTAAGCCGATGGCCTTTGTGCGAGCACTGGTCCGCAAAGGCGTGAGGGATCTGACGGTCGTCTCGTACGGCGGCCCCGACATCGGCATCCTCTGCGCGACCGGGCAGCTGAAGAAGGCCGTGTATGGCTTCGTGTCCCTGGACTCGATTCCGCTCGAGCCGCATTTCCGAAAAGCGCGGCAGAACGGGACACTCGAGGCGGTCGAGCTCGACGAGGGGATGTTTCTTCTCGGACTCCGGGCGGCGGCACAGCGGCTGCCGTTTTTGCCAACGCGGGCAGGGCTGGGTTCGGACGTTCTGCAGATCAACCCGCACCTCAAGACCGTGAAGTCGCCCTACGACGATGGCGAAGAGCTCGTCGCGGTGCCCGCGCTAAACGTCGACGTTGCCTTCATTCACATGAATCGCGCGGACGCCTCTGGAAACGGTCAAGCGCTCGGCCGCGACCCGTACTTCGACAACCTCTTCTGCATGGCGGCCAAGAAGGCGTACATGAGCTGCGAGCAAGTCGTATCCACGGACGAGCTCGTCAGCGGCGGTCCGCTTCAGAGCCTGCTGATCAATCGCATGATGGTGAGCGGCGTGGTCGAAGCCCCTGGCGGCGCGCATTTCACCGAATGCCTTCCCGACTATCCCCGTGATGAGAAGCTCCAGCGCGAGTACGCGGCGACCGCAAAAGACGAAGAAGCATGGAAGGCGTTTCGGGCGAAGTACCTCGACGTGACCGAGGCCGACTACCAGAACGCGGTGTCGCCATGAGTCGCGACGAAGCAACGCGCGCCGACGTCTGCACGCTTGCCATTGCGGAATGCTTTCGGAACGACGGCGAGATCATGGTCAGCGCGATGGGGACGAGCCCGAGCCTCGGCGCCCGCTTGGCGAAGTCGACGTTCGAACCTGACTTGCTCATGACCGATGGTTTCAACCTGTTGCTCCGAAGGGCGCTCCCGCTGGGGGTCGAGCCCAGCGAAGGCGACGTTGAGGGCTGGATGCCGTTTGGAGCGGTCTTTGACACTCTTTGGTGGGGACGCCGTCACGTGATGATGGGCGCGTCCCAAATCGATCGGTTCGGCAACCAAAACATCGCGTGCATCGGTCGCTGGGAGAAACCCAAAGCGCAGCTTCTGGGCGTGCGCGGAGCCCCGGGCAACACGATCAACCACGTGACGAGCTACTGGGTTCCGAACCACAACGCCCGCGCCCTCGTGGCAAAGGTCGATATGGTGAGCGGGGTGGGGTACGATCGCGCGGCAGCGCTGGGTCCCAAAGGGAGCCGCTTTCACGAAATTCGGCGCGTGGTCAGCAATCTCGGCGTCTTCGACTTCAACACGCCCGACCACCGCATGCGCTTGCGGTCGCTGCATCCTGGCGTGGAGTTGCAGCAGGTGGTCGACAACACCGGCTTCGAGCTCGTGATCCCCGATGGCCTGGACACGACCCCAGTCCCGACCCCAGAACAACTTCGTGTGTTGCGCGAGCTCGATCCGCAAGGTTACGCCCAGAAGGAAATCGTAGAATGAGCGCTCAGAAGAGGACGATGAAGGCGTCAACAAAGAAGCGAAAGTCGACCGCGCCGAAGGCTAAGCCCAAACGCACGACCAAGCCTCCTGCAAAGAAACGCGCCTCGGTAGCGCCCAAGGCGAAGCGAACGACGAAGGCTCCCGCGAAGTCTGCCCCGCCCAAATCGAAGCGAGGCAGCAAGGCGCCACCCAAGAAGCGCGCGTCCGTGGCGCCCAAAGCGAAAGCCAAGACCCGAGCCCGCAAGAGCAAACCTCCCGTTCGCGTCACGACGGTGCCGACGTCGGCGCCGAAAAAGGGCAAGACGACGAAGTCAGCTCTCCACACGCGCATCTGCGACATGTTCGGTATCGAATACCCAATCATTCAAACCGGGATGGGTTGGGTGTCCGGTGCGAGCCTCACCTCGGCCACCAGCCGGGCCGGTGGTCTCGGTATTCTGGCCGCCGCGACCATGACGTTTCGCGAGCTGCAAGAGGCGATTGCGAAGGTCAAAAGCCGGACCGACAAGCCGTTCGGCGTCAACATGCGTGCCGATCAATCCGACATCATGAAGCGCGTCGACCTTCTCATTCGCGAGAAGGTCAAGGTCGCCAGCTTCGCACAGGCGCCTGGCGAGCGCGTCATCAAGACCTTCAAGGACGCCGGCGTGCTCACGATGCCGACGATTGGCGCTCGGCGCCATGCGGAGAAGGTGCAAGCCTGGGGCGTCGATGCGGTCATTGCCCAGGGGCAGGAGGGCGGCGGTCATACCGGGCACATACCGACTTCGATTCTGATTCCAGACGTATCGGCTGCGGTCGATATCCCCGTCGTGGGTGCGGGTGGTTTCCGCGATGGCCGTGGCCTGGTTGCAGCATTGGCGCTCGGAGGCGCGGGCATCGCGATGGGGACGCGCTTCCTGCTGACCAAGGACAGCCAGGTGCCGGATCACGTGAAGCAGATCTACCTCGACACCAAAGCAAACGGCAC
>CBESWY010000023.1:0-20901 GCA_965533395.1 uncultured Myxococcales bacterium
AGCGCGGATTGTCGCCTCCCAGGTCCTCGATGACGAAGCCCGCCCGCTGCATCGCAGCTACCGCGCGCGGATTGAACGCCGTCACTTCGGTGCCGCCAGAATACGTCCGCACACCATCGATGCCGAAGTGCGCCGCCGCAGCAGCGGCCCAAACCTGCCCCATCTGGCTCCGCCTCGAGTTGTGCGTGCAGATGAACGTCAGCTCGGCAACCTGCCCTGCCCGACGCTTGGCCACAACGAACGCCGAGACTTCTCGCAACGCGCGCTTCCGCTCGTCAGGAGTCTCGTCGATATCTAGCAGAGCGCGGCTGATGTACTGTTCGAGCCCGGAGTGCATCCGCCTGGTCCCTAGCCTCGATAGCGCCGCAGAGCCACGCTTTTGTGGCGGTTCGGGTTGCCGTCGAGAGGTCATCGCGGATATCGTCACCCGTCCCAACCCCTGGAGGTGTCATGTATCTCGTGACTGGAGCCGGCGGCTTCAGCGGAAAGCACTTGCTCGATTCGCTCGCTGGCTTTCCACCTTGCCGCGCTCTACGACATGAACGCCGGCATGGAAGAATGCCAGCGAGCGAACGTGAACGGCACGCGCAACGCCTGCCGACTTGCCGAAGCGCTCGACGCGCACCCCGGCACACTCGCGAACGGGACGAGTATCAGAAGAGAGAGAAGGCGTGACGAAGTGAGCAAATGTTTCATGTTCATGACTCCTGAACGAGGCTGTGCACGAGAAGGTCGACCACTGCCACTTCGACAGCGTTCTCCTCGATCGATTGTGGAGATGGATCCCAGTAACGATGGACGGCCCAGAACGCTACGGTTTCGAGAAGTGTGCGCGCCGCCAGCGGAACATTCGGAACCGGACGAAGCTGCCCCGACTCGATGCGGGCCCGTATGTAGTGCATCAGAAGCTCGTGTTGCGCCCAACGGCCTCTACCGAACCAAGCCGCAGCAAGGTCGGGATGCTCAGAGGCGCAGCGGTCGGCGAGCTTGATCGCAAAGCGATTTTGGTTTGCACGCCGATAGAGGTCGACGAGCACGTCTCGGAGCTCCGAGGCCACGTCGCGCGGCGGCTTGGTGGCTACGACCTGAACCAAACGTAGGTCAGTGGCCTCCTCGGCGATCCGATCCTCTAGCCTCCGAACCGTGACACCCGGTGCTGGCGTCTCGATGGGGAGCTCGGTGGTTTCAGGCAACGGCTCGTGACCATCGGCGTAGCGGATCGCCGCATCAAAGAGCGCGGCCTTGCTTTCGACGTACCCGTAGAGGGTCCCCTTCGCGACCCCGAGGGCCTCTGCCACATCCGCCATCTGCGTCCGCCGGTACCCCTCAGCGATGAACGTTTCGGTGGCCAACTCGATGAGGCGCTCCAGGCGACCCGGCGGAATTGAACGTGCCATAACCCCATTTATAACTGACCGATCTGGTCAGTTAAGTACTTTTTTATGACTTTCACGCTGCAGGTCATGATCCGGAGGCCGGATCTGAGCTGATCTACGACCCGAACCTAGCCGAACCTGTTCGAGGCTGACGAGACTTGCTGGTTGGCATCGCTCTTGCTTCGCTGTTGGTGCCATGGAGACAGACCAACAAGCACGACCCAGCAGCTGGGTTTCACAACTGCTCACGATTGGCTGCGCATCAGTCGCCGCGTTCGGCCTGAACGCGGCCGCGGTGCATGCGGAGTCAGCAACCCATGGAACGGGCACGGAGAAATTCGACCGGCAGATGGAACCCATCCTCAATCACTATTTGCGAATCGGAAACGCCCTGTCCGCTGATTCCCTCGATGGGGTGCACGAAAGGGCGGAGGCCATCGCCAAACTGGCCGGGGGGCTCGATTCAGGCAGCGTTTCGGGTGAACATGCGGCCCACTACAAGAACGTCCCGGCGAACCTCAAGAAGTCGGCGCATGCACTCAGCCGTGCGGAAACTCTCAACGCCGCGAGGGAATCATACAGGAAGCTCTCCATGCCGATGGCAATGTGGGCCACCATGTCTAAGCCCAAGCAAATCGACGTCCTGTACTGTTCGATGGCAAAGGGCAGCTGGCTGCAAAAGCATGGCAAAACGAGGAACCCCTACTATGGGTCGAAGATGCTCGAGTGCGGGGACGTCGTGGGCGGCGAGCGTCACGAAGATCGGAAAAACTAGTCGGACGATGTGGCAACGTTCTCGCGGCGTGCCAGAGCCTCCACCCGGCACGGCGTACCGTTGAACACCGGCATCCCCGTGAACCGATCACGTACGCGATCGTCGTGAAGAAAATTAACGTTCACACCTGGATACCGGCGACTGGTATGCATTCCGCTCTCGTAGTTATGGCCCCAAAACTGGTGAATCATCACCACTCCGCGCCGGATGTCGGTCGAGACTTTGGCCTCGATTTCCACCGTCCCCGTAGCTGACGTGACCCGGACCAGATCACCGTCGGAGATGCCGTTGTGCTTTGCGTCTTCGGCGTTCAGCAGCGCATGGTTCCCTTTGAGCTTCTCCATCAACTTTGGCATGTTGTGCGTCCATGAGTTGTAACTCGCGTGACGCCGACCCCCTGAAATCAGAAGAAGCGGATACTCCTCGCTTGGCAGGGGAGGACGGTCGAGAGCGTCGGCGATGGCCTCGGTGAACTCGGCCGGAGCGAGATTCACCTTTCGTTCCTTTGTCTCGAGCCGTGTCCGGAGGAACTCACCCCACTGAATGTCGTCGAACTTGATGCCATCTGAGCTGCGCTTCAGACGCCTCAAGGATGCTTTCCCAAGCAGCAGATACCTCGCCAAGTCCTGATCGGATACGCCCGATCCCAACGCGCCCAGCAGTCGATCGAAAGCGCTGATGGCGGGCTGATTGAGAAAGGGCACTTTGGCGGCCCGACTCAGATCCCGAAAGATGTCCCACTCACTGCGAGCCTCCCCCCGCGGTTCGACCACTTTGGGTTTCCACTCCGCGTAGGGGTACGGCTCAAAGGTCGAGGTCAGAAAGTGAAAGCCACCTTTTTCATACATGGTGGCAGCGGGAAGGTTGTAGTCCGCAAACGTCCCGGTGTCCGAAAGGTAGACGTCGATCGAGACTAGCAAGTCTAAACGCTCCAACGCCTTCTCGACCTTTTCCGTGTTCGGAAACGTGATGACGGGATTGCCGCCAACGACGACGAGCGCGCGGATGCGGTCCGGGTCGTCCGAAAGGACATCGTCCGCAAAGGTTGCTGCGGGTGGGCCGCCGAAAATCTGCGAATACCCACCAACTCGGGACGGCGCCGGATTCTTTCGCTTCGTGAACTTCCGAATCAGACTCGGAACGTCGATCGCACCCGGATTGAAGTACACGCCGCCGGGCCGATCGACGTTACCGGTGACCGCATTGAGGGTTTGCACCGCCCATTCGGTGAGGGTCGTGTTGTGACTCGTCTGAACACCTACCCGAGTGGTGGCGAACGCCCCGTCCGCGGCGGCAAACTCTGCGGCGATTCGTGTCATCGTCGAGACCGGAACGTCGGTAACCTCCGCCGCCCAACGCAAGTCGTAGGTATTCGCGAACCGCTTCCACCAGTCGATCCCCGTCGTGTGGACTCCGACAAAGGCTTCGTCGGTGAGCTCTCGAGTCACGATCACGCTGATCAATCCCAGCAAGAAGAATAGATCGGTCCCTGGTCGGATGGCGATGTGCTCGTCGGCGACGTTCACCGTTTCAGTGCGCCGAGGGTCCACGACAACGACCCGGCCACCGCGGCGCTGAATCGATTGGAAGTCGCCTCGAATGTGCGGCCTTCGTTGCAACAGGGTCATCCCCTGCGTCACGATCGGGTTGGTGCCGAGCAACAGCGCGTAGCTTGCGTTGCCCGCATCTGGCTGGAGGATGAAGTTTTCGTTGCCCAGCATGGCTTCAGCCACGGCGCCGCGATCGGTGTACTCGAGGGACAGGACGTTGAACGAGTTTGGCGAACCGAACGCCGAGCAGAACGTGTTCGTAAGGGTGATGACCGTGGAATCGCACGCGTTTCCCCAGTAGGTGGCGATGGCTCGTGGGCCGTGCTTGTCGCGAATCTCGCGCAACTTGCGGCCAATCTCGCTGGTCGCCACGGCCCAAGAAACCTGCTCCCAAGCGCCCATGGTTCTTTTCAGCGGGTGCAATAGGCGATCGGGATCGTTTTGATAGTCGAGGACCCGCATCCCTTTGATGCATGCATAGCCCCGGCTGATCGGGTGCGCGGGATCAGGTCGGACAGCAACGATTCGTCCCTTTTCAACGTCCACCTCCAGGCCGCAGAAAGGCTCACAAGCACCGATCTTACATGTAGTCCGAATCGTCTTCGCGGAACCCGTCATCGGCCAATCCTAGGAGGGCGCGCGGGTAATGTCTCGAACTAAGCTCCTGGTCGCCACTGTGGCCCAACAACCACGAATGCAATTCATTCGCCTATGTGCTCCGCCACCCGTTGTTGCAGCTCACGGACGCTTGCTTTGCCCTTCGTGCTCAACTCGATGGAGTCTGGCCCGGACCGCTCGACTTGAACGCCAGCCACATACAGCGGACAACGGTCCATGCCCTCACGGCCTTGGGTGTTCGCGAACGCTACATGACAGCGAATGCGCGCAATCAGTGCACCGACATCGGTCCCCTTCCGAACCGTTACCCGGACGCCATTCGACGTATTTTGGGTCGCCGCCACGGGCCCCAGCAGCGGACACCAAGAGCGCGAATCGGATGCAATCGACCTGCATGCTTCTTCTTCGGCGCCCTTGAGCGCCTCCGCGGCAGCAGCGTGATCGGCTGCGTGCCTGCGGTGTTTCTCCGCCTGGAGGTTGTGCACGTCGGTCGGATTGAAGTCCGCACCTTCGAAGGCGGCGTCCGACCCAGACGATTGCGCCGAGGTCCCCGCTGGGTCGTACTTGGCCGCGTGTTCCTCGGCCTTCGCAGCTTCTTTGGCGGCGGCCTCTTCGTGAGATTTCGCGCTCATATCCTCGGGGCGAGCCCCCGGCGTGGTTGCACATCCGACGAGAATGCTCGAAATCATTGCCGCCAGCAGCAGCTGGGAACGGCTCTTCTTTGATTGGGAATTCATGATTCCACCTCCATTCCGCCGATAGGTTGCAACAACGGTACCAACACGAAACCCGGGATCTCTGTGAGAATGACATGGGCTTCCAGTCGGCGTGTGACCGGAGCCACCACTCGTGTGTCCTCTCTGGATACATTTGTGACTTCGGCGAATTCCGAGTTGCGCGAGCGCCACGAGTAGACGCGCTAGGTCACTGATCTCGGGGTTAGATCTCCAAGCGACGTAGACGCAAAGCGTTCGCGATCACAGATACGGAGCTGAAGCTCATGGCGGCCGCGGCGATGACGGGGCTCAGGAGCAAGCCAGAGACCGGATAGAGGACGCCGGCAGCCACGGGCACGCCCAGACTGTTGTATATGAAAGCGAAGAACAAGTTCTGTTTGATGTTGGCCATCGTCGCGCGGCTGAGCTTGCGGGCGCGCACGATCCCGCGGAGGTCGCCTTTGACCAGAGTCACGCCCGCACTTTCCATCGCAACATCGGTACCGGTGCCCATCGCGATGCCGACATGAGCCTGCGCGAGCGCCGGCGCATCATTGATCCCATCGCCCGCCATTGCTACCACGCTCCCGCCGTCTTGCAGGCGCTTGACGGCCGCGGCCTTCTCGTCGGGGAGCACGTCCGCGATCACCTCGTCGATGGACAGCTTGGCTGCGACGGCGTCCGCAGTCTTCCGGTTGTCGCCGGTCAGCATCACGACCCGCAATCCTTCCTGGTGGAGTGCGGCGATCGCATCGGGCGTGTTCTCTTTGATCGGGTCTGCCACGCCGAGAATGGCGCTCACTTTGGCGTCCACGACGACGAACATCACGGTCTGTCCCTCCTCGCGAAGGGTGTTTGCGCGTTCGGCCAGGGCACCCGGATCGATCCCCATGCCCTCGAGCAGCTTGCGGTTGCCGAGCGCCAGGTCGCGGCCTCCTACCCTGCCCACCACTCCCTGGCCAGTGATCGAGTCGAACGAATCCGCGTGCTCGACATGAGCACCCCGCTCGACGGCCCCCGCCACAATCGCTTCCGCCAGCGGATGCTCACTCGCGCGCTCAAGACTGGCTGCAGCGCCGAGCAGGTCCGTTGCATCGACTCCAGGAACGGCCTCCAAGGTGACGAGCACCGGCTTTCCCGCGGTGAGTGTTCCGGTCTTGTCCACGACCAGCGTGTTCACCTTGCGCATCACTTCGATCGCTTCGGCGTCTTTGAAGAGCACCCCGAGGCTCGCGCCCTTCCCCATGGCCACCATGATCGACATGGGTGTGGCTAGTCCAAGCGCACACGGGCACGCGATGATGAGAACGGCAACCGCGTTGATGAGCGCATGCGCCATGCGCGGCTCGGGACCTACGAGGCTCCAAACGCCGAAGGTCAGGATCGCAACCCCGATTACGATGGGAACGAAGTAGCCAGAGACCGTGTCTGCAAGCTTCTGGATGGGGGCCCGGCTTCGTTGCGCCTCCGCGACCATTGCGACGATTCGAGACAGGAGCGTTTCGGTCCCCACCTTCTCGGCGCGCACGACGAGCATCCCGTTGCCGTTGATCGTGGCGCCAATGACGGAATCGCCTTTGTGCTTCTCCACCGGAATCGGCTCGCCGGTGACCATGGCCTCGTCGACGGCGCTTCTGCCGTCTAGAACGACTCCATCAACTGGAATTTTTTCGCCCGGACGCACACGCAGTCGGTCTCCGACATGTACCGCATCCAAGGGCACGTCCTCGTCGCTGCCGTCGTCACGCATGCGTCGCGCCGTCTTGGCCGCAAGGCCGAGAAGCTTCTTGATTGCCGCGCCCGTTTGGCTCCGTGCGCGTAGCTCGAGAACCTGGCCCAAAAGAATCAAGGTGACGATCACGCCGGCAGCCTCGAAATAGACGGCGACCGCCCCGTGTTCCCGAAACGATTCGGGGAAAATCTGCGGCGCCAAAGTCGCGACGACACTGTACCCGTACGACACGCCCACGCCGAGGCCGATCAGGGTAAACATGTTGAGGCTCTTGTTCCTCAGAGACTGGGCGAACCGAACGTAGAACGGCCAGGCGGACCAGACGCAAACCGGCGTTGCGAGCGCGAGCTCTAGCCAGGTGCGCGCGCTCGGAGACAGCATCCGCGAGATCGGCTCTCCGGGAAGCAGGTCGCCCATCGCAACGATGAACAGAGGGACGGTGAACGCGGCAGCGATCCAGAAGCGGCGCCTCATGTCGGTCAGCTCGGGATTGGCGCCCTCTTCCTCGGCCGACACCGTACGTGGCTCGAGGGCCATGCCGCAGATTGGGCAGTTTCCAGGCTCCGGCCGCACGATCTCCGGGTGCATGGGGCAGGTCCACTCGACTTGCATCCCTTGGACCGGTGCTCCGACCGGTTCCAGAGCCATTCCGCACTTCGGGCACGCTCCAGGGTCATCTTGGCGGACCTCAGGATGCATGGGACAGGTGTGCGGGTTTGGGACGGATGAGATTTCGTTCACTGTCGCTCTTCTACAGCAAGAGGAGTGCCACCTGCGGTACACCGATTCTGCCGCGGATTACGACATTGATTACGCGTAGTTGTGACTGAATCGGTTACAGCAGTGTCTATTCGGGTTACAATTGCGGCGCTCGGGATCAGCTAACTCGTCGAAATTAGATTGAATTCGACCACCGTACTGGTGGCACGACTTGTGCGGTTACAAATCGCGATGGAGGGACGGATCGGTAAGTCATGCGACCCAACAACGCTTCCAACGTAGACGAGCGGTCGGCGTCCAGCGGCCCAAAACGCGTCATCGCACGTCGCCTCGCGGTCAGCTTCGCCCTCGTCTCGGTCGTGGCCGTCGCGATGTGCGGAATGCTGATGGCCACCATTGGCGAAGTCGCCGGGCTTGTTGCCAACATGCAAACGCAGGAAGCCGCGATTCGCGAGAGCCTCGTCCTGGCGACCGCCGTCCGCGAACAGTACATTCATCAAGCCCACTGGATCATTGAACAAGATGCCGAGCACCTCGAACATTATGGCGAGTGGGTCGAGCGAGTTCGGGATGGTGCCGAAACGCTCGCGCCACTGGTACCCGACCGCGAGCGTTGGCGCGTGGCGCAGGTTTTGAGCGATAGCGACGCACTCGACGAGATTTTCAGCGCCCTCTTGGTGCCTGCGATCAAGCAAGGGGATGATGTCAGTGTCGTGCGCCTCCACAAGCAAGCCAATGAGCTGTCGCAGCGAGCCACGAAGCAAGCGGACTTCATCGCCCGGGCCGTGGAACAAGAGATGGCGATGGATCACACCTCTGCAACCCGAGCCGCGCGTATGGGTCTGCTGACCGGAGCAAGCTGTGTGCTGCTGGTTCTCGGTCTTTCGGTGGTGTTTACCATTCGGCTGCGACGCGCCGTCCTCGAGCCGCTCCAGGTTCTCTCGAACGCAGCCCGGCGCTTCGGTTCGGGTGACTTCACAAGTCGGGTCGGCCGGGTGGGCGAAGGAGAGCTTCGAGCGGTCGCAACGGCCTTCGACCGAATGGCAGAAGAGCTCCAAGCACGCGAGGCACGCCTGATCGAAACAGAACGAATGGCAGCCATTGGCCAGCTCGCAGCCGGCGTCGCTCACGAGGTCAACAATCCGATTCAGGTCATTCGCGGCTATCTCAAGACGATGGGACCCGACACCCCGCCTGAAGTGCTTGGCGAAGAGCTCAAGATCTTGGACGAAGAAGCATCTGCCTGTCAGCGTATTGCTGAAGACCTCGTAGCGTTTGCTCGCGCGCCCGAGCTTCGACGCGACTATATCGACATGGAGCGCTTGTTGTGCGAATCGATTCGCCGTTTTGGAGAGACGAGCGAAGGTTCAAAGCAGCCCATACACCTCGATGCGAAGCCCGGCCATGCGCTCGCAGATGGGGGCCGGCTTCGCCAGGTCGTTCGCAACCTGCTCGTCAACGCAGCATATTTCTCGGACATCGACCAGCCGATCGACGTCACCGGCCACCCGTGGGGAACGGACGGCTATGAGATCGCAGTGTCCGACGAGGGACCCGGAATCGCCTCCGAAGACCGAAGCAAGATCTTCGAGCCCTTCTTCACCAAGCGGGCCGGCGGATCGGGGCTCGGCCTTTCGGTGTGTCTGAGCATCGCGCGGGCCCACGGGGGAACTATCCTCGTCGAGGACAATCCGCGGGGTGGTGCAACGTTCCGTGTGAGAGTCCCAGGTGGTGCAGCCGAAGCACTGGAGGCGGCCTCATGAGCAGCGCAGAAACCCGTCTCTCCACGGTCCTGGTCGTGGACGACAAGAAAAACATGCTGAGCCTCATGAAGAAGGTGCTGCGTGCCGATGCGCGCGTGCTGACGGCGGAACGCGGGCTTGATGCCCTGAAGATTCTGGAAGCTGAACCGGTTGACGTGGTGTTGTGCGACTTGCGGATCCCGGACATGGACGGCGTCGAAGTTCTAAAGCTTTGCAAGCGAGTGCGGCCTCAGGCCGAGTTCATCCTGATGACCGCTTATGCGTCCGTGGCCACTGCGGTCGAGGCGCTGCGACTTGGTGCGTACGACTACCTCACCAAGCCCTTTGATCCGCAAAGTGGACGCGCCGTCGTTCTTCGAGCCATGGGACGTGCGGCCGCGTCGTTGCCGAGCCAGCCAGGCGATGATACCGGCGACGAAGTCCTGCCCGATATGCTGGCCCGATCGCCGAAAATGCGCGAGCTCGGCCAGCTGATCAAGCGGGTCGCGAGCAGCGACGCCACGGTTCTTCTCTTGGGAGAGACCGGCACCGGGAAAGAGCGGGCCGCACGCGCGCTGCACCGCCTCAGCCAACGCCAGTCTCAGCGTTTCGTCGCGGTGAACTGCGCGGCCATCCCGGCGGAGCTCCTCGAGAGCGAGGTCTTTGGTTACGCAAAGGGAGCGTTCACCAGCGCGAACAAGGATCGCCCCGGTTTGTTTGAAGAAGCGCACAAGGGGACATTGTTCCTCGACGAGATCGCCGAAATGCGCCTCTCGCTCCAGGCCAAGCTGACGCGCGCCCTCGAGGAGCGCGCAATTCGGCGCTTGGGAGAGTCCCGGGAACGGAAGACCGACGTTCGCCTCATCGCGGCTACGCATCAGGACATCGAGGCCATGGTGCGCAACGAGAGCTTCCGAGAAGACCTCTGGTACCGACTCAATGTCGCGGTGATTCGAATCCCTCCTCTGCGCGAAAGGCGTGAGGACATTGAGCTTCTTGCAACCCATTTCCTCCGGGAGCTGCCCGCCATGGGTGACGTACGCTTGTTCGGTTTCACCCCGGCGGCGATCGACGCCATGGAGCAGTACGATTGGCCGGGCAACGTACGGCAGCTTCGAGCCGCGGTAGAGCGAGCGAGCGTCATCTGCTTAGATGAACGAATTGACGTCGGAGACCTACCGCCCGAGGTCGTGAAGCTCGCGGGGTCCGACGTGTCCGATTCGGGCTTGGGTGTGCTCACTTGGTCCGAAGCTCAAGAACAGGGCCGCCGCGAGGTCGCGCGACGATACTTGAAAGAGATTTTGCGCCAACACGACGGTCAGGTAGGGGAGGCCGCAGCGCACGCCGGCGTCGAACGAGAAAGTTTCTATCGACTGCTCCGACGGTATGGGATTCAACCTGACGAGCACCGTTGAACTCTGAAGCTAGCTCGATGCCGTTTGACGCGCCGTGAGCCGGCGTTCCTCGCCGATGCTGTAGAGCACGGGAACCGTGAACAAGGTGACAAGGGCCAGCACGACGCCTCCGATTGAGGGCAAGGCCATCGGAACCATGAGATCCGCGCCACGGCCTTGTGAGGTCACGACCGGCAAAAGCGCCAGTAGGGTCGTGGCGGTTGTCATCACGCAAGGGCGAACGCGTCGCTGACCGGCTTCGATCACCAGCTCGTGAACTTCGCTCACGGTCCTAGGCGACTTCCCGCGGAAAAGCTGCATCAAGTACGTGGCGACGATCACGCCGTTGTCCGTCGCGATCCCAAAGAGCGCCAGAAAGCCCACCCAGACAGCCACAGTCAGGCGCGTATCGCCCACGTGAAATAGATGCTGAAGGTCCACGCCAAATGGCGAGACGTTCATGAACCACGACTGGCCATACGCCCAAATGAGAAGGAACCCTCCCGAGGCGGCCAGGGCGACCCCCGCGAATATCATCAGCGCAGTCGTGGTTCGTCGGAACTGCAGATAAAGAAGGATGAAAATAATGGCCAAGGCTAGCGGGACGAGCACCATCAATCGCTTCGCGCTTCGGATCTGGTTTTCGTAGGTGCCAGCGAAACGGTAGCTGACCCCTGCAGGGATGACGAGCTCGCCTGAGTCGATTTGTTTCTGTAGTGCGCGCTGAGCGGCATGAACGCT
Source organism: uncultured Myxococcales bacterium (assembly GCA_965533395.1). Classification (GTDB taxonomy): domain Bacteria; phylum Myxococcota_A; class Polyangia; order Polyangiales; family Houyiibacteriaceae; genus SG8-38. The sequence goes on from CBESWY010000023.1 coordinate 11,365, forward strand.
CTCCACTTCGCCCACGCCCTCGGAAGGGTCGAAGGTGACATAGGCATTGAGAAAGGTGTCTTCCGAACGGATGAGCTGCGGGCCGCGCACATAGCGGATGTCGCTCACCTGCTCGAGCGGGATCTGACCGCCGTTGGACATCGGTACAAGCACGCGCCTCAGGGCTTCCACACTGTCGCGTTCTTCACGCATGTAACGAACGCGCACGGGGTAACGCTCGCGACCTTCGACAGTCCTGGTCAGCACTCGCCCGCCGATCGCCACTTGAATTACATCCTGCACATCTCTGATGGAGAGTCCGTGACGGGAGATGGCTTGTCGGTCGATGGCAATCTCGATGTAGGGCTTGCCCACGATTCGGTCCGCGAGCACCGTATTGCTTTCAATTTCGGGAACTTGTTTGAGAATCCTCTCCATCTCCAATCCGAAGGATTCGAGCGTTTCGAGATCCGGTCCCTTGATTTTGATGCCCACGGCCGATCGCATGCCCGTTTGCAGCATTATGATGCGAGTCTTGATCGGCATGAGCTTAGGCGACCCGGTCAGTCCTGGATACCGCGCAGCCTTGGCCACTTCAGCCCAAATATCATCTGGAGAGCGTATGTGGTCGCGCCACTGGCGAAATGGCTCGCCATCCGGGTCTCGGATGAGCTGACCATGATCGTCCCGTGCGAACTGCCCTTCCTCCTCGTCGTACTTGAACGTGTCGATGTGGCCGGCGTCGTCGAGGACGAACTCGGAGTGGTAGTTGACGACGGTCTCGAACATGGAGATCGGAGCGGGATCGAGTGGGCTTTCGGCGCGACCGAGCTTGCCGACGGCGCGCTCGACCTCCGGGATCGCGGCGACCGCCGCGTCGATGCTCTGCATCATTTCCAATGCCTGCCCAAGTGACGCGTGCGGGGTCGTAGTTGGCATGAGGAGGAACGCGCCTTCATCGAATGGCGGCATGAAGTCTACTTGTAGGCCTGGTGCCACGTTCTCGGCAGCTTCGTAAATGCGGAGGGAGCGCACCCAATCGGGCATCCAGCCGAAAACCGTGGGCACTCCAAGCCATGCGGTCGCGCCAAGGAGCACGAAGGCCATGTTACTCGTGAGAAACTGAACCTTGTGCCGCAGGCACCAACCGAGGATGGCTTGGTAGTATCTCTGAAACAACCAAAAGAACAGCATCAGAATCGCAACCAGGATGACGACGAAGAGCAGGTTCGCGAACAGTGTGCGACCAGGCCCCAAGGGCATCCAGAATGCGGTGAGGCCGATGGCGACGCCGGCAACTGCAATCGCGATCGCGGCGAGCCGTGCAAGGCCACGATATCGCTCCGGCAGCCAGGGCGCCGCAAGTTCGAGGCCACCAACCAAAATCGCCAAGACCCCGGCGGCCACCGCGCCCGTCGAGAGCAAGGCAACGCCACAGCCCAGAATCACCCAGTTGAACGCGTTGCTCCCCTGAAAAAGAAGCGCCAATCGGCTCCGCAACGACCCGTCGCCTCGTTCCCTCGTCGCCTTCAGAACGAGATGAGCAAGCGGAGGGAGAAAGATTACGGAGATCAGGAACGCGGAGACGATCGCGAACGTCTTAGTGTAGGCCAAGGGCGAGAAGAGCTTTCCTTCGGCCGCGGTCAGGCCGAAGATCGGAATAAACCCAACGACAGTCGTCAGCACGGAGGTCATCACAGCGGCCGCCACCTCGCCAGTAGCGCGTGGGACGATGCGCACCCGGTCCTCGCCGGCGGGTGCCTCATCGAGACGCTGCGCGATGTTCTCCGTGAACACGATCCCCATGTCGACCATCGTCCCGATGGCGATGGCAATGCCCGAGAGCGCCATCACGTTGGCGTCCACGCCGACGTACTTCATGGCCACGAAGGTTGCTAGGACCCCCAATGGAAGCAGAACCGAGATCAGCAACGAGGTCCTCAAGTGGCGCATGATGAGCAGGACGACGATGACGGTGATCAGAATCTGCTGAATCAGCGCCAGCGATAGGGTATCTAGGGTTTCGTTGATGATCTGCGTGCGGTCGTAGAAAGGAACGACCTGCACCTGCGCGACCGTGCCGTCCTCCATGGTCTTTCGAGGGAGGCCTACCGAAATCTCGTCTATCTTTTCGCGTAGACGATCGATGACCGCGAGCGGATTCTCGCCAAAGCGAACGACGACCACCCCACCTACTGCTTCGGCACCGCCATCGTCGAGCGCGCCTCGTCGCCCCGCAGGCCCAAACGCCACTCGAGCGATGTCGCGAACGCGAATCGGAGTGTGGTCTCGGATCGCAATGACCACGTCCTCGAGGTCGGCGCGCTCCTGAATGAAGCCGAGCCCGCGAATGATGTACTCGACGCGATTGACCTCGATCGTGCGAGCGCCTGTGTCGAGGTTCGCGTTCTTAACAGCCTTCGCGACCTGACCAATCGTTACCTTGTGCGCCAGCATCGCTTCGGGATCGACGTCGACCTGATACTCCCGGACATAGCCGCCCACCGACGCCACCTCGGACACGCCCGTGACCGCTTGAAGTGCGTAGCGCACGGTCCAATCCTGAATCGAGCGGAGCTCCTCCAAGCTGAACGCTGCCGGAACCACGTTCCCGTGCTCGTCGATCGCCTGCAGGGTGTACCAATAGACCTGCCCAAGAGCGGTGGCATCAGGCCCGAGCGTCGGCGTGGCGTCGTCGGGCAATGTGCCGGCTGGAAGCGAAGCGAGCTTTTCGAGGACGCGTGATCGCGACCAATAGAACTCGATATCGTCTTCGAAGATGACGTAAATGCTGGAGAAACCGAATACGGATGCGCTGCGTACGGAACGCACGCCGGGAATGCCGAGGAGCGCTGTAGTCAATGGATAAGTGATCTGGTCTTCGACGTCGCGAGGCGATCTGCCCGGCCACTCGGTGAAAACGATTTGCTGATTCTCGCTGATGTCGGGCAAGGCATCGACGGGAACGGGGTCCCGTGGAAGTCCGCCGAGCTCCCAGTCAAACGGCGCGACGGACAAGCCTCCAGCGATTAAGACGCCCAGCAAGATGAACACCACGAGCTTGTTCTCGACGAAGAACCGGGAGAACTCCTCCCAGCGCCGCTCGCTCGCGTTTTGTTCTTGTTCGGCCAAACCTATCGCTCCTGGGTTATCGGGCTAATGCTGGTGGCCAGATGCGGCAGCCGGTGGCGGCGTGTCCGGTTCGATCGACGCACCCAGACGTTCGGATGGCAAAACTGTTGCCCGGAACTCGCCACAGCGGAGCATCGCCTGTCCGTAATAGGGATTCTCGAGAGGCCCATCTTGTTGAATCCATTCGGCGCCCTTGGAATCAAAGGCCATGGGACAAAACGCCAGCTGCAGCGGGGCATCGAGAGGATTTCCAAACACCCGAAGAAGCTCGCTCAACTGCATGCTCAAGTGCTCAAACGCGTTCCGAAGGTCCGCCGTATCATTGGAGGACGCACCGTGCCGCGCGTGCCCCACTAGCTTGGATGCGATCCGCTGCCATTCACGGATCGCTCTGCGGGACCCTTCGGGGCTCGCCTCGTTAGCGCGCGTTGCGAGATCGCTCAGGCTTTGACGGGCCGCATCGACATCGTCACGAGCTAGCTGCGCCTGCGCTTCGAGATAGGACTCGACGATGGGCCGCAACCCTGCCCGAAATGCCGGTGGTACCGGAGGTGCCGTCGGAGGGGCAGAGGAGACATCGTCCGCCATGGTCATCATGCTGCGCCCGCCCCTCAACTGAACGTCGGCGTCCAGCACGAACGCGCCCTGGGTCACGACCCGCTCGCCCTCGTTGAGACCCGCGAGCACTGGGTACACCGGCCCAGCACGAGGCCCGAGCCGAACGACGCGAAGCTCATACGTTGGAACCGATGCTTGCGGGGATTCGACAAACACCACCGAACGCCGTCCGGTGAACAAGGGGGCAGATTCGGGGATGACCAGCGGCGCGGGTCCGCCGGCCGCGTCGCTTTCGATGATCGCCTCTGCGAACATGCCGGGACGCAGCCGGCCCTTGGGGTTATCGACCTCGACGCGAACGCGCGCGGTTCGCTCACGCTCGTCTAGAACCGGATCGATGAACGCGGTGCGGCCGGTGAACGGCTCTCCAGCCAAGCCTTCGACCTGCACGACCACCTCTTGACCAACGCGGAGGTGGGGCAAGTCGGTCTCGTAAGCGTCGATCTGAACCCAAACTCGCGAGAGATCCGCGATTCGAAACAAAGGTGTCCCGGCCGAAACGTACTGGCCTTCATCGACCAGTCTTTCGATCACCGTGCCCGTAAAGGGAGAACGGATCCCGACATCCGTGGGAGGCTTCCGGCTTCGAACGACGTTGCTGATCTCACGGTTGGGCACTCCGAGCAGGCGTAGACGCTCCTTGCTCGCGCTCAGGGCTTGCTGCGCCAACTCCGCCGAGCCGTGCAAGCCGCTCGCAAGGCGCTCGGACTGTTCGGCTGCAGCAACGAGATCTCGCATCGCGCTGTAGATTTCGGGGCTGTAGAGCTTCGCGACGACTTGATTCCGCTTGATCCGCGCGCCCGTGACCCGAACGCGAAGCTCGTCGATACGGCCGGCGGTCCACGGCGTGACGGTGCGGATGCGAGTTTCGTCGAAGTCGATGCGACCAAGCAAGCGGATTTCGGCGCGCGAGCTCGTGCGTGCGACCACTGCGGTTTCGATCGCCGCGAGTGCGCGGGAGCGCGGCGAGAGCTTCACGAGCTCGCCACGGGTGCTCACATGCTCGCCCTCGTCTTCATCGTCAGCGGGCGCCGCGGGGATGAGGTCCATTCCGCAGATCGGACATTGGCCCGGTTTGTCCATCCGGATTTGGGGATGCATGGAACAGGTCCACACGGCGCCTTGTTCATGGGCGGCATGCTCGGATTCGAGCGAGCCCTGTTCATGCGACTTCTCGTCGCAACCTTTGGCGCCAACGGTGATGCCGATCACAAACACGATGAGAAGCGATGCGGCGGCCAAGGCATTTCGTCTACGTGGGTTCATGGCGCAATGGCATCCTCGTCCGATTGGGTGGGCACCGGCCTTCCGACGACACGCTCGAGCTCGGCCCACGATACTCCGTAGCTCGCGTGCGCTTGGAAGAGACCCAATGCAAGCTCGAGCAGATCCTTCTCGGCGATCAGCACTTCCGCCAAGGAAGAGCGTCCGCTCTGGTACCCGTCGAGCGTGGAGCTGTAGGTCGTCTCTGCCTGAGGCACGAGTGTCGTCTCGTAGAGCAGCACTCGTCGAACAGCATCGCGAAGGTTGGCAAGCGCCTGTTCCAACTCCGCCACGGCGCGATCCCGTGCCGCGCGCTCACGCGAACGATACATCGCGCCCTCGATTTTCGCTTGCTGCTGGGCTGCCTTGTACGCGCCGCCGGAGACAGGAACCTTCAGAGCCACCACCCCAACGACAGCGTCCTGTCCGCTCTTCGGAATCGCCGGGTCGATCGCGTCGCCGGTGATGATCCAATCCAAGCCAAGGCCGATCGAAGGGCCTCGTTCCCCTTTTGCTGCGCGCGCGCGTTCTTCTGCGGCCTCCGACATGGAGCCCATGGCTGCCACGCGTGGATGCGCAACCGCAGCGTCCTTGAGCTCACTCACCTCGGAGGCCGGGAGCAAGGCAGAAGGGGGGTCTTGCTCAGGAACGATAGGAGTCGGCGTCCCGCTCTCCGCGCCAATCACCCGAACGAGCTCGGCTGTGGCGCTTCGTTCTGATTCTCGAAGCCCTGCGATGACGTCACTGATACGAGAGATCGACAGGTCGACTTGCACAAGATCGGCCAGGCCGATCGTCCCCGATTCCAAACGCGCGCGGACTTGTTGCGAGAGACTCAAAAGGACTTCCCGCTGCGCTTGCTGCACGACCTGATTTTTCTGAATGAACCAAAGTTTCCAGTAGGCACGCGCTACCTGCGCCGCCACATCGAGCGCAAAGGCCTCGAAACGCTGTTGCGCAGACACCGCAGCGAAAGCGGCTGCATCGCGGCCTGCGTTCAGCCGAGTGGGCCAGGGGAACCATTGCATGACGCCGAGGCGATGCCTCTGCGGGCCCACACGCGTTTCGACTGCACGTATGAAGCCCCCGTAGGTGAGCACCAAGTCCGGAAACCTTCGCGCCTGCGCCGGCCCTTCGAGGGAAGCACGCCACTCTTCGTATGACGCGCGGAGCTCCGGACTATTGGCGAAGGCGGAGGCAATGTAGCTTCGCAGGCTTCCAAGGGCATGAGGTGTCACTTCGGGCCTGGCGTCTTGGCCGGCAGGCGTTCCGAGGCCCTGCTGGTTCAGCCGCGCGTGAATGCGATCGAGATCCGAGCGCGACTGCTGCTCGATTTGACTTCCACATCCAACCGCCAACACGACGGCCAGCCCGGACAATGCGCACACTACCCTGCGGCAGCCTGGCAGCCAGGATCCAAGTAGTATTTGAGTATCGCGGAAGCACATGGCCTGAGTCGTAGCTGACATAAGCACCTCCCATGCCACTCTGAAATGATCCTGTAATCACTCCATTTTCTCCAATTTGGGGATCTGCGGTGTGACCTGATCAGCCACATTCGGTAACCATTTCGGTTACTCACAACGAAGCGGGTCCGCGCGAGGATGTTTGGCTTTGCGGGGAGCTCCTCCCGCGGACCGATCGCTGTCGATTCCGCGATCGCCCGTTCTGAGGAGTCTCGACTGGGCCAGTTAGTGCGCCAGCGTCAGTGAAGCAAGAGCACGTAAAGCATCGCCCCGCCCGCCACCAAGATCGCCCCAAACGCGACGACAATCGGACCCCGAACTGCGACGGGAAACATTCCGCGTTCGAGGTTCTTCGCGACCCAGAGATAGCGGCTCACCGCGTAGATCAGCGACAGGCCACCGAAGCTGATGAAGCCGACGCCCGCAGCCACTGCAATCGCTTCGCCTCCAGCCCCTAGCCGTTCGAGCAGAACACCCAGCCCAACCAGACCAAGCGCCGTCCGCACCCACGCGAGGAACGTTCGCTCGTTGGCGAGGTGGTCGCGCGCCGTGCTGTCGCGGTTTTGGATGAGGTCTCGACCCATCGAACCCGCACATAGCATAGCTCGCCCGGAAAGGTGATCATTGGGGTCAGGGTGGACGAGGCAGTGAGTAAAACCCGGGGCCGGCTCGTCGAGCTATTCGAAGATGAAGCGTCCTGCATGCTCGAGAAAGCAAACCATTCATATTGACGACGGCGAGGGAACTTGTGACTCTCGGCGGGCTCCCACGCGACGGGAAAGGTTTTAGAGAATGAAGCGCCGTTTTGTACCGATTTTTCTGCTTCTGGCCGCCGCCTTCGCGCTGCCAGGCAGCAGCACGCCCACCAAAGCAGAGGAAGCCTACATCCTTCGCATCGCCTCGCTCGTTCCGGACGGCTCATCGTGGATGAAGATCCTCAACGCCTGGAACAAGACGCTTCAAGAGAAAACCGATGGCAGGCTCAAGCTGCGCTTCTACCCGGGTGGCTCTCAAGGCGACGAGCGCGACTTCGTGCGGAAGATGCGGGTTGGGCAGCTCGACGGCGGCGTCGTCACGATGACGGGGATGAGCTTGCTGGTCCCGGCGATGAACGTCCTGGTGCTACCCGGCCTCCTCGACACTTATGCGGAGCTCGATCGCGTACGTGAGAAGATGGCCCCCAAGTTCGAGGGCATGTTCGAAAAGGAAGGCTTCAAGCTGGTTGGTTGGGGCGACGCCGGCAAGACGCGCCTGTTCTCCGTCAAGCCCATCAAGCGGCCGTCCGATATCAAGGCCATGCGCCCGTGGGTATGGAAAGACGATCCAATCTTCGTCGAGTTCTATCAGGCCATTGGCGCGAGCGCGGTTCGGCTCGGCGTACCCGAGGTATACCCTGCCCTTCAGACCCGAATGGTGGACGTCATCTCGTCCTCTGCACTAACTGCGGTTGCGCTCCAGTGGTACACGCGGGTCAAGTACATGACCGCGCACAACTCGGCAATCATCGCGGGCGGCACGATGATGCGCAAAGACAAGTATGACGAGCTCCCGCCAGACATCAAAGAGGTGTTCGATAGCACTGCGGCCCGGGCGCACCAGCTGCTCAACAAGGTAGTTCGCAAAGAGGACCAGAAGGCCTACGAAGTCATCATGAAGAAAGGTATTCAGGCCGTCGAAGCGGGTGACGCCAAAGCCGAGTGGGACGCCGCGGACAAGAAGGTTCGTGACAAGCTGACCGGGCGAATGTTCTCGAAGAGCCTGGTCGACGAGGTCACAGCGGCTGCCGTGCCGTAGTCCCCAGAGCGCACCGTGAGCGGCGCCGAGCATCTAGCGCTCGAATCGAACGGGATTCGAATGCACGCGGTCAGCCGCGGCACGGGGCCCGCGGTCTTGTTCTGCCACGGCTTTCCGGGCCTCTGGTACTCCTGGCGGCATCAACTGCCGGTGGTCGCGGACGCTGGCTTTAGGGCCATTGCGGTCGACATGCGGGGCTACGGACGGAGTGACCGGCCCCTCTCCGCAAGCGAATACAGCAACCAAACGATCGTCGCCGATCTGACCGGTGTCCTCGACGCGCTCGGTGAAGAACAAGCGGTCTTCGTCGGCCACGACTTCGGTGCGCAGGCGGCGTGGGCGGCCGCGCTACACGCGCCGGAGCGAGTCCGCGCCGTCGTATCGCTCGCCGTGCCCTACGGGGTCGGATTTGCTGGAGGCGAGAAGAAGGCAGAAAAACCCATCACGACAAGCAAAGAAGAGGGGGCGAAGGGCAGGAAACCGAGCCAGGTCTATGCCACCATCGCGAAAAACCACTTCCTTCATCTGCACTACTTCCAAAAGGTAGGACCGGCCGAAGAAGAGCTCGGCCGTCACCCTCGATTGTTTCTAAAGCGAATCTACTGGGCCTTGAGCGCGCGCGGAAGCTTGCTCGACTTCAAGAAGTTCCCCGCGGAAGGCACGGGCTACTTGGATGTGCTCGCCGAGCCGAAAGAGCCCTTGCCATGGCCATGGCTCACCGAAGAGGACCTCGACTATCTGGTCGAAGCGTACATGCAGACGGGGCCCGCGGCGGCGTTCATCGGTGGCCTCAACTCCTACCGCGCGATGGACCTCAATTGGGAGCACGACCCGGACTACGGTCGCCGCCAAGTCGAGCAACCCGCGCTATTTCTCTGTGGGGAGAAAGACCCCGTCCTTCAAATCATCACGCGCAAGACCCTCGAAACCATGCCGAGCCGGGTCACCGACCTCCGGGGCATCGAGCTCATCCCAGGCGCGGGCCATTTCGTGCAGCAGGAGCAGCCCGAAACGGTCAACCGACACCTTCTCGGATTCCTAAACGACATCGGCTGAGCAAGACTGAAGTCTATGCCTGAAACTGCTTGGCGAGGTTGCTCGAGAGCTTGTAGACGAGGCCGTAGATCGAGAGCTGTGGGTTGGCGCCGATGCTGGTAGGAAAGAGAGAGCCGTCCATGATGTAGAGGTTGTCCAAGTGGTGGAACTTGCCATCGCTGCCAGCCACGCTTCGCTTCGGGTCGTCGCCCATCGGACAGCCGCCCATGACGTGCGCGCTGCCGACCGT
>CBESWY010000024.1:0-20615 GCA_965533395.1 uncultured Myxococcales bacterium
ATCACTAGGGCTCGGGAACCGCCTCTTGAACTTTTTCCCAGGCGTCCGTCGTTCCAATGATATCGACGATCATCACAGCCTCCGCGGCCGCAATGTTGTCTTGCTTTGGCGTGCTGATGTCGAGGCAGCCAGCGATGCGACGTGCGATGGCGAGCCGGGTGGCAAGCTCGCTCCGCGCTCGGGCCAGGCTCCCGAACCGCGTCCAGCGCATCGACCACACTTCGTCCGCGATCCAGTCGCCGAAGACTTTGTTGGGCGAGACCGGGTCGACGACCCGCTCGCCGGCTTGCTCGAATGAATCGGCCCAGGGACGCCCATGCTCGCTGCGTTCGCGACGGTCCACCAAGAAGGCAATCGCGTCGGCGAACCATCGCGCGGCATGGGCCGCTCGCGTGGGGCCCCGAAAGTCGTGCAGTTCGTCGGCGACGTCCGACCAGCTCATGCCGGACAGCGTCGGGAAGGGATGCGCGTCGAGCACCGTCATCAAATTCGACCCTTCGAGCAGGGCCCCGATCAGACCCGCCTCGCGAGCGGCGTAGTCAGCGAAGGAAAGCGGCTCGTGTTGCGACCAAAACACATCGTCGAGGACCGCGTGCTCGGGTTTCAGCTCTCCATTCGAATCGACCAAACAGGCCTTTGCGTCTTCCGCGCGAACCGGCGGCAGCGGCCCCAAGGTGCGGCAGGTGCAGCGGTGCTGTGTCGAGATCCGTCCGCCCAATGGGGTTGCCGTCAGCGCGTAGGGAAACTGGATGCACGGCGTGGGCTTCAACTGAGGGCCGATTTGGGCGTGGATCGCGCAACCCTGTTCGCTCCAGAAGACGCATCGCCCGGTATCGCTTCGCATCATGAGAACCGCAGCGTCCTCCCCTTCGTGCCGGTCGATCGCGTCCTCGGAAATCATCTCGAGCATTTGGCAATCTTCGTCGCTCAGGGCGCCGACGGCATGGATGTCACTGCAGCACAGGCCGTCTCCGACGCAGTCGAACCGCGCGCCGGTACGCACGAGCAGGGGTTCGCGTTTTGCATAGACGGTCACGTGCCTTCCAGACGTGGCTTGGAAGACAAATAGAGCAGCTCCATTCCCGGCACGACCAGGAGGTCGCCCGCGGGATTGATCTCCTCCTTACCTGAATCGGCGCTCCGGACGCCGATCACCAAACAGCCGCTCGACGCACGAACCTGCCGGCTCACCTCGTCGAAAGTCGCAGGAACCACCATGTATTGCGGCACCGGACCCACGTACAAATTCTGATTCCCGGCAAAGACCATGCGGCTGGTCGCGTCGGCCACACCGGGATAGACGACCGTGTGCGCCAGCAGCGAGTATCCCACTCGACGCGTCTCGATGACCTCATCGCTGCCGGCCGTTCGCGCATGTTGGACATTCTCGGAGTCCAGAACCTCGGCAATGATCCGTACCGGGCTCTTGCGCTTCTCGGACGCGAGGCTCTTGGTCAATGCCGAGCGAATCGTGAACACCGTGAGGATCGTCGTTGCGTCGGCCTGCTGGGGCTTCACACGGCGCGAACCGGTCACGATGACCGTCGAGGAGTAGGCAATTCGCGCTTTGCCGAGCTCGCTCTCTTTGGTGGGGTCGCCCTGGACCCACATGAACTCGGGGGCGAGCTCCCGAGGGCGCTCGTAAGGACCGAAAAGCACGACGCGCTGCTCCTCGAAATCGATTTCCTTGCTGAGGACGTCGAGCAGCATTCCGCTCCCGAGCTCGTAGCCGCAGACGACGATGTGATTGACATAACCGCTCATTCGAAACTGCTCCTCCCGGATGCTCAGGACCGCGTGTAACAGGCTGTGGCCAATGACGCCTGCGAAAAGAGCCAAGGTGAACAGGCCTCCGACCATCATCACGCCGCCAATGACACGGCCCAAGGTCGTCACAGGCGTGATGTCGCCGAAGCCCACCGTGGTGATCGTCACCAAGGCCCACCAGAGCCCATCGCCGACGGTTTGGATCTCGGGGTTCGAGAAGCGCTCCACGAGAAAGAGGCTGATTCCTCCAAGAATCGTTTCCACGCCAAGGACCGCAAACGCAAACGTGAACAGGAGACGGTCCTCTTCGAAGGCGTGCATCAATCCGCGGAATGGATTCGCATAGCGGAAGAATTTTCGGCTGCGAAGGAGCCGCAAGAGGCGCAAGGCGCGCAGACCACGAAGAGCGGGGACCAAAGCGAGCACGGTGACGATGTCGATGAGCATCATTGGCGTCAGCGCAAATCGAATCCGATCGAAAATCTCGGTGCGCAGCCTGCCGAGCGGCGGCTGCTTGAACACCTCGAGCACCGGCGGGCGATACGTCAGTATCCTGGTGCTAACCTCGATGGCGAACAGCCAGAGAAGAACCCTGTCGACCCGTTGAAGGATTTGATCGCCCGTCGAGCCCTCTGGGAAGAAAGGCTCGGCGACGAGCACCGCGATCGACAAGACGATCAGGCTCCAAACGGTCGACTCGACCACGCGATACACATGAGTTCGCGGGTCGTGGAACGCAGCATGCAGATAGTCACGCGCGGTCATGCGACGCGAGCATCTATGGAGGGAACGCTGGTGTCAACCGCCGCGACGCGTGCCGTCCCGCAGCCTACTCGGCGGCCACCGGCGTCTGCTCGACTTCGTTGAGCTCGATCGCGTCGGCGAGGATTTCGGCAATGTCGCGCTGGGCGATCTCATCGGCCTTTTCCTCGTCCTTGATACCATCCGTCAGCATGGTCATGCAGAATGGACAGGCGCTAGCCACTGTGGTTGCGCCCGTGTCGAGCAGCTGCAGCGTACGCTTGTTGTTCACGCGCTCCTCGCCCTGCTCTTCCATGAACATCTGCGCGCCGCCGGCACCGCAGCACAGACCCTTCTTGCGGTTCCAATACGGGACCTCGGTCAGCTCCAGGCCTTCGATCGACTCGAGAATCTGACGCGGTGAATCGTAAACCTGGTTGTAGCGGCCGAGGTAGCAGCTGTCGTGGTAGACAACCTTGCCCCTCACGGCCTTCGACGGGATGAGCTTGCCGGCTACCAGCAAACCATTGAGGAAGTCGCTGTGGTGCACCACGTCGTACGAACCGCCGAAATCGCTGTACTCGTTGGCAAGCGTGTTGAAGCAATGCGGGCAGGCGGTGATTATGGTCTTCTTCGAGGCGTCGTAGCCGTTGAGAGTTTCGACATTCTGCTCGGCAAGCATCTGAAAGAGGTATTCGTTGCCGGCGCGACGCGCTGGATCGCCCGTGCAGGTTTCCTCGGTTCCAAGGATCGCAAAGTCGATGCGTGCCTTCTTCAAGAGCTTCGACACGGCGCGCGCCACTTTTTTGGCGCGGTCGTCGTAGCTGGCCGCGCAGCCCACCCAGTAAAGGACATCGGCGTCGGGATTGTCACTCAGCAGCGGGATGTCGAGGCCGTCGGCCCAGTCCGCCCGATCCATCGCGGAGATGTTCCACGGATTGCCGTTCGTCTCGATGCCGTTGAACGCGCCCTGGAGCTCGCCGGGGAATTCGTTCTTCATCATGACTTCCTCGCGTCGCATGCCGATGATTTTGTCGACGTAGGAAATCATGACCGGACACTGCTCTTCGCACGCACGACAGGACGTGCAGCCCCAAATCACGTCGGGGTGGAGGATGTTGGGAACCAGATCGACCACCGTTTCGCCTACGAAGTAGCCACCCTCAGGCGCCGCTGGGAAGGTGTGAATCGGCTCCTCCGCCGCGCTAGGCTTGGGCTCCGCTGCGGGCACATCGCCCGGTTCTTCGACCAGAGCCTCCTTGCCAAACATGTCTTGTTCTGTGGCGTAAAGATGATCTCGAATCGCTAGCGTGAGGTGCTTGGGCGAGAGCTTTTTTCCCGTGATGTATGCTGGGCAGTTGTCGCTGCACCGCCCGCACTCGGTGCAGGTGTACAGGTCCATGATGTGCTTGTACGTGAGGTCGCTCAGCCGGTTGATACCGAGCGACTCTTCGCGCTCTACCTTGCCTTCGAGGTCTTCGACTTTGGGAAGGGCGTTCGGCCTGCGCTCGTAGGCGAACACGTTCGGAATCACGGTCAGCACATGAAAGTGTTTCGAATATGGAAGGATGTTCAAGAAGATGAGAACGAACGCGGAGTGCCACCAGAAGCCCGCATGCTGGAACGCGCGCAGGACGCCGTCGTTGTCGGTGCCTGATAGAAGCTGCGCGACGATGCCGCCGAACGGCTCCCACCAGCCCGCATGAATCGCTTCTCCGTATGCGCGCGAATCGATCACCAGGGAGGCGCCGACGTAAAGGAAGTCCGCGGCCATCATCGTGATGATGATGAAAAGAATCAGGATGGGCTCGGTGAAGACGTAGCGGTTGGCGTGGTGGCCGATCGTCATGCGAGGTTTGTCCTTGACGGCTTTCGGGTCACCGCTGTCTAGACCGCGCTTGACCCAGCGCAGGTACAAAAAGAGAACCGAGCCAACGATCGCGGCGAACGCTGCGAGCTCCTTGACTAAGGAGTAGACCTTCCCGCCGAGGTGCTCGGTGCTCAAGATGCCCCAGAAGTCGAACCCAGGGTCGAAGCCGCGGCCCCAGAGCATGAGGCTGTTGAGCAAGAGCACCTGGAAGGCAACGAAGATCCCCACGTGGGCGAAACCCGCCAGCGTGTAGTTGGGCATCCTTTTCTGCCCAAAGGCGTAGACCAGCAGTGTCTTGGTCCGGTCCGCGATTTGCTTCGAGTCCCAGCCAAACCGAGGGTCGGGCACCCCCACTTTGACCTGCCTCATCCGCCGAAACGCGGACCATGAGAAAAATCCGAGCGTGCTCACCAACAGCAACGTCATCCAAATCGGACCCATCGTCTTCTCCCTGAGTTCAAGCGCGGAATCGGTGCAACGGTAGGCTCGCGCTTCGCGAAGATGTAGGGGTGCCGCGCGGCGAAGTCAAACGCCATGCCAGCGGGCTCTCGGGCTTCGAATGACCCCGTCGACTATGATTCGAAGGTGAGTCGATTGGCTTCAATATTTCTGCTGGGACTGGTCGCATGCACCGCCCCCGCACTGCGTACGGTTCCTCGCGTCGTGGACGGCGAGTTGGAGCATGGCCCGTTCGTCTCGCCGTACGCCTACGAGTGGTTCATCGAGGGCGAGGCATCGGCAAGCAAGGGTCTCCACGGTGAGGCAGCAATGGCGTTCGAGAACGCGACCGCGGCGCCGGCGGACGACGTGCTTCTAATGACGCGCTTGGCCGAAGAGTACGAGCTCAGCGGAGACTCGCGTCGCGCCGATCGAACGCTCACTGCGGCACGTCGCTCCTATCCGGGCTCGCCGTGGGTCGCGCTCGCACAGGGTCGAATCGCGGCACATCGCGGCGAGGAACGAGAGGCGATTGCAGCGTTCCTCCGGACTCATGAGCTGGCGCCGGGCTGGGATGCGCCGATCGTCGCACTGGCGGAATCACTAATCGCGTCCGGCCGTCCCGAACGGGCCGAAGCGATTCTGCTCGATCACCTCGGCTCCTCACGCCATGCGCCTTCGAAGCACGCGAGGGGCGTCCTGCTCGACCTGGCGCGACGAAGCGGAGATACGGAAACGTTGTCGCGTGCCCTTGCCCTGGATCCGAGCTCGACCCTTGCAGCTCGTGCCCGGGAGGGTGGGGAGCTCGCGCTCGAGAACGGCCAGCCCGCCTTGGCCGTCCGGGTGCTCGCCACGTCGCTGGACACCCCGGAAAACGTGGCACTTTGGCTGCAAGCTCTCATCAAGAGCGGCGATCGAGCTGAAGTCGCGTCGTTCTTGGCAGGCCCCGATAGCCGACGCCTGGGAGGCTGGTCCGAGCGTGTCGGTCTGTTGTTGAAGATCGGTGAAGCCGGCAGCGCGCTCGAACTGTTGAACTCCGCGGCGCCCTCTCCGAAAGTTGGGTACGCCCAGGGGCGCGCGCTTCTGATCGATGGAAATTACGTCGAAGCGGCTGCCACCCTAGCCCAGGTCCCGTTCGGGGCGGCGAGCTTCGAAGCAGCGCGGTTGGCGTTCGTGGAGTGCTCGGCGGCGCAGGGTCGGAGTGGGGCCGCCGCAGAAGCTTTGAGCCAGGCGCCGCACTACTCGCTGGCCATTCGAAAGACACTCGCAGGAATCTATCTCGATCAGGGAGCGCTCAGGGCGGGCCTTCGTCTGTTCGATCCGAAACGGGACGCTGAGCGCGCTGCGCTTGCGGCGCTCTACGAGCGCGCCGGGCATTTCGAGGAGGCGGCCGCCTACTACGCAGCCGTCAAGACGACCGAGCTGGACGACGCGGGGCTCCGCGCGCGCGCACTGGCCGAAAGGCTTGCTTCGCGGGGCAATCGTCGAGCGGCGATCGAGGTTCTCGATCGATGGACCGTTGTGGCCGCCGACGACCTGTATGCGAGAGTGCGCCTGATCGAGTTGCTCGCGGCCGACGACCAGGTTGCGGGCGCACAGAAAAGAGGCCGCCGCGCGCTAGAGGTCGTCGACGAGCCGCAGCTGCGCGCACATCTAATTGCCGTACTAGAGCTTTCGGCCAGCTCGAAGTAGCGGGCGGCGATCAGTACTCGCCGAAAAGATCTTGAATCCGCACGTCGAGCGCGGTTGCAATCTTGTAGAGCGAGCTGATGGACGCGCTGGACTCGGCGCGCTCGATTTGCGAAAGCAGTGACACGCTGAGCCCGGTACGCCGAGCCATCTGCTTCAAAGTCAAACCGCGATCTTTGCGGAGACCTCGAATGGTCTCGCCGATCACGCGGTGGAGGTTTTCTTCGGGCGTACGAAGAAGACCTTTCTTGCGCATGACTCGATCGAGAACCTCTCGAAACTCATCGGGGTTGAAAGGCTTTTTGAGGTAGTCGACCGCGTCGAGCTTCATCGACTGGACGGCGGTATCGAGAGACGGGTAGCCGGTGAAGATCACGACCGCCACGTCGCTGTCTACCCTGCGGATTTGCTCGAGGACTTCGACGCCGCCGAGGCCGGGCATCATCAGGTCGAGCACGACGAGGTGGTAACCGCCCTCTTTAACTTGGGCTGGCGCATCTTTGGGATTGGCGAGGGTCGTGACCTCGAAGCCGTCCTTGGTGAGGAAGGTCTCCATGAACTCCAAGATCGCCTGGTCATCATCGACGACGAGTACTCTTACCGGTGGTAACGCCTTTGCCATCCTGCCTCCGCCGCAATTGTAATTGCAGTGTTCAATTCTAGTCGGGGCGAGAGGATTCGAACCTCCGACCTCACGGTCCCGAACCGTGCGCGCTACCAAGCTGCGCTACGCCCCGTATTTCAAGCTCGGCGGAATCTAGCGTTATCGTCGAGCACTGTCAAAGAGCTATCCTACATTTACCCACATGTAGACCTGATAGGCATCTGCCCACGGGCCGGCACCCTCGATCCATGGACCGACATCCATGCGGCCGGATGATTCAAAGCATAGTGATTTCAGAAGTGAAGCCCGCCCCGCTTGGAGCTCGAATCCGGATAGATCTGCGCCCGATGCCACCTCTGCGCCCTCCTCATCGAGAGGTGAGCAAACCGCGTAGAGAAGGGTGCCGCCGCGTCGAACCAGTGGCGACACGGTTTCGAGGAGACGCCGCTGCATGTCACCCATTCGGGCGGGATCTTTCGGACCGGTTCGCAGTAAAATTTCAGGCCTACGGCGCAGCGTGCCGAGCCCGCTGCATGGAGCGTCGACGAGAATGCGATCAAACCCGCCCTGGACCTGACCCCTTCCAACCGTCCAATCGACGACGGCCGTCTCGAGCTTCGCCCGGTCGAGTCGAAGCCGCGAGAGCTCGGCAGGAATTTGCTCGAGCCGGTGCTCGTGAAGGTCGGTGGCCACGACGCTGCCCGATTCGCCGACCGCTTCTACCAGCTGAGCGGTCTTGCCCCCGCGGCCTGCGCAGGCATCGAGAACGCGGTCGCCCGGCTCGGTGCCCAGCATGAGGCCGATCAGCTGGGCGCCCTCTTCCTGTGCGGCAAACGCGCCTCGTTGGTAGCCGGGCAGCGCTCGGGGATCGCCCGCGCCGCGGATACGCAGTCCGTGAGGCGACAGGGCGGTGCGCGTCAGGGACGCATCGGGCTGCGCGGCAACAATCGCGTCGGCGACATCGTCTCGTTTGAGGTCGGCACGCACGCGGAGATCGATTGATGGAGCCTCCTCACCGACGCGAAGAACGTCCTCGGCGTGCTCTGACCCAATGGATGACCTCAGGGAGTTTCGCAGCCATTCCGGAACCGCTAGAGACGAAGGCGGCTGCCGGCCCTCGGGGCGATTGGCAGCCACCTTTCGAAGCACCGCGTTTACGAACCCGGCAAGTCTCCCGCCGCGCTTCATTCGTACGAGCTCCACCGCATCGTTGACGACGGCATGTGGAGGCACCCGTTCGAGGTACGAGAGCTGATAGACAGCGCCGATCAGCACAGCCCGGGTCCAATCGTCGACCTTGAGCGGGCGCTGAAGGTATCGGCCGATCGTGGCTTCGAGCTCGGGCGCAGTCCGCAGCGAACCGTACACGATCTGCGTTGCGAGCGCGGCGTCGGCGCGATCGAGCGAAGCACGACGGAGCTCTGCGTCGAGGGTGGGCGTCGCCCAGGCGTCGTCGCTGGCGACCCGTTGAAGGACGCGGGCCGCGATGAGTCTGGCTGGGGCTACCACGGCGCATAGCTTACTCCCGTCCCCTTCGAGGGCACGGAGATTGGAGGGTCTGGGAGCGCCGTGATACGGTAGCGGCCGTGGGACGGGACAGGACGCGACCAAGCGCAAGCGAGCCGGCGCGATGAGCGCCTTGGTTCTCGTCGGGGACCCCGATCCTTTCAACCTTCGTTTGCTTCATGAAGCGTGCGAGGCGGCGGGTTACGACGTCGTGACTGCGGCGGACGGCCCCGAGGTGCTGGCCATGGTTGCGCGCCGGCCCCCCGACCTGCTCATGCTCGACGCAACGATGTCCGAGATCGACGGTTTCGAAATCCTGCGTATTCTCAAGGCGGACACCAGCCTCGTGAGCATTCCGGTCTTGCTCGTGACCGACGAAGGCGACGTCGACGCAAGGCGTCGCGGGATCGAGCTCGGCGCTGAGGACTACCTAACCCGCCCGTATCGCGTATTCGAAATCCAGCAGCGCGTGCGCAACGTCTTGCGTGCCACGCGGCGCGACCGCCTCGGCATTCCTGAGAGCACTCCACCCGCCGATCAACGAGATCCAGTGACCGGCGCCGGAACGCCATCACAACTCCTGATCAGCCTAGACTACGAACACACGCGCGCCGAGCGCTACGGCCATCCGCTGAGCTGTATCGTCGTGAGGCTTGGCAACTCGTCGGGAATCGCGGCGGCAAGCGAGGACGGCACGGCGGATCGCGCGATGGCCATGATCGGCAGCGGGCTCAAGTCTTGCATCCGCGCGGTCGACCATCTCTTTCGCTTGCGGCGGGACGAGTTCTGCATCCTGCTCCCAGAAACCGATGGCAAAGGCGCCGGCTACGTGCTCCGGCGCTTGGACGGTCAGATCGAAAGCGGTGAGCTCTGGGGCGGGGACATTGCGCCGCGGCCCGAGGTGGAGATTGGGCACATGAGCACACCGGAGGTCAGCGTCAAGAGCGGCGAAGACCTCCTGAAGCAGACGCGGCATGCGATTGCGCGCAAACCTTAGAGCGCGACCGCGAAGCGCACGACCCAGACCAGAATGGCGCAGCCCGCGACCGCAATCGCCCAGCGGTTGAGTCCGAAGCGATCGATGACCTCGCCGAGAGACCAGCTGCGCAGCGCAGCGGTCACCCCGAGCGGAATGCAAGCGCAGACCAGGAAAAACAGAGCAAGGCCGAGCGGGTTTGCGTCTGCCGCCATCGACCAGTGGCCGCGTACGCCGTGTGCAAATGCCGTCGTGAGCCCACATCCGGGGCACGGCGAACCGGTGAGTAAGAGGAAGCCACAAGGAGGCAAGCCAAGCTGGGTATGCGTACCGTAACCGCGAACGTCGGGTTCGACAGCCAGTGCCGCCGCCAGCACCGCTAGCGAGCCAGCCGCGATGCCCAACCAAAGCAAGCGCTGTGAGAGTGGCCCGGAAGGTGCCTCATTGCGGGTCGTCGTCATCGGTCGGCTCCCGCCAGTTTGGATTACGTCGGAGCTCGCCGTCAATGTTCGTCACACACGGCAGCTCGCAGCAAGGCTCGCCAATCGCCTCGTGCACATCGCGACCGATCGGATTCTCGTTGCCAGCAGCGAAGTCCGCGTAATGCGCGTGGAGGCACTTCACACCGGCGGATGAACCACCGACTCCTCCAGTTGGACGATGGCGCGCATCGTCGGAAAGCAGCGCTTCACGTTCGCGAGCATAGCGCGCATGAGCGACCTCGAGCGCGCGCATTCGCTCGGGGTCAGCATCGATTTTGGACTGCGCCGCACGGACTCCACCTTTCGCCTCGAGCCGGGCGATGCGACGATGCGCAAGAGGGCAAGTGAGCCAGTATCGCGTAGGGAACGGCTCGCCAGTGTCGAGAATCGGAGGGACCTCGGCGACGATGGGCAGGCCAAGGCTGCACCTCCGCACGACCTTCGATGTCGCTCGCAGGGGTCGCGCGATTTGGAGGGCGAGCACGTCGCCGTCACGTTCCGCCGTGCTCATGATGGGCGCATGGAGTCCTTGACCTCAGTCCAGAAATCGGATTCACCGACGAGCTCGAGCATCATCACCGCTTCGGCCGCCGCTCGGTCTGCCCTCGCCCCAGTGTCTCGCAGTCGACCGCAGATGTTTTCGGCAATTGTGAGCCTGGTGGCGAGCTCGGCGCGTGCCAGCGCAAAGTCGTAGTCCTCCGCCCACTTGAGCGACCAGACCTCGTCGGCAACCCAATCACCAAACACCGCTCGACTGGTGCGACCCTTGGGTGAGCGTGCTTGCGCGCGATCGAAGGCGGCGCCCCAGGGACGCCCAGGGGATCTCGGACTGCGGCCGTTTCGGAGCGAGCCGATGGTGTCACCAACCCACGCCATTGCCACGCCGAACTGCGTGCCATCTCGTGCGTCGACGAACTCCTGCGCTTGCTTCTCCCAGCTGCTGCCTCGC
The DNA here is from genome assembly GCA_965533395.1 of uncultured Myxococcales bacterium. Taxonomy (GTDB): domain Bacteria; phylum Myxococcota_A; class Polyangia; order Polyangiales; family Houyiibacteriaceae; genus SG8-38. Next base: position 11,023 of record CBESWY010000024.1, read on the forward strand.
AGCGCCGGAAAAGGCTTGGCATCCAGGATCCCGAGGAGGGGCTCTCGGCTCTGAAGTCGATTCAGATACTCGGCTTCGATGGGCTCCCACTCGGTGAAGCTGAGCTCTTTTTTCGCAGTTATGGGAATCCGCTTGATGCGCCGGTCGGCGATGGGCCTGCTTCCGCCGTCGGATATCGATGGCTCTACGTCTTCGGGCCGGATCTCGGGTCGGTCACCCATCGTGCGACACGGGCAGCGATGGTCCGTCGTGATTCGACCGCCCACCGGGGTCGCAGCCAGCCCCAAGGGGAATCGCCGACAGCCATCGGGCTTCGCCTCGGGGCCCAGCTGTGCGTGCACCGAGCAACGCTGATCGGACATCAGAAACACACAGCCGCCATCGGCCGCCGTGTTGAGCATATAGTCGTCGTGATCGTCGTTCCAGCCTGCCGAACCGCGGTAGATGCGGCGCATGTCGCCGACTTCCTTCTTGGTAAGCGGCCCGATGCCATGGATATCCGTACAGCAGAGGCCATCGCCAAAGCAGGTGTATCGCGCGCCCGGACGGGGCAACAGCGGTCGCACTTTGGTCTTTTTCTTTTTGTTTCCAGCCATGAACCAGCGTGGGCTTCCTTAACCCCAGGGAAAAGGGGACTGTCCCCTGTTTCTGGGATATGATTTTGAGATGGGAGCGAGTCCTTCACCGCTCGTGGGTTACAACACGAACGTGCGCCATAAGGGAAAGCTGTATCACATTCAAACCGAGGATTCGGGTGTGAAGCGGCCGCATGTCATCACCCAGCTTTTCGCCGACGGCGGTCGCATCATCGCCTCGGAGAAGACTTCGTACCAAGAGCACGTCGGGTCCGAAGGGCTCGTCGAAACCGTGAAGCAGCTGATGCGTGAGCAGCACAAGCGCGTATTCATCGGGCTACGCGACGGTGTGTACGACGAAGGCGACTCCGTCCAAACCGTTGGCGATGGCGCAAACGGGGACGCGCTTCCTTCCGAGGTCAGCACCGAAGTTCTGGAGCACGCCGCGGCGCGCCTGGTCGAAGGCTCACCGCAGTACGAACAATTGCGTCCGAACAGCACGTCGGGTCAGCGAATCTCACGCGCGCCCGCCGCTCCTTTTGGACATGAAGTGCTGAGTGAAAAGACGCTCGACGAAGTCATTTTGGCCTATCTCGCGCGAGATCTGGAAACGGGCACCTGAGACCGCTTGGCTTGACACGTTCGGGAGCGCATTGTTAGCTCGCCGCCCGGCGGGAAACCGGTGCGGGGAAATCTACGATGCCCGACGCGAAAACCTCATTCACCCGGAACATTCCCCGGTCGATCGACAGCGACGTCGACAAGGCCAAAGCCGTTGACGCAGTCTTCTTGTTCATCGTCACCGGACAGGACGGTGGCGTCTGGACGGTGAACATGAAGGACGCGCCGGGAGTCACTCAAGGCGATGCTGGGAACGCCGAGTGTACGATCGAGCTTTCGACGGAGGACTGGAAAGCGATGACCGACAAGCCTGGAGCCGCGATGCAGTTCTTCATGCAGGGCAAAATCAAGCTCAAGGGCAATGCGCTACTGGCCACCAAGCTCCAATCCGTAATCGGCTAGCCGCCTCTCGCAACGATGACTGCGCTCAAAGACCGCCTTTTCAAGCTTCTCCAGGATCCGAGAGTGGCAAAGCTGATGCAGGACCCGAAGGTTCAGCAGGCCCTGGTCAAGAGCCTTCGTCTTCGTGGGCGGGTCGAAGGGGCAATGGACCAGCGCGTACAGCAAATCGCAAGCGTGCTGAACCTCGCCACTCAGCGTGATCTCCGCTCGCTCCACCGGCGGATTCGTCACCTCGAGCAAGAGCTACGCGAAGCCCACGAGCGAATTATCGAAGCCGAAGATGCTCGAGAAGCTCAGGCCCGTAGTTGAGCCCGAAGTAGAACACGGCAACCAACGGTACAATGATGCTGAGGACGGCGAGGCTCACGCCCAGCGCGGCGATTGCGTAGTCCCACCCCGTCGCCTTCGACCCAGGAGTTTCGTGCTGGCGAATGAGCTCGAGATTTCGCCGGTTCGATTTGTATGCGAGGTCGAAGATATCGCCGACGATCGGCAGCGCGCCAGCAAACAGGTCCACGAGGATGTTTAGGATCATCCGAAACAAGATCGCACGTGGCACCCCGCGGCGTAGCGCCAAAGCCATGAGACCAACGGAGCCCACGCCGGTGACCGCATCGCCAACTCCCGGAAACAGAATGCCGATGACCGGGTCGAGGCCAAAGCGGACGTCGGTACCCGGAATGCGAAACCGGTCGTCGAGCAGCGCGACGAGATGCTCCGCCCAACGCCGGAGGGTAGAAACTGAACGTTCCGGGTCCGCCATGCCCGAACTCTAGGGGCGCGATCAGTCGTTCGCCAGAACTTGGTCGCCGCAGACTTCGGCGATCACCGTTCGAAGTCGCTCTCGCAAGTTCGACCCCTTTTCGACGAAGTGATGAATCCCCAGCTGATGAAGAAGCTGGACATCGTGCTCCTGGGCGCCGGCGCTGACGGAGATGATCGAACAGCTCTGGGCGAGCCCTTCGCCGCGGAGCTGCATGCACAGCTCGACGCCATTCATGCGGGGCATGTGCAAATCGAGCAGCATCACGTCGGGCTCTTCCTTTTGGACTTCGCTCAACGCCTCTTCGCCGTCATGGGCAACCCTAATCTCGGTTGGACCAAGGATCTGCCGCACGTAGAACGTGAGGATCTTCGCGAGGTCCACGTCGTCATCGACGATGAGTACGGAAGGCGCCTTTGAACTCGTCTCCTTCGGGTCGTGACTGCGCGGTCGCTCGTCGCGGATCGCCCGCAGCTGCCAGGCAACGGCTTCGGCGCTTTGGTTGCGCTGCTGCGGATCCGGGCTGAGCATTTCGTGGACGAGCTGACACATCGCCAACGGGCAGTCGGGCCTGAGCTCGGCGAGAGACACGGGTTGACCCCGCTCGTGCGCCGTGACCACGTCAAGAATCGTTCTGCCGTCATAGGGTCGCGACTGGGTGAGCAACTCGTAGGCGAGCACGCCGAGCGCAAATATGTCGACGAGATGACCGCTGCCGGGCGCCGCCGTGTTGAGCAGAGACTCCGGTGCCATGTACGGAGGAGAGCCCGCTACGCGCTGCTTTCCGTTGACGTCGAACTCCGGCAAGACGAGCCCGAAGTCCATCAACACCACACGATGAATTGGAGTCAGCATGATGTTGTCCGGTTTGATGTCTCGATGGACGAGCCCCGCGCGATGAACGACGCTGAGCCCTTCGGCGGCCGGCAGGAGAATCTGCACGACTTCGGACACGCTAAAAGGCTCGCCGCTTCCCCAACGGGTGTCGGCGTGCTGGGTCAGCGAGACCCCATAGACCCGCTCCATCACGAGGTAGTCGATGCCGCGGTGCTCCCCCAGCGTGTGGACGCTGACCAAACTGGGATGCTGGAACGCGGCCAGCGCGCGAGCCTCGTTGCGAAGAGGCGGCGTCAGGGGGTTCGGCCAGGCGGCCTTGATTGCGACTCGTCGATTGAGCAGGTGGTCGTGGGCTTCGAAGACCTGGCCCATCCCGCCCCGGCCGAGCAGCTTGATGACCTCATAGACACCGTCGAGCAGCTCACCGGTGGCGAAAATACGATTCTCGCCCTCATCCAATGGCTCGCCCGAGACGATTGCCTGTCCACCCCCCAAATCACGCATATCAGTATTTATATAATATATTGATTGCACTGTAAAACGCAACCTCAGAGGTCGATGACTTGGATATCCAGACCTCCGACCTCTTTTCCGAGAAATCGCGATGCCGCCGCACCAAATTGGCCGGGGAGGTCGGTGACCAGGATTTCCAACCCGCCCGCGGCTTGATCGGTTGCTGCGGGCAGGTCGACCATCGCGGTGAGGGCGGTCGCGGTCGCCTCGGCGCTGTCGACGATCGCCACGTCATGCCCGAGCAACTCCGCAGCGACCTCGTGGATGATCTCGGAGAGCAAGGGGTAGTGCGTGCAACCGAGGACGATCGTGTCGACATCGACCTCCACCAGCGGTTGCAGGTAGCGACGGGCCGCGAGCCGCGGCACCTCACCGGTCACCCAACCTTCCTCGGCCAGCGGCACAAATAAAGGCGCCGACCTCGCGAAGACGTTCATCGCCTGGTTTTCGGCGTGAATTGCTCGTTCGTAAGCACCGGACGCCACCGTACCCGCGGTCGCGAGGATTCCGATGCGCCCGGTTCGGGTCGCCCTGACCCCAGCGCGCGCGCCAGGTTGGATGACGCCGATCACCGGAATGTCGAGACGGCCTTGAAGCTCGCCCAGCGCGACGCCGCTCGCGGTGTTGCATGCAACGACCAGAAGTTTGATGTCAAAGCTGAGCAGACGCTCCGCGCAGGCGATCGCGTACCTGACCACCGTGTTCGCGCTTCGCGTCCCGTAGGGAACCCTGGCCGTGTCCCCGAGATACACGAGATTCTCGCCCGGAATTGCGCCGGCAATGGCCCGCGCTACCGTGAGGCCGCCCAAACCCGAATCAAAAATGCCAATCGGCTTTGTCACGTGCCCCGTCTGGGCCAAGGTTACACGCTCGTCCCGAAAGAGCCACCGGCAGACGGGTCTCTGGTAGGGTACGAACGAGATGCCCGCACTGGCACTGATTTCGAAAGATCCCGAGCTTTACCAGGAGCTGGTCTCTGCCGTGGAACGAAGCGATTGGTCGGTCGAGTGGCTCGGGCGCGATGTCGTGGGGGACGCGGAGCTGCAGCACGACGTGGTGGTGCTAGACGCTGCCCACCCTGAGGCAGCCAGGTGGAATCCGATGCGTTGGAAGCCCATTCTTCTCGTCGTGGAGGGAGAGTATTCCGAGGGCTTGGATCTGCTCGCGAGCGATGTCGTTTTCCGGCCGACACGCCGCGAGCCACTGCTGGCCCGTCTCGAGCGCCTGCGCAGGCGGAGCCCGGTCGGCAGCCTGCTGCGCCGGTACTCCCAGGCGTTCGCATCGATGGCGATGGGCGTCGTCGTGCTGGGCCCTGACCTCGACATCCGGACGGCCAACCCGCGCTGCTACGAAATCACGGGGCACCGCGAGGAAACGATCGCCTCTCAAGACATCGGGCACTTGCTTTCCGCCGAAGATCTTCCGCGGGTTCGAGAGGCACTCTCACAAGGCCAGTATCCCCGCGCGATGGACATCCGTCTCGTCCGGCGAGATGGGACGACCATCATTTGCAGCGCGTCGTTTGCTCCCCTGAGCGGCGCGGAGGATCACACCGTGATCTCGTTCGAAGAGGTAACCCTTCAACGCCAAACCGAGCAGGAGCTCATCCAAACGATGGAGTTCCTGGAGTCTTTGATCGACGCGAGCGTCGACGCGATCATTGCGACCGACATGGAGCAACGTGTGCGCTTGTTCAATGCCAGCGCGGCGCGAATCACCGGGTATCACGAATCGGACGTGGTCGGGGCCGTGACGCTCGTAGATCTTCTTGGACCTGCGACGGCCGAGCTCGTCACCCAGCGCGTGCGCTCCGCAGAGCACGGCGGCACAGGCCGACTCGAGCCGACCATGCTCGACCTTCTCGACATCCACGGCACGCGAATTCCAGTGCAGCTTTCGGCTTCGCTGATCTACAAAAAGGGCGAACCCTCGGCGATTGTCCTGATTTTCGCCGACTTGCGCGACCGGATCCGAGTCGAGGAGCGTCTCGCCGAGGCACAGAAGAAGTTGGCTTTTACCGAGAAGCACGGAGTCCTCGCGGAGTTGGCCGGCACGGCCGCTCACGAGCTCAACCAACCCCTGACCAGCATGATGGCATACGCCGAGCTTCTCCTACGCCAATCAGAGCCCGAATCGAGTGCTGCAAAAGCCGCACGAGTGCTGATTCGCGAAGCGGAACGAATGGCGGAGATCGTCCGAAAAATCGGAAAGATCACCCGGTACGAAACCACATCGTACGTCGGTCATCAGAAGATCTTCGATCTCGATCGCGCGGCCGACGGACCGAGTGAACCAGGAGCAAAGGGCTGAGCGATGGACGACTCCGCGCACAGAAAGCCCCCTGCCCCGGAGGAAGGTCCGGAGCCGCGTGTGTCCTCTGTGAAGTCGATCGTGTCGCCGCGACGAGATCGGGGCCGGGACTCTGCGGGCCCAACTCTGCCGGCTGTGCTCGCCTCGCTGACCGAGGCACAGCGCGAAACGACAGGGGCGACGACCGACGAAAACATTCTTCGCGCGTACGTACACGCGCTCGAGCGCCTCTATCCCGAGGTCCGCTTCGCGATGAGGCTATCGCGCGGACTGCTGGAGCGCAGCGCCATCGTCCAAGCCACGACTCATCACATTCGGCCCGAAGCGCTGGACGAAGTCTCGATCACGGAAGCGGGCCTCGTCCGAGCTGGCTTTGGGGAAACGGCGGAACCGCCTCCGGCGATGGTCTTGCGGCGAACGTACGAGCCCATCATGCTCGCGGGTCCTGGCGAGGGGCTCCTTCCAGCCGATGGTTTTGATGTTGCACTGGCGCGTGCGGGAGAGGTCTTGGGAGTCCTGGCGGCCGAGTTCGAACGGGGCACGGTAGTTCCGCCGCGCTTGGAGGACGCTCTCTTGATGGTGGCCACGCAGGCTAGCGCGGCGATCGAAAGCGGCAGTCTGCGCCGCGAATCGCTCCACCTGCGGGACTACCTCGAGAAGCTCTTGGAGCATGCGAACATCCCGGTCTTGGTGATCGGCCGTGACCGCAGCATACGCGTCGTGAGCGGCGCCTTCGGTCGCATCACGGGACTCGATCGAACCGAGCTGGTCTCGAGGGATCTGCTGCAGCTCGCCGGGCAAAACGAACGTGTGCGCGTCTTGTCGGCGTTCGTCCACGCGCTTCGCGGTGGAGATGTTCCGCCTTTTGAGCTGAGGTTGCCGAAGGCCGGCGGGGGGAACGCTCGGCTCCAATTCACGCTGGCACCGATTCTCGATTCGGAGGGCAGCGTGGCGGGCGTCATCGCGATTGGGCAGGACCGGACCGAAGTGCGCGAGCTCGAAGGTCAGGTCATCCACGCTGAGAAGCTCGCGACACTCGGTCAGCTCGCTGCCGGCATCGTGCACGAAATCAACAACCCGCTGACGAGCATTTCCGTCTACGGCGAGTACCTGATGAGCAAGCTGTCGCGCAGCGGCGCCGAGCAGTCGGACCTGAAGCGCATGGAGCGCATCTTGCGAAGCTCCGATCGGATCATGTCGTTCACCCGCAATCTCTTGACCTATGCGCGACCTTCGAAAGAAGAGGCGCAGCCTATCTCGGTCAATGAAGTGATCAAAGAGGCGGAAGATTTTTGCGAGCACAGCATACGTGAAGCAAACGTGACCGTCATACGGAACTACGGCGAGAACCTCCCTGAAGTAAAGGCCGAACACGGGCAGCTCCATCAGGTCTTCGTGAATCTCATCACCAACGCATGTAACGCGGCCCCCGAAGAGGGCGGACGCGTGCGGCTATCCACCAGGCTCCACGGCCACGACCAAATCCAAATCGAGGTCGAGGACAATGGCGTGGGGATTCGGCCGACCGAGCTCAGCCGGGTGTTCGAGCCGTTCTTCTCAACGCGGCGAAAAGGCAAGGGGACCGGGCTTGGCCTTTCGATCGTCAAAAACATAATCGAAGCGCATCGGGGTAGCATCGAAATCCAGAGCGACGTCGGCCATCGCACCCTCGTCCTGGTCACCCTGCCCTGCCTCGGGGCCTAAACGCCAGCAATCACGCGGGGTTTGAATACGGCCCCATCGCCCTACGTTTAGGGATGGAATCAACCTCGCTCCTCGAAGGTTGAGGGTTGGCAAAGGGAGGTATGTTCATGTTTCGAACCACGCTGCGGGGACCTTGGCTCATAGCAACCGGTGCGATGCTTGCCGCGATCACGCTGGGCACGGCATCCGCTTCGCCGAAAAAGGGGGCGGTCGACGAAGACGCCCTGTCTCGGGTGGTCGCATTCGAAACCGCCGTGACCGGCGTGGCCGAATCGGTCTCGTCTTCAGTCGTCAGCATCCAAGTCGAGGTCAGCAGGCCGGTAAACAATGGACTGCCGTCGTTCTTCGGAGGCCAGGGCCAAGGGGGCATCATCCGAGGCGGTGGTTCGGGTGTGATCTTGCGCTCGAACGGGTACATTCTGACCAACAACCACGTCGTCAGCGAAGCAAACCGGATCGACGTTCGTTTGAGGAATGGGAAGCGCTACCCTGCGACCTTGGTTGGCGCCGATTCTGCAACCGACCTCGCGATGCTGAAGATCGAGGCGCGAGGCTTGCCTCAGGCCGAGTTCGCATCTTCTGAAAAGGCGCGCGTCGGCCAATTCGTCATCGCGATCGGCTCGCCCTTTGGGCTCGACTACACCGTCACCACGGGGGTGCTCAGTGCCAAAGGGCGCGGACGCATCGGTGCCAACGAAATCGAGGACTACCTTCAGACCGACGCCAGCATCAATCCTGGGAACTCCGGTGGACCTCTGGTCGACCTTCAGGGGCGTGTGCTCGGGATCAACACGATGATTATCGGCCGCGGCTCCGGCATTGGCTTCGCGATCCCAGCTGAAATCGCACAGCGTGTCGCAAGTCAGCTCATCGCAAACGGCTCGGTCAAGCGGGCATGGCTCGGCGTCTCCTTCCAGGAAATCACGCCCGAATTGGCAGCGCATTTCGGCGGGACCTTCGATGGAGGAGCCTTGGTGAACGCCGTCGTCCCTGGCGGACCCGCAGAGAAAGCAGGTCTGCGATCCGGAGACGTCATCACGGCGATTGGGGACCAACAGATTCGAGAAGGACACGACCTCTTGCGCACGGTGTTGCGACAAGGAGTTGGTGAACGCCTCACCCTCGAGGTGCGTCGTGGCGAGAAGACCAAGAAGCTTGCGGTGGTCACCGGCGAGCGACCGAGCGAAGACGCCGCTCGAGGTGCTGAGCAGAGCGTAGAAGAAAACGGGATGCTCGGCCTCGCGCTCGAAGAGCTGACGGCGCGGCTTCGCGATCGGGTTGGCTACGAGGGCGAAGGTCAGGTTTTCGTGCGCGCGGTGAAGCCTGGCTCCGATGCAGATCGAGCGGGCCTCCGACCAGGTGACATCATTCTTCAGGCCGACAGGCAAGCGGTTCGCACGATCGCGGACATCCGCGCAGCCCTACGCGATGGCAAGGCGCTGCTCTACATCGAGCGGGATTCTCAGCGGTTTTTTCAGCCGCTCAACCGTTCGAATCCCCGCTAGCGCGCAACCGTGATCTCGATCGCGGGGCCACGCGCCTCGACGCGGTAGGCCGGGTGCCGACCTGCAACGAAGCGGAGCGTCAGCTCGGAGAAGTCTCCGCGGTTCAGAATGCTCGCGTGCTCCACGTCCGGATGCGCCGCGGCGATCGGAGCTGCGCGAGAGAGAGAAAGGCTTCCGGGAATGGTGATCGAGAACCCGTCCGCCTCGATGATCCCCTCCAGCTCGGTCACCGGGTTGCTCATTCCAAGCACATACTTCTCGCCACCGTCCACTGTGTCGGCCCCAAACGCGGTCCCGCGCACGGCCTTCGGAGGCAAGGGAGCGCCCTGGGGGACGTAGGCGGGGCTAGGCGTCGCGGCGACG
>CBESWY010000025.1:0-20331 GCA_965533395.1 uncultured Myxococcales bacterium
TCGGCTGGCGTCGGCGGAACCGGGGGCGGTGAGTGCGCGACCAACGCGCTCTGCCACACCTGTCCTACGAGTTTCCTTTGCAACACCGACGACGACTGTACGTTTAGCGGCTACGTCTGCGTCGCCTCGGGTTGCGCCACCAACGGCGGGGATCCGATCAAGCAGTGTGTACCCGCATGGGCGGGTTCCTGCTCCGACGACACTGGCTGTCCGAATCAAAGCGACTACGATTGCTTGACGGTTGGGGCGGGGGGCAAGCGATGCGTTCGAGTCACCAGCGGATGCAACCCTGCTACCGAGACTTACGACTGCGCGCCCGGCTTCTCCTGCGAGAGCGGCGCCTGCGTGGACCGTCGGGTTCCCTGCGATAGCTACGAGGATTGTCCGCAGAGCCACATCTGTCTCACGACGCCGGTGTCGAAGTACTGCACCCGTGTCAGCCGGACGTGCCACGTCAACGCAGACTGCTCCTGGCTCGGAAACGCGCTTGGCAGCTTCTGTGCAGACGTCGACGCTGACGGCGTCGATGAGTGCACCGGCGAACGTGACGCCACCGGCGCAGCTTGCGTCAGCTCGGACTGCGGCAGCTCGTCGGTTTGCGAGAGCGGCGCGGTCGGGTCCGCGGCCACCTGCGGGGACTACGGCCTCTGTCGCTTCACCAGCGATTGCGGCTCAGGCTTTGAGTGTCTCGGCCTTTGGCAAGACGGGCGCAAGGAATGTGTGCCCACCGGCGGCACCTGTGACCAAGTAACGGACTGCAACCCCCAGCAGGTCTGTGCCGCACCCCGAACCGGCAACAACGGGCCTAGCTGTCAGTCCGGTAGTGCACCGTAAGGAGTCAACGTGAAAACCCAAGCCCTAACCCCCTTCATTCTCTTTGCGTTCGCCGTCGCGATGCCAGCGTGCCTGCAGGACGAATCCACTTCTACCGGCGCGAGCAGCGCGTCGCTGATCTCGCCGCCGGCAAGCTGCGGCCCCGGAGATCCGACCTGCAATGCCACGGCCGACTTCCCCGTGCAGATCGAGCTCACGACAGCCAATTCGCAAAACGTTCTCTTCTCCGGGACCGACGGCGCCCTCACGCTTCAGGCTGGTAGCGGCAGCCTGGTCGACACCGATGGCGACGGCGTGCCCGATCCGGCAGACGAGTGCGCGGGGCCGGGCTGGCGGCTTCCCTGCGACGGTGACCCGAGCGATGACGGCATCTATCAGACGCTTTACTTCAATAGCGATACCGACATCACCGTACGCACGGACATCGACATCTCGGGTACCATCGAGAGCGCCGACGCCTACATCTTGATGGACGCGACGGGTTCGATGAGTGGCGAGCAGGTTGAGCTGGTCAACGGTCTGACCTCAGGGACCCTCGTTGCCGATCCGGTCGCATGCCCGGGCGGAGTTGGAACTGGCCTCATCGGCGCGCTGCGCTGTGCGGTTCCAGATCTCTGGCTGGGCGTCGGGGACTTCAAAGAGGTTTCGTACCTCCCGCACAACAATCGCTTCGACATGGCGCCGTATCACCACTACCTCGACATGACCGACGACCCTCAGCACGTCGCCGACGCGGTCTCGTCATTCCGAGCCGACAACAACAGGGATTACCCGGAGGCGACCAGCCAGGCGCTCTACTCGGTCGTCACGGGGCAGGGGCTCGGGGATCTCGTTCCCAATCGAGGCAGTTGTCCTTCGACGCCCGCAGGGCGCTGGGGCTATCCGTGCTTCCGGCCCACCACTCTTCCCATCATCGTGCTGATCACCGACGCCGACATGTGGAACGGCCCGGTCAACAACGGCCACACCTACGGGAATCCACCCTTCAACGGAACACTGGGCATGGGGACTCGGCTGCCGCCAGTCGAGCAATCCCCCAACGTGCTCTACTCCAGTGATCCATTCACGGCCTGGGATCTTGGTGACCTGACCAATAGGTCGATGACGATCATGGGCAGCAACACCAACCTCGGAAACGACGCGGTAACCTGGGACAAGGGGACATGCACCCAGTGCAGCGGGACTGACTGCTGGACCGATGGGCGTGATGCATTCCTCAAGTTCTCCCTCAGCAGCCCCGCCGACATCTTCTTCAGTGGCGAAGGTACGGCCTACCATACGACCAATGTTGCTCTCTTTGATTCGGGACTGGCCGCCGTGGATTGCAATCCAGGCCCCGGTGGCGGCGACTTCTGGGGGCGATTTGGACAGACGGTGCCAGCAGGGGATTGGTACGCGGTCTCGGACGCTTCGGTCGGCCCAAGCAATTCCGTTTGGCAAAGAAGAGGGAACTTCCAGCTTCGCATTCACAATCAGACGGCCGATCCGGGCGGTCACCCGAGCTGGCAGACGGCCGACCTACCGCTCACCTGGACGGAGGTCGAAACCGCGCTGCTCGCTACCGGGGTGAAGTTCGTCAACATCGTGAGCCCGAACGCAAAGGGCCTCATTGCGATCCCCGACGTCACCGCGCTGGCGCTTGCGACGAATTCGCTCGATCAATTCGGCAATCCATTTCTTGAGCAGATCAATGCTAACGGTACAGGTCTCTCGACCGCCATTCTCGACGCCGTCCGTTCATTGGTGGGTGACACCCGCCGCGACATCAGTCTCTTGCCAGAAGATGTCGTCGCGACTGCGGGGGTAGACGAAACCGGCTTCGTCAAGGCGGTCACGGCGACCAAATGTCCCACGACAGGCCTCAACAACTGCCTTGGGGGCGAGGGAACCAGCATCTGTCAGGGTTGCCTCCAGGACACTCAGGTGGAGTTCTCGTTCCGCCTGGGGAACGCCATCGTCGCACCGACCGCAGCTCCGCAGGTCTTCGACTTCGACATGGTCGCGCTGGCGGACGGCACGGTAGAGCTCACGCGGATTCCGGTCCGCGTCATGGTGCCGGAGACGGGCGGCTCCTACGGCGCTGGTTTCTACGAGAACACCTATGAAGCCGACGTCGTCTGTGAGATGCCGCCCGAGTGTCCCGACTGGGGTACGTTGACTTGGACCGGATCGACACCCTCGGACAGCAGTGTCACGTTCGAGCTCTTCACGGCCGACATCCTGGCAGATCTCGATACAGTGATTCCGGTCTCGCTCACCTACGCCGATCCGACCGATGCGACGCCCAAGACATACGACATCGGGGCCGAGCTTGTGCTGGGGGAAGAAACCAACAACCGGCCGTATCTACGGGTGCGCGCGAGGCTCGAGGCGTCCACTGACACCTCCAGCACACCGGTGTTTGCGGGCTGGTCGATGGAGTTTCATTGCAAAGCGTGCGACTAACGACTGCCGCCCCGGATCAGTGTGAGCATCGGTTTGGGCGCGTAGCCTGCGAGGTAACCGCTCTCCTCGGCTACGTAGACCCAGCCCCGTTCGTCGACTCGCATCAGGTCGGGTACGAGGTCACAGGGGACGTTCGCAGAAAGCTTCTGCCCGTCGGCAGGACGCACCACGTGGACCGTCGATGCGGGCACGAAGAGCGCGCCGCCTCGAAGCACGGGTTCGAGCCGGCGCGGAATTTCGTCTGCGAGCGCATCGGCGAGGTTCGTGTTCCAGCGGAGATTGCCCGAGCGCACGTCGAGCGCGCTGAGCTGACCAAAGGGGGCGTTGACGATCCAGGTCTCGTCGAAGGTCAGGCCCGCGCCGCCGATGCCTAGGCCCGGGTCTTTGGTTTCCCAAAGGGACTCACCGGTCTGCAGGCAGTGCGCGGCTAGCATCGCCTCCTCGCCGGCGATCGAGACCAGCGCAACGTTGGCGGCCACACAAGGGTCGGAAGTTGGCGGGCCCTGAAGCTCGCGCTTCCAGCGAGGCTGGCCGCTGTAGAGATCGATCGCGAAGAGCGCACCCTCGCGGCGGCCCCGGACGGCGGCCGCGATGACGGTTTCGTTGCTGATGAGTGGTTTGAATTGAAAACAGCCGCGCTCTGCGAAACGCCAAACGTCTTCGCCCGTCGCAATATCGAGCGCGTGGATCGCGTCTTCGCCACAGGTCACCAAGAGGAGTCGGCCGACCTTCGTCATGCGGAACTCGCCGCCGCTTCGCGAAGCAAAGCGCCACCGCGGCTCGCCGGTGCGAACGTCGATCGCAACCAGCCGGTGACTGCCCTCGGTCACCACCGCGACCGGGGGCATGTTCTCGCCGCCGGCCATCAAGCCCACTGGAGGGCCGCCGATGCGAGGGCTGATGTGGGTCGAGCAATAGGGCTCGCCGTCTGCGACGTCACAGAGCTCGACCTCGCCGTCGGCCGAGAGCCGAATCAGGACCGAGCCCGACATCAGGGTCGTCGAGGCAGGGCCGGGGCGCGCCCAAAGCACCTCGCCGTCGTCACGGGAGACGGCGACGACGTGCGTCTGGGTCGCGATCACCAATCGATCGCCGCACATGAAGACCGAGTTCGCGTCGAGCCCCTCGAGGCAAATGCGCCAGCGCTCCTCGAACTGAAGGGAAGGGAGCGTGCTCGGCCCCTCGGATTGTTCCGTCTCGTCACCGTGGTGGATGCGGAGGCGGTCCGGGTCGAGATTGACAAAGCTGTCCGCGCTTCGGCGCGAGCGGATTTCCCTGCGGAGCGTGCGGACCTCCTGGCGGAGGGCACGGACACGAAGGTTTCGACTCTGACCTCGGTCGGAGGCCACCAGACTTCGTAGCAAGTCGCTTGCGAGCTTCAGAATCGGAAGCGCAGCCTCGGCGATCGTGAGCGAAGTCGCGGTCAGGTCTCCACGCCCCTCCGCGGAAAGCTCAACGCTGACGAGCTGGTGGGCTGACTTTCGCATGGCGATCTGAAAACCACCGGCGCGTAGACGCACGTGAGTCGGGCGTGCGCTGTCCCAGGAGTCGACGAGCGTGCGCACCGCAACGACCATACGGTGCGCCGCCAACATGATGGGGCCGCGCGCCAGGGAGAGCCGACGCCCTCGGACGAATGCCCAGAGATGTCCTTCGAAGAGGAGCGCGTGCACATCCGCCCGCGCCGACCGCCCTTGCGAAGCGGAAGAAGAAGGATAGACGGCCGCTTCGTATCCGAAGGCTAGCGGCACATGCTCGCCCGGCGCGTCCAGCTCGCCGCCGCGCTGATTGACCGGCGAGGCGGTGCCCTCGGGGTCCGGTGCAATTTTCGTCGCGAGCGCTCGTTCGGCAACACGGATCGCGATCTGCCGCGCGGTCGGGTCGAGCTCTTGGCCCGCCGTTTCGAGCATCGACTGTGCGCAGGTGTCGAGAAGGCGCCGCAGGGGGATCGCGCGATCCAGTTGATAGACGACGGGTGCGCTGGCGGTGCCGTAGCAGCTGACCAAGACAGAATTGCCGCGACGAACCAAGGCATACTCGACGGCGGCGGTCGCCAGCGGCAGGAGCACCTTGGGTTTAGAGCCGATCGCGAGGGCTGCGGCAGCCGCGGTCAGCTCGGCCAAGGCCGGCGTTTCCACATCGAGCTCCCCCCCGAGGAGCAGATGCTGAAGACCGGAATCGGCACGTTTTTGGGCGTATGAAAGCGATTCGTCCAAGTGGGCGACCATGTTCTTTTTCCAACGCGAGCTGGGAAGAAAATGGTACTTGCTGCGTTCGATTTGGATCCACAAAAAGGCGTGTTCGCTCATATATTGACAGCGAGTGACGGCGATGGGTGAAGTGCGGCTCTCCGAAGAGCACGATGCGTATCGTTGGTGCGAGCTTGAGGAGATCATTCAACTCGGGGTGCCGGCGCAGCTCGTCGAGGCGGCACGTTGCGCTTGGCTGGAATGCTAGCGACGCTCTCCCCGAGCAGGTGGCGCAGGGCCGTGCTGAACCACTCCGCGGAGTGGTGAACGGATAGGTAGCGGCTTGCTCGATCGCGGAGCGCGCTCCTGGCTCGTTCGTCCTCAAACAGGTCTTTTGCGGCGGCGGCCAGGGCCTGAGGGTCATCGTCGGATACGATGCGACACACGCCCCGCAGTGGGAGCCCCGCCGTGGCACGCCGCATCGCGACGACCGGAAGGTCCCGCGCGAAGGCGTCGAGCATTTTGACCGGAAGGCCACCCAGGGTGCGTCTTGGTACCCAGGCAACGTCGCTGGCCGCGTGTGCCAGCATTCGGGCGCGCTCCGATCCAAGCCCGGAAAAACCGACGGCATCCGATACGCCCAGGCGTTTGGCGTGCCGTCGAGCGGGTGCGGGGCCCGACGCGGTGGCGACGAGCAGTCGCGCGTTCCGATTGCTGCGGCGCAGCACGGAGATCGCTTCGACGAGGTCCTCCCAGCCCTGGTACGGATCGAGATTGCCTGCATACAGACATAGCTGCGCATCGGCCGCGATTCCGAGGGCCAACCGAGCCTCGTTCCGTGGCACTCGATCGGAGACCGCCGACGACGACCAGGGAACCGGCAGGTATCGCACGCTGTCCCCCAGTAGCGTGGCAAGCGCAGGCGCCACGGCTGCAACCCCCGCCGCCCGTTCGCACACCTGCTCCTCCAATCGCCGCGCGATGGACCGGACCGGTCGTGCGGGGACTAGAGGCAGGTAGACGGGCAGCTCTCGCTCGAGAGAGGTGTGCGCAACGTAGTAGACGGGAGCGACCCGCGCGGCGAGCGCCGCAAGCGCCGCCTCGATGTGATGGGCGATGATGGCGCTCGGCTGAAGGCGGCGTGCCAGCCGCCGGGTTTCGACGATGCAGCGTGCGTCGAGCGCGACCTTGCCCCAAGAGGGGCCCGATCGAACGGAGCGCACCACCGGAAAGTTGGGGATGCGATGAATCTCGTACGGCGCGTCGAGCTCGTACGCCGCGTGCGCGTAGGCCAAGAGGTGGCTCGGCCGACCCACGCGCGTGGACGCCTCCAGCATCGACGCTATCGCAGCTTGCGTGCCTTGATGGGTGGGGAAGGGAAGGCAGGCGACGTGGAGGATCATTCGATGTAGCCCAGCGCTCGGAGTCGTGATTCGACGAGGGCTTCATTTCGCACCGCACGAGGCGCACGTGGGCGCGGCGCCGGGAGCCTGATCGCCCCCGCGTTGCCTTCGTCGCAGAGCGCCTCCCAAAGAACTCGCCCCATGAACGAGGAGGGCACCGAAAGGCCCAGCCGGCTGAGCAAAGTCGCGCTCAGGTCCGCGATATGCGCGTGGAGGCGGCCTGCCGGCTTCACGCTCGGCCCTGCGAGGGCCATGAAACCATGCGAACGATGGCTGCCGGGTAGGCTTCGACCCTTCTTACCCAGCTTCTCGTCGTCGGCGAGCTTGCGGAACGGGTTGCCCGCGAACTGGTGCCCCGTAAAGCGTCTTCGCCGCCACGGGGCTGCGCTCGCCCCATTGTGGGGCTCGCTTGGCATCAGGTTGTACGAGTAGCCGTCATCGAGTTGGAGCTCGACGAGCAGGTCGGGCGCGCGATCCAGGTGCGGGCCTTCGAAGAGCTCCTCGCGCGGAATCAAGTCGCGAAACACCGGCCTACCGCTCCATGGATCGCGCGTGCCGAGCAAGGCCGCCCGGATGCGGAGAATCGTTTCACGCCTTTGCTCGGGTTGAACGATGCCGCCCGGCTCCCGTCCTGCGATGTTGAGGTGGATGCCAGGGAAGTAGTTCAGCTCATCGCTGAACGCGACCGTGTTGGCCATGTCGATGGCGCCAAAGCGCACATTCGATTCCAAGCGGCTTGGCAGCCAGGCGTTGCCCGCGCGAAACAGTTGCTCCCGAAGTTGCGGCGGGAACCGGCGCAAGGCAATCTCTTTCAAACCCGCCCCGCCGCGACCCCGCCGCGGCCGAAAACGCAGAAGCCCGTGCCTAGCCAGGAGCCGATTGAGGTACAGCACCTTGTCCGATGAGCCGCCGGAGCCGTGGTCGCTCAGCACCGTCACCTCTGTTTGCTCCCCACCCGCTGCTTCGGTGAGTGAGCCGACGGCTTCATCCAGCGCTTCGTAGACCCGCTGCAGACCTTTGCCCTGCTCGAGCGAAACGCCGGGGGTGCGGCGGGGTGAATCCGGATCGTGGTGCGCCCACAGATAGTGAGACCCGGTATCGCTTTCGCCAAAGTAGAGCGCGAACACGTCCCAATCCTGCCGATCGAGCAGCCATCGCGCCCAAGCAACCTTGCGCGCGACGCGGCTCACCAGGGCGTCGGGCAGCCGTTCGATCCAACCCGGCGCGTCGGCGTGAAATTCATCGACATCGTCGAAGGACGGGGCTCCAAACCTTTCCACCGTTTCGTCGTACAACGAGGGAGGCCACATGAACGATCGATCCGCCTCGAAGGCGACGGGCGCGTCCCAGCCGCTCACGAAGACTCCGTGCTCGAGCCTCTCCGGCGGCCAGGTCGCAGGAAAGCTGAGGCAAGCGCAGCGAAGCCCGAGCTGGTCGAGCTGCGTGAAGAGGGTCGGCACCTCTCGGACCGTCCCCGCGGTGAACCGAACTTGGTAGCCGTTTCGCGTCGTGAAATCGAATACGCCATGACGAGCCGGGTCGACGCCCGTGAGAAATGTCGTCCAGTTGGGCAGCGTGGCGGGCGGCTGGACCGACTCGAGAGCCGCAAAAGCCCCTCGTGACATCAGCGCGTGGAGATTCGGTAAACGGCGTGCGCCGAATTGCTCGACGAGCTCGAGATCGAACCCGTCCAAGCCGAGAATCAAAGACCGCGCCGCCACCGCCGAACCCTAGCGCGTCATGCCTTCAACGTCACAGCGTCCAGTCCCGCCCTAGGATTCCGGGAGGCCGTGCAAGCCCGAACGCGCTTAGGATGGTTGGCGTCACATCGTAGATCTCGGCTCCCTCGACATATCCCCGCGCCGGCGTGCCCCCCCCGCTCATGACGAAAATGCCGTTCCAATCGTGGTTGCAGCCATCGGGTCCGCTGTCGTTTTCTTCCACCACGAGGCGGCCGCTCCCGATCGATCCGATCGCGCGCAGCCTGAGCCCGTCGAAGTAGACCATCAGGTCGGGCGGGAAGCCTCGGGCCTGTCGATAGTATTCTTCAGGGTTTCGTACCAGGACGGGAACACGTTCGCCTCGATCGTTGCGTGCGTACTCGAGCTCCCGGCGGAGCTCATCGCGCACTGCGCCGACCCGGTCAGGCGCGACGGTGCCCGCCGGTTCGCGGCCTGCAACGTTGAGAAAGACCCTGGCGTAGTAGCCGCCCTCCGCCCAAGCAGTCGTCCGTGACCAATCGACCAGCGAATGGTCGAGCGGACCTGATGCGGCGTGCGTCTCTCGAAGACGCAGGTATCCCTTCCGGATCAGCCACTCATTGATGCAGAAGCCGCCGTGCATCGCGCGTGCCCCGTGGTCGCTGACGACCATGATGCAGGTTTCTTCGTCGGCCGCGGCGCAGAGCCGTCCGATCCGCGTGTCCAACAATTGGTAGTACTCGCGCCCGAGGCTCTTCCACGGGTTCGCGTCTTCGTGGCGCGGGTGCTCCGGATCGATGTGCCGCCAAAATGCATGGTGAAAACGATCGACTCCGATCTCCACGAGCATCATGAAGTGGGGCTGCCTGCTCCTCCAGACATGCTCCGCGATCTCGAAGTGCTGCTCGGTCATTGCGACGATGTCCCCATAAATGCGGTCGAGCTCGTCTGAGCGAAAGTTTTCGACATCTGAGCGGTACGGACCTACGCAGTCGCTCAGCTCGTCCTCGAGCTCGGGTGGAAAGCACCAGGGCGCATCGCCGCCTGGCCACATGAAGCCGGAAACCATCTGACCGCGAACCGGCGTGGGAGGCGAGGTCAGCGGAACGAACAGCGGCGCGACGCGATATCCTTGCTCCCCAAGCCAATCCCAGACGCGTTTCACATGGACGTCGCTGCAATCAGCCAAACGCAATCTCGTTTCGCGAGGGACGCGATTTCGAAATCCGTACAAGCCTAGCTCTCCTGCATCGCGTCCCGAGAGCATGCATGTCCATGCGGGCACGGTGATCGGCGGCTCCGCACTCCGAAGGTTTCCCCATGTTCCGCGGCTCATGAGCGCGGAGAGATTTGGCATCGAGTCGCGGTACAGATCGAACACCAAACGCGGCGCCGCGCAGTCGAGTCCGATCACGATCATTCGCTTGTCGCCCATCAGTCCCCTCTTAGCCCCTCGGCGCGACCGGGGCCTCTCTTCATCGAGGGTCGACGATATCCGCAGCTTCGTAGATCGTGCGCTCGAGGTGACTTAGGTCAAAAGGCTTTTCAATTCGAAGGTTTGGAACGCTCTGAAGAAAATCTCTAGCCCGCTGAGTAAAGGCACCACCGGTCATGAAGACGATGCGATCGTGGACCGGTGTCTCTCTTTGCAGGGCCGCCCGATAGACGTCCATGCCCGTCATCTCCGGCATGATCAGGTCACAGAGGATAACGTCGTATGCGTGCTGCCCCATCAAGGCGACTGCCTCGCGGCCGTCGTTGGCGGTAGTGACATCGTGTTTGACCAGTGCCTTCTGAATCAGCCGCGCGATCACCGGCTCGTCGTCGACGACTAGGAGCGAGAGCTTTCCGCGCATTGCGCGCCGGACTGCGCTCATCGACGTCGGCGGCGTCGAGAGTGGGCGTCGCGCTCGCGGCGCTTTCGGCAGGACTACACGAGCGACGGTGCCTTGGCCGGGGTGACTTTGAATCTCGATCGTCCCTTCGAGAGAATGTACGATGCGCCGACAGATAGAGAGTCCAAGGCCGGTTCCACGTCCCGCGGGCTTGGTCGTCACGAAAGGGTCGAAGATCCTCCGCAGCAGTTGGGAAGGAATACCGGGCCCGGTGTCCTGCACCTCCACGCAGACGCGATCTTCTTCCGTGCTCCGAGCCCGAATCGTGATCGCGTTCTGCGCTCGGTCCCCGGGCTCGACGGCCTGGGCCGCGTTGACGATCAGGTTCAGGAATACCTGCCCGAGGCGGGCCCTCGGACCCCGGATATACAGGTTGCCTGCCTCGTATTCCCGAACGACGGTCGCACGGTGCTGAATCTCGGGCTGGGCCATGCGAATCGCCCCATCTAGGACCTGTTGGAGCTTGACCGTATCGGTTTCCACCGTTTCGCCGCTGTGAGAGAAATACGTGATTTCATTTGCTATTATGCGGATTCGTTCCGAGCCCTCAAAGGCCTCGCGGATCAATTCTGAGGCTTCGGGAGAGAAGGGCTCGGCCGAATCTCGAAGCGAACGCAAATGGTTCCACACGAATGTGAGCGGGTTCTTGACCTCGTGAATGATGCTCGCGGTGAGCGTTCCAATCGCTGACATCCGCTCGGCCAAGACGAGCCGTTGCTCGAGCTCATGCTCAGCGGTCATGTCGGTCACCGACACCAGTGCCCGCGCAAATCGCCCGCTTTCGTCTTCGACGAACCGCCAATGCACGCGGACATCCCTCGGCTCGCGCGCGCAGGTCATGATCGCCGTTTCCAAATGGACGTCGTGCTCGTTGCGGAACGCGGCCATCAGGATCCGCAGAAAGTCGGCCTTCGACTCGGCGGTTAACAGCTCTCGAGACCGACGGATGCACTCCTCTTCGCTAGACGCGCCCACCAGCGAAACGGCACCGGCGCTCACTCGATGAATCCGTATTCGCTCTAGACATTCGCCGAGAGCATCGGGATTGTTTCGCACCAGTTGCTTGAACGCGTCGGCGTCGCGACAGCCCTGTTCCTCGATCCATTCGAGAGGGCCGCGAAAGTTCAGGTCCCACAGTGCACTGGGAAGAAACTCCCAAACGCGTTCATCGCGATCTTGGGCTGGGTCTGTCGATGGACTGATGAGACGAACCATGGGCTTCTGGGCAGGGTCTCTGCTGCGAAACGAGATCGAATCCTAGCGAACCGGGGGCCCCGCGCCTAGAAGGCGGCAGCCGGGCACGCACGCCCCCCAAATTCAGGTGCGATCGTCGCCGAGAGCCCGTCGCGCGTCGTAGACCAGCGCTTCGACTTTCGACCTCGCGGCCGTCGCGGCGGCGCGAGCGTCCAGCTCGGGCGGCAGGGGGTCGCCCAGCTGAATGGCGATTCGCGTTCGCTTTCGTGCGGCGATCTTGGCGATGTGCTTGCCAAACGATTCTTCGCCATACGGAACCGCAGGCGAGTAGGCGAGGCCAACGGGAATGATCGGGACGCCAAGTGAGCGAACAGCCGCGAACGCACCGGGATGGAATTCGTGTACCGAGTCGCCCGGAAACGTGCGGCCTTCCGGAAAGGCAACGACGGTGCGTCCTTCTTTCGCGCGCCGTCGGATCTCCCGAAGCGCCATGGCGCCGCTCCGCCGGTCTTCGCGGTCGACGAAAATCGTATCGCCGTGCTTGGCCAAACGACCGAGCAGCGGCCAATCTGCGACGTCGTGCCGGCTCACCAGGACCCCTTGAAAGACAGACAGCATCACTGCGACGTCGAGCGCACTCTGGTGATTGGCGACGACCAAGGCACCGCCAAGCCGTCCTGTCCGGCCGCCCAGCACCAGCTCCGCGCCAAAGAGTCGCAGAAGCCCGTTGGTCAAACGTGCGCGGTAACGATTTGCGAGCGCCTCCTGCCCGGACGCCGAAGCAATCGCCCGCCGGGTTTCGTATGCCGCAAGAATGCCAGCAGAGAAGCCAAAGAAGGCGCCGGTACGCAGCACAGCCCGGACCCCGCTCATTTTCCTGGCTTCCGAGTTAAGACTCGCAGAGGTTTCGATTTGGTGGCAGTCTCGTCTCGTGTCGGCATCTCTTGCACCGGGGTTTCTCGTCGCGGCACCGTCGATGCGGTGTCCGTTTTTCAATCATACGCTGGTGTTGCTGATCGATCACGGCGAGGAGGGTTCCTTTGGCTTCGTGGTCAATCGTATGACCGACCTCGGCATCCAAGAGGTTTTTAGCGAAGCAGGTGTTGCCGCCGACGCAACGGCTGGCGTAAACGCGCCGGTCATGCTCGGCGGGCCCGTCTCCCCGGAGTCGGGTTGGATCCTCTACGACGCCGAAGGCGTGCCTCAGCCCTCAACGGGGCAGACGATTGCGGTGAGCCAGCGCATCGCTTGCAGTGCATCGCTCGAGCTCCTGGAGCGGCTCGCCCGAGGCGACGGTCCCGACACCTGTGCGATGATCCTCGGCTACTCGGGCTGGGGCGCAGGGCAGCTCGAGAGCGAAATGAAGCAGGGGTCTTGGATTCCCGTCGACCTCGACTACGAAATCGTGTTCGACACGCCGATCGAAAAGCGCTGGGAGGCTGCCCTCGCAACCCTTGGAATCGATCCGGCCCGCCTCATCGACAACCAGATCGCAAGTGCCTGAGCCGAGCCGATTCCGCGAAGGATCCGTCACCTTGTTTTCGGCCGCGCCAGAGGCTAGTTGCATTTGCGATGCGGGTTCGCCTCGACAGCTCGGTCTGGATCGCTCTGCTAGTGCTGGCCGCGGCCTGCAGCAGTAGCTCGGGAAGTTTCAAGAAAACGGGCGCGAGCACACTCGATCCCGACGACGATGCGCGCACGGGCTACGAAAAAGCCTTGCTGAGTTTTCGGCGTGGCGATTGCCTCGCGGCGGAGCCTACCTTTCGCGAGATCCGGCGAGAGTTCCCCTACAGCCGTTTCGCAGCGCTGGCGGAGCTTCGCATCGGCGATTGCCAATTCAAGAACGAAGCCTACCCCGAGGCGATCCAGACCTACCGCCAATTCGTGCGAATTCGTCCCTCGCACAAAGAGATCCCCTACGCGCGATTTCGAATCGCCGAGGCGTACTACAACCAAATCCCCAGCGGCTGGTTCATGACGCCACCTTCGAGCGAGCGCGATCAGAGTGCCGCTCGAGATACGCTGATCCAGCTTCGCCGATTCGTCGTGGACTATCCCGACGACCAACGCGTGCCCGATGCCAACAAGCTCATGGAAAAGTGCATGAGCCTGCTTGCCGCTCATGAGCTCTACGTCGCCCGCTTCTACCTCAACCGAGAGGCGTACCGGGGCGTGATTTCACGGCTCAAGGGCTTGCTGACGTCTTATCCGGGCGCCAGCGTCGCACCGGAAGCGCTGCTTCTGCTTGGGCAGGTCTACCTCAGGACCAACGAGGTCGAAGCGGCCCGGCAGGCCTTCAGCGAAATCGTCGACCGCTTTCCCGAGAGCGACGAGGCCAGGCGCGCCAAGTCCCTGCTGGGCAAGATCGGCTGACTGCCCCCTCGAACCGCCGGCGCGGATTTCTGGCCAGCGATCCGCCCGATCGCTACCTTTGGGCCCATGGCTCCTTGGGCTCAACAAATTCTCGACGCCGCGAACGAGCACTACGATCGCGCCGAGTACCCCCTGGCTCAGCCCTACTACGAGAAGCTCGTGCAGCAGGGCCTTCGCTATCCCGACGTGTTCAATCGACTTGGCGTCATCTATCACCTCGGCGGCCGGCTGCCCGAAGCGCGCTGGTGCTTCCAGCAGGCGCTCGAGGTGAACTCCGGTTATATCGAGGCCGCGCTCAATCTCACGGTGACGTGCAACGAGCTCGGGGAATACGGTTCGGGGGTGCGCACCCTGGAGCGAGCGCAGCGCCAGTCCGATTCCTCAAACGACGCCTTCCGTCGCGGCAAGGTCGCGAATCTTCACCGAGCGCTTGCCCGAGCCTACATCGATCTGGACCGCCCTGAGGACGCGATGCACGAATTCGGTCGAGCGCTGCGGCTCTGCCCGAAGTTTCACGACATTCGGCTCGAGCTCGCCAAGTTGCTGAGGCTTCGGGGCAACGCGCACGGGGCTCGCGAGGAGCTGACGCTCATCCTTCAGCTCGACCCCGCGCACCAGGATGCCCGCGCGCTCCTAGGCGTCATCGAGATTGAGACCGGCGACCATGGTGAGGGCCTTCGCCACCTCCAGGCCGTCATCGCGCAACGCGCTGACCATCCGGTAGCCCGCGCGTATCTCGAAGAAGCCGACTCGGACTTTCAGCGCGCCTCCTGAGCACAGGAGTTCACCGCTTTGTGCGCCGTCCAAAGGGTGCCACACTCCCCGCTAAGTGCTCCCGACCGTTCTTCTCCTCGACGACGACGCGCAGTTTCGTGCCAGCGTCACACCGGCGCTCGAAGCCGAGGGTCTGCGCGTCTTGATCGCAGCCAAAGGCAGCATCGCACGTGCCATGATGCTGGAAGAATCGCCCTCGTTGCTCGTCGTCGACGGCTTGCTACCGGACATCAATGGCATCGCATGGATCGAAGAGCTTCGAAGGGACGGCTTCGAGACGCCCATCATTTTCGTCTCCGCATTTTACCGAGACCTGCCTACCTTCAGGCACCTGACCCAAGAGCTCGACGTGACCAAGGTGTTTCACAAGCCGGTCACCGTGGATCGATTCGCGCGCGCGGTTGCAGGCGTCGTCGCCGCCCATCCAAGCCCCGCGCCGCCTGCAGCAGCGAAGCCGCGGCCGGCGGACGATTCCGCAGACGAAATCCTCTTCCCGGACGAACCCTCCCAGCCCCGCGTCGACCCCGGCAAAGCCAAGGCCTCGTATTTGAGCCTTCTCCCGATCGCCACCGACAACCTCACCGGTGCGATCCGTCGTGTCCACTCGGAGGCCGAGCGTACCAGCGTGGTGTCGGACGCGCTCCGTCAGGCCCACGACCTGCGCAGCGCGGCACAAACGCATGGATTCAACGAAATTTCGGATGCCGCAGGCCGCATCGAGCTCGAGCTCCGGCAGCTACAGAAATCCGGGCGCCTCGATTGGACGACGATGTTCGAATCAATCGATTCGGTGAGAGCCTACGCGTCAGCGGCATCGGGCGGTCCGAATGACACCCCATCCATGGCCGCATCGCCGCCCTCGGTGACGCCCGCCGCGAGCTTTTTCTTACATCGCCCCATTCCCACGGATTTCGTGCCGACGCTGCTCGTGCTCGAAGACGATCCAGCGATGATCGCCTACCTCCGCTCGGCTCTCGACGAGGTGCTGGTGCACCTGAGGCCCGTTTCGACCGTCGAGGAGGCCCTCAAGATCGCTGGCCGCAACGCGCCGACCGCGGTGCTAGTGGGCTGGCCTCTTCAGGACCGCGAGGCGCTCCCGCAGTTCCTCCCGCTGTTCCGCGGCCTGCAAGGCTGCGCTGAGTCGCCGGTCATCCTTCTCTCTGTCGACGACGATCCGCATACGCGGGCGCTCGCTGCACAGCTCGGCATAGACATCTTCTTGCCGCACCCGATCGAGCTCGTCCGATTGCACCATGCGCTGAGCACAGCGGTCGAGCGGTCCATGACCCCGCGGCCCAAAGTCGCCGTCCTTCGCGATCCCGATGCCGCGCGCCTCGTCCAAGAGAGCGGTATCGATTGCCTGCTCTTCTTCAGTCTCGAGGAGCTCTTGCGAGAGATCGACGTGCAGTGCCCAGACGCAATCCTGCTGGGATCGAGCGTGACAGGGAAGCAGGTGCCGGCGATCATTCGCATGTCGGCCTGGGATTCGGAGTTCGCGCTGCTGTGCTTCGACGACTCCCCGCTGGCGGACGAACGCGAGATTTCCGAGTGCCTGATTCGATCGTCGGGTTGGCTCGTGCACCTTCACGGAGAGGCCGATCGAATGGCGCGACTACGCCGGCAGCAGTTGCGCTGTAGTCAGACCGGCCTGCTCACACGCCCCGGGGCCGTCGCCGCCCTCGAGTTCGGTCTTTCGTCTGCACAGCGTCACGGGCGCACCTACTCGATTGGGCTTCTGCAAACGACTGGCCTCGATGGGCTCGACCACGTCCAGGCGCGGCGGCTGAGGACGTATCTGGGCCGTCTCGTGTACGGCAGATTCCGGCGAGAAGACGTTCGAGGGCGCTGGGACGACGACACGTTCGTCGTTGGCTTCGATGGTGCGAGCGCCCGTGCGGTAGTGGAGGTCGTTCGTAGGCTTCAGTCTGACCTCGAGACGCGCCGAATCCGGCAGCCCGAAGAGCTCTTCTTTCTGCACATGGCAGTCGGCCTCGCCTCCTACCCGCTCGATGGGGACACGACCCGTTCGCTGATTCTCGCCGCCCACGAACGCCTCGAGGCCGCTGTCGAACGCGATCCGGACGGGCTGGTTTGGCGCTAGCTTTGCCGCTCGCCTCCCCGAGCCGGACAAGCTAAACTCTCATCATCGAACCAACTGCGCAGCGCGGCCCCGAGGAGACCGATGTAGCCGCCGACATCGAAGTGGGCGATTCGAGCTTGTTGCTCCGGCTGACCGGGCCGGGTGGGTCGAACCTGCGCACGCTCGAAGCCGAGCTTGGCGTTTCGATGGGCCTCCGTGGCTCGACGATTCACGTCCATGGACCGAACCAGGACGTCGAGTTGGTGGAGCGCGTCCTTCACGAGCTGATCGACGCACTCCAATTTCGAGAGCTCAGCGCCGTCGAAATGGCACGCGCGGCGCGGACCCTTCGCGCGCATCCACAAATGAGGCTTCGCGCGCTTCTGGACGACGTCGTACTCACGACCTCCAGCCGGCGCATCGTTTCACCAAAGGGCGTTACGCAGCAGACTTACATCCAGGCGATCCGTAGCCACGACATCGTGTTTGGGATTGGCCCCGCCGGCACCGGGAAGACCTACCTCGCGATGGCGATGGCGATTCGCGCGCTTCAAGAGCGCCAGGTCAAGCGGATTGTCCTGACGCGCCCCGCCGTCGAAGCTGGCGAACGCCTCGGTTTCCTGCCTGGGGATCTCGCGGAAAAGATCAACCCTTACCTTCGACCGCTCTACGACGCCCTGCATGACATGATGGAGCCGGGCCGGATCACCGCGCTGATCGAGCGGGGCACCATCGAGGTGGCGCCCCTGGCGTTCATGCGAGGCCGAACGCTCAACGACAGTTTCGTCGTCCTCGACGAGGCGCAGAATACGACGCGAGAGCAGATGAAGATGTTCCTGACTCGGCTTGGCTTCGACTCGAAGACGGTCATCACGGGAGATGTGACTCAGGTCGATCTGCCGGGTGGAGCGCACAGTGGGCTTCGGCACGCCGAAAAGGTGCTCTCCAGGATCAACGGAATCGAGTTCGTGTACTTCTCCCATACCGATGTCGTGCGACATCCGCTGGTGCAGCAGATCGTCCAGGCCTACGACGTCCACGAATCGGGCTCTTCCGACGGTGACATCTAGGCTTCTCCTGGTATGCTAGCCGCCACATGACCGACCGAATCTATGACGGCGCGCTGGACCTGATCGGCCACACGCCTTTGGTGCGGCTAGCGCGAATCAGCGATGATAACGGCGCCGAGATCTGCGGAAAGCTCGAATCTCACAACGTCGCCGGCTCGGTCAAAGACCGGCCCGCTCTTTCGATGATTCTCGCAGCCGAAGCATCGGGCGAGCTCGGAGAGGGGTCGACGGTCGTCGAGGCGACCAGCGGCAACACGGGAATCAGCCTCGCGATGATCTGCGCCGTCCGCGGGTACCGTTGTCTGATCGTGATGCCGGAGGACATGAGCGCGGCCCGTCGCCATCTGCTCAAGTCCTATGGTGCGGAGGTGGTCTTGACTGCAGCCGAGGACGGCATGGCGGGGGCCGTGGAGCAAGCCGAGCGTCTGCTGCGGACCACGCCAGGTGCGATGATGTGCGGCCAGTTCGAAAACCCCGCCAATCCAGCGATTCACGCCGAGACGACCGCAGAGGAGATTTGGGAGGCGACAGGCGGCAAGGTGGACGCCTTCGTGGCCGGCGTGGGAACAGGCGGCACGCTTACCGGAGTCGGGCGCGTTCTCAAGAAGCGCAACCCCGGTGTACGCTTGGTCGCCGTCGAGCCACGCGCGAGCGCCGTGCTGTCGGGTGGGAAGGCCGGTTTGCACGGGATTCAGGGACTTGGGGCTGGCTTCATTCCGGCGGTGCTCGACATGAAGCTTCCCGACGAGGTGCTGACCGTCACCGACCTTGCCGCAGAGCGCATGGCGAAGCGATTAGCGCGGGAAGAGGGCTTGCTCCTGGGGCCGTCGGCCGGTGCGAACGTTCACGCCGCCCTCGAGGTCGCACGCCGCATGAAACCCGGGCAGCGAGTAGTCACGATTTTGTGCGACGGCGGCGAGCGCTACCTCTGCTGACCGCGCATGAGTGAGCTCATCAAAGCTTCGCGCGCACTGAGCCGCGTCACCTCCAACCTCGAGTTCGGTGGGCCGGTGACCCACGTTTACAATCCCCTTCGGTACGCGCGGCGCCCGCACGAGCTCTATTTGAGCCGCTTCGGCTCTGGCCCCAAAGAGGTCGTCCTGGTCGGAATGAACCCCGGACCGTTCGGCATGGGTCAGACGGGTGTCCCGTTTGGCGACGTTGGCTTCGTGCGCGACTGGATGGGCATCGAAGCACGGGTCGATAGTCCGACCGTCGAGCATCCAAAGCGCCCAGTCCTCGGTTTCGACTGCGAGCGGTCGGAAGTCAGCGGCTCCCGTCTTTGGGGTTGGGCGCGGCAGCGCTTTGGCACACCCGAACGCTTCTTTTCGAGGTTTTTCGTGCTCAACTACTGTCCCCTGCTGTTCATCGAATCGACCGGGCGCAATCGCACGCCCGACAAGCTCGCGGCCGATGAGCGGGCCGCGCTTCTGCCTGCATGTGACCAGGCGCTGCGTGACGCAGTCGAGATCCTCTCCCCGAAGCTCGTCGTCGGCGTAGGGGCGTGGGCGACCAAACGCGCGCGCGCTGCGCTCGGCGACGGGGGACCGGCGATCGGCACCGTCCTTCACCCCAGCCCTGCAAGCCCGAAGGCCAATCGCGGTTGGGCGCCACAGGCCGAAAGCGATCTTCGTGGCCTGGGCATCGACTTATAGGCGCGCGCCGCGCATCCATGCGCTATGCTTCGCCCCGGGGTCCGAGGAGATGCGGAGTACAGTCATCCAAGTTGCAGCCATTGTGGCGCTCGTTTCGGGGTGCGGACACGAGTCCGCCGCTACGCAGCAGATACGAAGCGCTGCGGCAGTCGATCTCGACTGCGACGCGTCGATGATCGAGTTCGTGGACGACGCAGCGATGCAGAAGCGAGTCAGTGGGTGCGGCCGTACCCTGACCTACATGTACAAGTGCAAATCGACGACCGGCGGCGGTAAGGATTGCCGCTGGAAGCCAGTCCCAGACGAGAGCAACAAACTCAACTAACCGCCGTCGCGCTGCGCTGAACGCACCTGCTCCTGCAGCTCGCCGATATCGGGGTTGCTCGGGTCGAAAACGCTCGCGCGGTCGAGTGCCTCGGTCGCTTCAGCGAGCTCTCCACGCTCGATGGCAGTGCGGGCGTTGGATAGCTCGTCTTTCGCCGCCTCCTCGCGTTCGTGCGGAGTGAGAGCGTCAGGGCCGGCATCGGTTTCAGCGGCAGTTTCAGCGGCAGTCCGAGCGTCAGCTTCAGCGCCGGCGTCGGTGCCAGCGTTGGTGGTTTCGGGATTGCAGTTTTCAACCGCGATCCACAGAGCCAGGAGGAGGCCGATCGCCAAGGTCATCCCGAAGGGAAGCGCGTTGCGCCGGCGTCTCGATTTCGAGGGGCTCCGTCCGTCGTAGG
>CBESWY010000026.1:0-19048 GCA_965533395.1 uncultured Myxococcales bacterium
TCGCCCGTGTCGAAGAGGTCTTGCCCCACGCACTGGTTCGCGGCCTGGGCCAACGCCTTGGACTTCTGGGAGAGGACACGGATCACGGTAAACTCGTGGTTGCCGCTGCCGGAGTCGCCGGCGGCAATTGCTTTCTTGAGGGCCGCCTGACGGCGCTTCATGCTCTGCAGGCTGGCGTTGCACTGCTCGAGCTTGTCCTTGAGGCAGGTCGCTCGAATGATGTCTTTCTCGCGTTTCGCGCTCTTGAGGGCCTGCGATTGCGCCGCGCAGCTCGCCGAGGCGCTCGCCATCGCGCTGCGCGCGGCCTTGGTCTGTGCCGCCGGCGAAATCGCTCTGGCTTTGTCAGGCGCTCCCAGCGGCTCGAGCTGGATGACGTCGACGGTTGAGTCCCCCGCTTCCTGGGCGAAGGCATAACCAATGCTCCCTCCAACCAACAGAGCGGCCAGAAGTGCCTGTCCCACGGTTCCCATCCGACTAAACATCAACGATCCCCTAAACTTGCGGCGATTATACGCTGCGCCATTCTCGTGTCAACGTCCACACAATACAGTTAAGCAAGAAATATGCACTTATGACGAACTTAATTTTGAGGCTGGAAAACAAAAGGATAGCGGAAGGTCACGCTACCCCCATCCGGCCCAGGGTTAAAGCGAAAGCGGCTGATGGTTCGCGTGACACAGTCCGCGACGGCGGGGCTGCCGGTTGTATTCTCGGTAGCCTTGGCATTCGTCACATTACCACGTTCCTGGATGGTGAACGTCACGGTGACCTTGCCCGAAAGGCTCGGGTTCTTGCGTAGCTCGGACTCGTAGCAGCGTGTGATCGACTTGAGGCGCTGTTTGATTTGCCGTTGAACCAGCGCTTGATCGAAGTCGCCGCTGCCGCCGATATCCCCTCCGGTGTTGAGCCCGACGTTTCCTCGCACCTCGCGCTCTTTGACGGCTTGCCCCTCTTTCGCCGCCTTTCCGGCGCCCTTGCCCTTCTTGAGCGAGCCGAGGCCGGCCTTCTGTCCACTGCCCCCGCCGCTTCGGGTCCGAAGCGTCCCGGCCTCGCTCTTTGTCGCGACCCCAACACCGGACGCTTGTGCGAGGACGTCCGCAGCGTTGCCCGTAACCGCGCCTCCGGAGAGGACGTCTCCGAGAGCGCCGCCCGAGCCCCCCAGCGCTCCCAGCAGCATCGCTTCGGCCTGTGCGGCAGCCTCTTGCGCGATGCGCGCGCGGCCTTCGACGGTCGCGCCGGACGGTGCTTCGCCCGCCGGCTCCCTGCCCTCGGCCTTCACCGGCTTCTTGTCGGGAGCTTTGCCCGCGGCCTTTTCTTCTTCCTCTTCACCCTCGCCCTCTTCGCTCTGCTCCTCTTCGACGATCGGCGGTTCCATGGGTGCTTCGAAGATCAGGCGTGCGAGGCTTTCAGGCACCTCCTGGACGCCCTTGTCGACCTTCCAGTCGGCGTTCTCCATGTAGATGATGAAACCGAAGAACATCATGTACGAAAAGATCACCCAGGTGGTGAACGTCCAGTCGATGTTCTTGACGAAGCCGCGCTGTACCGCGGCCGGGAGCTGCGGCTTTGGGGTGATGGGCGGTGCCGAGACGAACTCGAAGAAGACGGTGAAATCGCCGATTCGGATGTTGCCGCGGGACGTGTCCGCGAGCTTGATCTGATAGTGGGTACCGGCGTTGCGCGCGGCGCCGGTGTCGCGGAGATGCTCGAGCTTCTGCACTCCGCCTGGCAGGGCGATCTTGCCGGTCATCTCGCCGGTGAAGTTCAGGATGTAGTCGTCGCCAACCAGCTGAAAGAGCTCGAAACGGGACTCGAGCTTCGGGGGCAGCGTCCCGGCCCGGATGATGAGGTGGTTTCTGGCGGCGGTGCCGATCGAGACCGTTTCCCGACGTCGCACGATGCGTTCTTCTACGATTTTCTTTTCTCGAAAGAGGCCGACGCGCAGGACTTTCGACCCCGCCTGCTTCCCCGGAACCGCTTGCATCGCCTGCGTCATGGCGCCAGGCCGGGTTCCCTGCCTCGGACTCTGCGGCTGGGCCATCAGAAGGGCTCCTTTTGGACGCTGCGAACCACTTTTCGAAGGAAGCTCGTGCGCAGCTCGAGTACTTCGTAGCCCAGGTTGGAACGATTCAGAATGTAAAACGCGTTGGGTTTCTGCACGCGGCCTTCGATGACAATTTCTTCGAGCTGGATGACACGAGGCTGCCGTTTCTTCTTGGCCCCCTGAGCGAGGCCCGCGCTCGCCGTCGTGGCGACGAGCATCAGAGCGAGCAAGATTGCCGAAATCGCACGTTTCATGAAGCGCCTCCCTGTTCGCGCTCGAGCTGACGCCGCGCTCGTTTGATCATTCGGTCCAAGTCTCGGAGATACTCCTCCGATTGATCGTCTTTGGCCAGGCGCGGCCCCATTTCGCTTCGGTATCGATTGAGCTCGTCGACGGCCTTCTCGTAGGCCGTGAGCGCATCGAGGCCGGGAAAGTCGGCAGCCGCAGAAAGAAAGAGCAGGCCCAAGCCGTAGTGCGCTTCAGGGAGCTTCGACTGCAGCTCGAGGGCTCGCCGGTAGGCGCGCTGCGCCTCCGTCCACTGCTTGGTGGCCCGGTACGCGTCGCCCAGGTTGACGTGCACGGCGGGAAGCGTCGGCACAAGCCTCTCCGCAGCCTGGAAGTGGGATAGAGCGCCTGGGTAGTTGCCGCCCGCCAAGAGCTGGATCCCTAGCGCCATCTGCGCCTCGGCATAGCTCGGGCGCAGCTGAACGGCGCGTTGGTAGGCCGCCATCGCTTCGCGCAGACGCCCGGGCTCCGTCTTGAGCCTTTCGCCGTCCAGGAAGTGAAGCTCGGCGACGTTCCGGTCGACTTGCAGCGCCTGATCGAGGATCGAATCGGCGAGCTCGTCGCGGCCCTGCGCGCGGCTTGCTTTGAGGAGCGCGATGAGTGCGGGCACGAATCGCTCGTCGCACTTGAGCGCACGTCTCGCTGCCATCCAGGCTTCGTCGTAGCGCCTCGCCTCAACCAAGACTTCGGCGTAGAGCGCCTGCATCTCGAGATTGGAGCGATACCGATTGGCGAGGGGCTCGACGGTCGCGACTGCGGCCTGTACTTGGCCACGTCGGATTTGAATCGTCGAGATGCCGCGCGCAGCGGGCTCGTAGTCGGGCAGCATTTGCAGCGCGCGCTGGTAGTCGTTGATGGCCTCGCGGTCGTTGCCCGCACGGTCGGCGAGCACGCCGAGGTTGTACATCGCGGGGTACGCGTTGGGGTCCCGCTTCAGCGCGGCTTGGAACTGGCCCTCCGCCTTGGCGTCATCGCCGGAAGCGGCTGCACTCACGCCCGCGTCGAACGACCTCGTCGCCTTCGAAGACATCGTCGGGCGAGCCGGCCGGCGGCACTGCTCGGCTTGCGTTGCGCCCCAGGGGCTTTCCCCGGGCGTAGTAGAAGACCCCGCAGCGCTGGCTGGGCCGGACTCGCCCTGGACGGTCTCGCCGCCGCTCACGGCCACCTCGCCGCCCGAGCTTGGCTCCAGCCCTACCGGCGAAGACGTCGTCGAGCCCTTGCAGCCGTACGTGGCCAAAAGCGTCGCCGCGACGAAGATCGTGGTCTGTACCCCGATGCGCATCAGTTGTTCTCCTTGCTGATAGCAGGCGGGGCGATTCCAGGTCGAATCTCGAGCGGTTTGCCTCTGGGCGAGCGGGCGAATTCACCCGGGGTGTAGCCCTGGAAGGTGGCATCGGCGGCCTGCGCCTCGGCGATGCATTCGGCGATGCGCTCGTCCCCGTACGCCTGGAGACGATCGATGGCGATGCGGGTGTACTGGTCGTCGAAGCTGCCGGCCCGGCCCGCCCGCGCTGCCAGGGCGTAGCGCGCAACCGCGAAGCACTCCACCGGACGAACCTGGGTGTCGAGGACCTGGCGAACCTTGTCCTCGAAGTCGAGCTTGTACTCTTCGCGCTCGTATTCGTCAGCCTTGCGGAGCACCCGCTGCAGGTCGGATGGAATGACAACCGGGGTGTTGAGGATCGAACGCGCCAGGATTTCGTAGGCGCGCCCTTGGCGTACGTAGGACGCGATCGTCCAGCGCGGGCGGCGGTAGGGGAAGACTGGCTCGTAGCCGTTGGCGACCGACTGGGCCTGGTTGGCGCCGTTGCTCATCTGTTTGGTGATCGTGTTGATGTACGCTTCGACTGTCTTTGGCTTGCCGGGCTTGATTTGGAAGTTCTCGAAGCTGGCGAGCTTGCCGTCCACCAGGATGAAACGCGCCTCCGCGGCGTAGCCGGCTGCGATCGAACCCGCGGGCTGTCCGGTGCGCTGGAATGCGGCCGTCACGTCCTGGAGCGCGTTGCGGTAGTCACCCATGCGTCCGCGCGCCTTCCAAGACTCGGCGATGCGCCAGTACGCTTGAACCAGCAGGTCACCGGCCTCTCCGTCGCTTCCGTAGGCCTTGATGAACTCGCGCATGCCTTTGATCGCCTGCGGATAGCGTTTTTGACGGTAGGCCATTTCGGCGATGCGATAGAGCGCGTTTCGCTTCGTGCTGGCGTCGTCGACGCTGGTGTACACGCGGCGGTAGTACTGCGTCGCTTCGGGATACCGCTGAAGCCGCTCGAGCAGAATCGCCGAGTTGACGAGACCGTCGGCGCGCTTGCTCTGCACCTCTGGGTCGGCCGACTTGGCGAAACGCTGCGAGTCCGCCAGCACACGGTAGTTGTCGACCGCGCGGTCGAAGTCGAAGTTACGGCTCGCCGTGTACGCGAGCTTGAAGTGCGCGTTTGCCAGAATCGCATCGAGGCTTTGCTGCTCTTCGGCGTCGGTCGCTTCCCGAGGGCCGACCTCGTCGATGATGCGCTGGTAGAGCTGGGCCGCGGAGTCGAAGCGGTTGGTAGCCTCTAGGGCAAGCGCTGCGTATTCGAGCGCGAGAGGCGCTTGCTTGTCGTTCGGATTGCTGTTGACCGCGGCGAGCAACATCGTGGCCGATTGCTCGTACAGAAGAACGCTTTCGCTGCCAGTCGCTTGGCCAGCCCGCTTGTAGACGTCGAGCGCGTCCTGATAGACGAGTGCGTTGAGGTCTGCGCCCGCGCGGCAGATTGGCTTGTCACGGTTGGAGGGCTTGCTGCAGTCGATTTTCGTGGCGCCCGCCGTGAACGTGCAGCCGCGCTCTTGGATGTCGGTCGCGAGGCGGCGAATCTCGTCGCTGTCCTCCTTGGCCATCGCCATG
This sequence comes from uncultured Myxococcales bacterium, assembly GCA_965533395.1. GTDB lineage: Bacteria > Myxococcota_A > Polyangia > Polyangiales > Houyiibacteriaceae > SG8-38. Next base: position 5,208 of record CBESWY010000026.1, read on the forward strand.
GCGCGTAGATTCTCCCAAGCGATTTGGCCGGTCGCATCGGCCTCCGCGCCGGAGCAGCGTTCTTCGTAGATCCGCGTGAAGCGGCTCTCGGCTTGGGGCCAGTAGCCGTACCAGTAGAGGAGCAGCGCGTTGTTGTAATCGTAGGCGGTGCGCACGCCCTCGGTATCGCGTTGGGGGCTCACCCGGCTCAGGTAGATTTCCCTGGCGCGCGCCAGCCGCTGCACCGTTTCGGGCATTGCGTTGGGCTGCACTGCAGGCGGCTCGCCGGCCGTTGGCGGCGCTTCGCTGCGAATGACCAAACGCCCCTCTTCGACATCACGATCGGCGATTCGCTTCAACGATTCGACCACGCGCCGCGCGGATTCGGCCAAGTAGCTGTCGTCCACGTTCGAATCGCGCACCTCGGCGTATTCGGTCGCAGCCTGCTCGTAGCTCTTCGACCAGTAGAGGGCGTCGGCGAGATTGTAGTGAAGCTCGTAGCCCTGAGGGTTGTTCGGGTAGCGCTCGAGGTAGCTCCGATACGCGCTGGCCGCCAAGCCATACTCGGACTGCGAATCGCTGCACAGCTTCACGTTGCGTTCTTGAACACAACGCTGACGAAGTCGCTGCGCGGCCTGGTGATGGTGAATCGCAGTGACGATGAGCGCGTTCTCGGCGAGCTGCTCGGCTGCCCGCTGCTCCGAAGGGCGGTCCATGTTGGCGTTCCACCATGGGCTGCCCTGAACGTATTGCGTGAGCTCCGAACGCGCGACGATGGCGTTCTCGAACTCGTTGTGCATCTGGTGAGCGTTCGCGATCTCGTTCAGAATTTCCGGTGTGCGGTAGTGGTTCGGCCACTTCGAGATCGCCATCCGCCACGCTGCGATGGCTTGCGGGTACTTCGCTTCGTCGAAGTAAACCTGACCGAGCTGGAAGTAGACCTCGGGCGTCCAAGGCCTCTGCTGCGGGAGGAGCGAGGCGTCCTGGATGCGCTCGATCCCAGTCGGCCTACCCTCCACCGGATCGGCAACCTGGTTCTCGTTCCAATCGTCATAGGCGAAGGCGATACCGAGGTATTCGATTGCCTCCGGCCGAAGCTCGGAGCCAGCCTTGCCCGTCTCCTTGCGCGTATCGTCCGACCATTGGACGAGCTTGCCGAAGTTCTGGATCGCCTCGGGGTAGCGGCTCGCGCGATAGTAGGCCCACGCGACTTTGTAGAGCGCGAGGTTGTAGTTTCGGTCTTCGCTGTTCTCTAGAATCCGTCCGTACGCGGCGATCGAAAGGTCCAGGGCGTGGTCGCCGCCGAAATCATCGAAGTGGTACTCGCCGATTCGGAACCAGGTTTCGCTGACGAAGCGGGCCTGCTCTGAGATGGGCTCACAGCGCGCATAGGCGTTGACGAAGACGCCGCCGACCGTGGCACCGAGCGGGCGGCCGTCGAGCGTCAACGCGGGGTATTTCGCTTGCGCGGCCAGCGATGCATCGGCGGGCGGCAAGCGCCAATCGGGGTCGTAGTCGTAGTTGTTGGCGCAGACGAGCGCGAGCCAGGCGGCCAGCGCTTCTTCGGGGCGTCCCATCTCGTTGAGGGTGTAGCCGATCAAGTAGTACACGCCGTCGGAGCGTTCATAGGCGGGGAAGCGCCGGGCCAAGGACTTGTAGAGGAGCACCGTTGGCGTGAAGTCCGGCGAGCTCGGAAGCTGGTCTTCGGCGGTCAAATCGCCGGCCTCGCGGGCCGCCTGCGCTTGGTCGTAGAGATTCTGGAACTCGACCGCGCTCCGTTCGAAGTAGAGCTCGCCCAAACGAAACATCGCGTCCGGCGTGTACTTGGGATGGCCCGGATAGCGGCGGAGGAACTCCTCGAACACGCGGATCGAGCTTTCACGTGCCTCGTTGAACTCGAGTTCCTCGGCCTCGAGCTGCTCGCCATACCAACGGTCGCGCTCCCGCCGCTGCTGGAGGTATTCGCGGCGCACGAGCGAAGTGACGGTGGAACGAAACGCTTCCCCCGTTTGGCCAAATCGCTCGACCTCTTCTTCGAGCTGTTTCAAGGCCTCGAGCTGTTGCTCGGTCGGAGGCGGGCGCTGGTCGACGATGCGTTTACCGGTGTCCTGTAGGAATGGTGGCAGGCTGACGTCGGCGGCTCCTTCCCAAGGCGCGGCCTCCTCTGGTTCCGGGTCCGCGACAGACTCCTGCGAAAGAGCGGGACCCGGATGCCAGCATGCCGCGGCCAGCGCTGCGATCCCAAGGCGTGATGCGAGCGGGTGACGCCTCCTCATGGCTCGTCCTCGCTGCCCTGATTCTCATCCATGACGTCCCTGAACTCGTCGTCGAGCGCTTGAAGCTCGCGCGCGCGTTCGCGGGTCAAGGTGTCGATACGGACCCTGTGGTCCTCGCGTCGCGCCCAGGAGACGTCGATTTTGCCGACGTCGGCGCGCAGAACCAGGTCGTAGAAGCGATCGTGGACACGGTTGAAATTGAGATAGGTGATCGCGCCGACCACGTCTTCGGTCTCGCCTTCGAGCGAGCCGAGCGAGGCGCGATAGCGCCGGAGCTTTGCGGTCTCGTCGTCGACCGTCGCCAACATCTGGGAGACGCGGCGCTGGACTACCGCCGCAAGCTCGGCGTCGCGCTGATCGAGGCGGCGCTCGAGGGCCGCCACGCGCGAGAAGGCTTCGTCGAATTGAGGGCCGCCGGAGCCTGCGAGCTGGCGCTCGCGTCCAACCAGGTCGATGAACTCGTCCCGCTCTACGTCGTCGGCCTGGTATCGCTTGTCGCCTACGCCCACGTGGAGGCGGCCCACTTCGAGGCGGCGCCGAATCCAAATGAGCTGCTCTTCGTAGTCTTTGATTTCCCCTTCGTGTTCGATGAGCTGTGCGGCCAGGGCCTGCGGATCGGCCTTCTGCGGGTCGACGGATTGCAGCCCTGCCCTCGATGCCACGATGCGCGCTTCGAGACCGAGGATTTCGATTCGGAGTCCCTGCAGGTCTCGTTCGGCGGCCCTGAACTCTCCGAGCCGTTCCATGTCCCGGTCGACGAAGTCCTCGGTGTCGACCGGCATCTTCATCACTTCGGCCTGAGCGTCGCGACGTCGCGAGCGCACCGGCGCTACTTGACCCGCGCGAGCGCCCCGCGCTTGGCTTTCGGCTTCGATCAGGCTGACGCGGGTGCGCGCCGCCCGGTTTCGAAGGCCGGTCGTCCTTTCGCGCTGACGGCGGAGGTCCGAAAAGACGCCGATGCGATTCGGCGCGCTCAGAGCGGCGGTGATCCGTTCGGCCAGCTCGTTGGTTTCTTGGACGAGCTGCTTGGCCTCGCTGAGGTCCGCGAGCACTTCGAGCGCGCGCTCGTAGTCGCCTTCGAGCTCGATCCAGCGCCTAGCCAACTCCGGGAGGAAATCGTCAATCTCGAAGTCATCTAGGTTTTCTCGGACGACCTCACGGAAATACGCGTGAAGATCGGGGTGTTGACTGCGCTTGGCCGAGAGCTCGTCCCGAATGGGACCGAACGTGGCCCGCACCTCGTCGAACACGCCCTCGGCTTCGTCGTAGCGGCCGTTTCTCGCGAGCAGGTCGCCTCGCAGCACTTTTCCATCCGCATTGAGAGGGCTGTCGGGCGCGGCAACGGAGAGCACCTCGAGGGCGCGCTCCGCTTGGACCGCATCGCCCATGCGAATGTAGGTCCAGGCGAGCTCGAATAGCGCCTGGTCGAACTGAGCCGAGGTTTGGTCGACGGCGCGGTACGCCTCGACCGCCTGCTCCAACTGCTCGGTTTCGTAGTACAGGCGTCCAAGCGCAAGATAGGTCAGCTCGAGGATTCCCCGTTCTTCCTCGTTGGCAGGCTCGTGCCCCAGGATGCCGCGGAACGCTGCAATGGCGTCGAGGTACTCGCCGCGAAGGGTGTGAATGGTCCCGACGAAATACTTGGCGCGAAGCGAGAATTCGGTGCCGCTCGGGATGGCGAGGAAGCCTTTGCGGGCCTGCTCGAGGCGGCCCCGATCGACCCCGCGAATCTCGGCGCTGACTGGGGCGCTGAGCACGTCGTCGACGGGCACGGCACGGTTGTACAAATACTTCGCGCGGAAGTACGCGGTCGTGATCGTCAGCGTGGAGGATGGAATGGCGTCGAGACGCGAGAAGTAGCCGTCGACGTCACGGAAATCGCGCGTGTGGATGGCGATCTGAATGAGACGGCTGAGCGAGCGCTGCAGGTACGGGGAAAACGTCGGCTCCGCGCCACGGTCGATCACCTGGGCGTAGCGCCGACGCGCGCCCAGGTAGTCGTCGGCAAAGAACAGCGACTCCCCGAGAAGAAAGAGTGCCTCGGGGTAGGCGCGATGGCTCGGGTAGTGCTCGACGATGTCAGTCAGGAGAATGGCCGCGCGAAGGTAATCCTCGAGCCGCAGGTAGAGCTCTCCGTCCGTGAGGCGTTCTTCGACGAAGGTCTCGCTCTTGAGGTCTAAGGGCCGGACCGGATCGGCCATCACGCGCTGCGCGTCCGCTTCGAGGTCAGATAGACTGCGGTTCGCCGCGGCCAGATCCTGGGCCGTGGCCTGCGAAGCGACGGACGCAAGGACCCCAACGGCCAGGAAGAAACCCAGCCAAATCCTTTGCGCTCGCCCCCTGCCCAGTGTCGGTGAGGGCGGCGATACGCTCGCGCCGCCAGGTCGCATTAGCGCTCGCCCTCAACCATTTCGTCGGGTCGAACGGGACGCTCGACTCGTTCGATGTATCGGACCGCCGGCCGCTCTTCGAGCGGAGTCGCCGGACCACCCTTCTCGTAGCCCACGACGTGGACCGTCGAGACGCGTCCTTCGGGCACCGCGAAGGTGTAGGTCGAGCGCACCTTGAAGCGATACCCTTTGAGGTACGCAAAAACACCGAAACCGTGTCCGCGATACTCGAGGTTGACGGTGAGCGTGTGCTCGCCGGGAACGATGCTTCCGTTGTAGACTTCGAACTCTTTTTGGTCGCCGAGCGTGCCCCCTTCGTCGGCCTTGGTGAAGATCGGCGCGCCGTCGAGGGCGTAGACCACCCTGACGAGCTTGTAGGACTGTGACATGCGGTTCTCGTGGACGATGGCGGCTTGGCCTCCGCCCACGACGCCCTCGAGCACAGTTTCGGCGAGCAAGGAGAGCCGGGCCTTCGAACGGAAGATTTGCTCTTTCAGCTCGTTGATCCGTTGCTCCAGATCCCGAAGCCGGACCGCGTACGTCCCAGCGTCAATTGGCTTACTGGGCGCGCTGGGCACGGCCTCTCCCGTCGGACCGGAAGCCTCCGCGCCCGTTTCGGGCAGCTCGGGGCCCCCGGCCTGCGCCGCCGCAATGGAGCCCCCGACCCAAATGCACGCCGCCGCAACGAAGAGCGCAACTATCCCGCGCATCGCATTTCCCCTCTAAGTGACCACCATCTGACGCGAAATTGCCCCTCGAGTGCTCCCGGAGCTTATACCGCAGCGCGAGCGGCTGGGTCAATGAAGGTCGGCTGCATTTGTGCTTCGAGGGGATCACCGAGAAGTCGTGGATTGTCATCCACTTGCACCCAAGCGATCGCCCCGCCGGCGCCCCCTCAGCTGAACAGCCCGCGGAGACGCGTTCGCCAGCCCGGCATTCGTTCTTTGGCGTCCCGATCGGCCGAATTCCGGGCGGCTTCGAGCGCTTCGGCCAGGTTGGCCGCGATCTGCATCGTGTCCATGGGAATGCGAGCCTCGGTCGCGGCCGCCCTCCAGCGCTCGTCAACTCCCGTGAAGACGCACTGGCCGCCGAGCATTTTGGCGATCTCGTCGGCGGCGAAGACCGCGATGGCTCGCTCCGGGTTCGGTTCTCCAAGCTGTGTGAGGTCGACGATCGCCAGTTCGACGTCGGCCTCGAGCATGGCCCGGCCAAGCGCGTCGACCGTGTCGCTCAAGACCGCAGGCTCGTGTGCCCCGGAGATGACCAACGCAAAGATCGAGCCATCGATACGCAGGGGTTTGAGGCCGCTCGCGGCGCGTTCCATCGCGACCTGAGAGACGCGCTCCTCTCGTCCAAGCACGAACCCTTCGACCGCCGCGGCAACCGCGTGCTGCGCAAATCGCTCAACCTGCCTGTCGTTCGACGCGCCGACGGACTCTAACGCGAGGCGCGTGACTCGAATTGCGGTGGTCGGCGTGAGGTCGAGCAGGGCAAGGCGCCGGCCGACCAGTGTGAGCACGGTGAAGCATTCCCGGAATTCGAAGGACTCGAAATTGCCTTCGGCTCGCTTCTCGCGCGGGAGCTCGATCAAGAGCGGCAGCAGCGGCATCACCTCTGCAAGAAGATCTGCGAGCGGCACGCCTCCGGTGGCCGGATTGGCCGCTTCGAGTGCGGATTGGAAGCGCTCGGCGACGAACATCTTATCACTCTTTGGGTCGGCCATCGTCCATCGTGATATAAACCGATGCTCCATGGTTGCCACCATCCTCGTCGTCGACGATGAAAAGAACATCCGACGGACGCTTCGGATGGTGCTCGAAGGTTCCGGGTTCAACACGCTCGAGGCGTCATCGGCCGAGCAGTGCCTGGATATCGTCCAAACGGGGGACGTCGATCTGGTGATCCTCGACGTTCGTCTCCCTAAAATGAGCGGCATCGAAGCACTTCAAAAAATTCGCAACGAACCGGAAACGCGAAAGCTGCCCGTCCTGATGGTGTCGGGGCACGCTTCGCTCGCCGAGGCGGTGCAGGCGGTACAGCTCGGCGCGACGGATTTCTTCGAGAAGCCACTCGACCGCGACCGTGTCTTGGTCACCGTGCGCAACGCGTTGAAGACCTGGCAGCTGCAGCGCGAAGTCGAGCAGCTCAGGGCCGACGTCGAGCATCGCTACGAGATGATCGGCGAGAGCGATTCCATTCGCGCGCTCTTCGCCCAGCTGGAGAAGGTGGCGCCGACGAATGGTCGCGTTCTGATCTCGGGAGAAAGCGGCACGGGCAAGGAGCTGATCGCTCGCGCCATCCATCGGCTGAGTCCGCGCGCGGACAAGCCGTTCATCAAAGTGAACTGTGCGGCGATTCCGGCGGAGCTCATCGAAAGCGAGCTCTTCGGCTACGAGCGTGGGGCGTTCACCGGTGCGCAAGGCCGCAAGAAGGGCATGTTCGAGCTCGCCAACTGGGGCACCCTTTTCCTCGACGAGATCGGCGACATGAGCGCCAGCGCACAGGCCAAGGTGCTGCGTGCGCTCCAGAGCGGGGAGATCTCGCGCGTCGGCGGTGAAAAATCCATTGCGGTCGACGTTCGCGTCCTGGCCGCTACCAACAAAGACCTCGAGCTCGAGGTCCGCGACGGCCGTTTTCGGGAAGACCTCTTCTTTCGCCTCAACGTCGTCCCGATCGTCAGCCCGCCGCTGCGGGACCGGAGCACGGACATTCCTCTTTTGGCCAAAGGCTTTCTTCGTGAATTCTCGATTGAAAACGGGCTTCGAGAGAAGCCGATCGACGAGGGGGTGCTAGAGGCCTTGAGCGAGCGCTCGTGGCCCGGGAACGTTCGAGAGCTTCGCAACGTCGTAGAGCGGATGGTGATTTTGAGCGGAGACCGCATCACGCTCGACGATCTGCCGAAGGAAGGGGTCCTGAGCGACGCCCGGCGCACGTCCTCCCCGCCTTCGGACATGCCTTCCACGCTCGACGAGAGTGGCGAACGGCTGACCTTGAGGGAGTATCGAAGCCGCGCGGAGAAGGACTACATCCTGAAAACGCTCGATCAGGTGGGCTGGAACATTTCGCGCGCAGCGACAATTTTGGGGGTGGAGCGCACCAACCTTCACAAGAAAATGCGCAGCTATGGTATCCGTCGAGAAGAGGAATGATCCGACGGACGATTAGGCTGGTTTGGACGGGCGCAGTTGTGGCGTTCCTGGCCTACGTGCTTTTCTTCGTCAGGCTCGGGGAGCGCACGCCCTTCGAGCACCTCATGCGAGTGGCCGGCACCGAAGAAGCCCAGGAGCTTGGTCGCGAGGTGGGCGCGGCGACCGAGCGAATCAGCAAGAAGATCGGTGAACAGGTGAACGAGGCGACCAAGCCTCCCGAACAGGACGCGGGGACGAGCCAGGTTCCGAAGTCGGTCTCCGACAGACTGGGGGGCATTGCGGGGGACGCCCACGAACGCGCAGAGCGGCTCGAAGCCGCGCGCGAAGAAGACTCCCGGTAGCCTCCTCAAGGCCAATCGAGCTGCAGTCGCTTCATCTTGCGCCAAAGCGTCGTCGGGCTGAGCCCTAGAAGCTCGGCCGCGCGCTCTTTGTTGCCATCGACGTGGCGAAGCGCCCGAACGATTGCGTCGCGCTCGACGTCCTGGACGATATCGGCGAGGGACTGGCGTGCGGGATTAGGAGTTCGACCTTTCCCGTTGCCACTCGCGTTGGGAAGTATGTCCGAGAGATGAACCTGGCCATCTTGTGCGAGCGCAACGCCCTGCTCGATCAGGTTTTCGAGCTCACGAATGTTCCCCGGGAAGTCGTAGCCGAGCAGATGGTCCATGACGCCTGGGCCGAGCTTTGCTTGCCTTCCCATCTTCTTTCCGTACTTCTCGAGGAAGGTGTCGACGATGGGCGGAATGTCTACTTTGCGCTCCCGAAGTGGAGGAAGCTCGAAGCGCGCAACGTTGAGGCGGTAGTACAGGTCCTCACGGAAGCGCTTCTCTTCGATTTGGCTTCTCAAGTCCTGGTTTGTGGCCGCGATGATGCGTGCATCGACGTTGATCGAGCTGTTGTCGCCGAGTCGTCGAATCTCCCCTTCCTGAATCGCTCGAAGCAACTTCGCCTGAAGCGAAGGTGGCGTCTCGGCAATTTCATCGAAGAAGAACGTACCGCCGTTGGCTTCCTCGAATAGCCCTTTGCGTGTCTGTACCGCGCCGGTGAACGCTCCGCGAACGTGACCAAAGAGCTCGCTTTCGAGAAGCGTTTCGGTCAAGGCCGCGCAGTTGATCGACACGAACGGCCGCTCGCCGCGCAAGGAGTTGGCGTGAATGGCCCGCGCGACCAGCTCCTTGCCTGTGCCGCTCTCGCCGGTGATGAGTACGGTGGCGTCGGTCGGTGCGATGCGAACGATGCGACCCAGAATGTCACGAATCTCTGCAGACTGTCCGATGATGTTGCCGAAGTTGTACCGCTCTCGGAAGTCCGAAGCGACGGCCCTATCGGCGGCTGCAAGCGTGCGCGCCCGCGCCGCTCGCGCGACCTTGGTCAGGAGTTCTTCTACTACGAACGGTTTTTGAACGAAGTCGTGTGCTCCAAATCGCATCGCTTCGACCGCATCTTCAATCGTGCCGAAGGCGGTCATGACGATCACGTGCGTGAGCGGAGACGCTTCCCGCGTGCGTCGTAAGACCTCGAGGCCGCCCACTTCTCCCATTCGGAGATCGGTGATGACGAGGTCGTAATCGTTGTCGGCGACCATGGCGCAGGCAGCCTCCCCGTTCGGCGCCTCGTGGACGTCGTACTCCTCCGCCTGCAGCATCTCGGAGAGCATGCTGCGCGCGTTTTCCTGATCATCGACGATGAGAATCCTGGCCATCCCCCAACCGGTTCCGTGACCTCAGACCATACCGCAAATCGCGCGTGTGCGCTTGGCGGCTCACGCGAGGACGTCGCGGATGGCCGCGAGCACTTCGTCCCGGAATTCGGCGGGGAAGATGAGGCGCGGATGCTCGATGTGCTTGTTCCGGAGCTGACCGAGGATGAACGAGGCGTCCCCGAGGCGCTGAAGCGGCTGATGGCGGAGCGTCACCCACATGCCATCGGTGCTGCCGTCGGTCGGCTCTTGGTAGGGTACGTCGTCGGCGATGTCGAGCCAGACCGTGAGGTCCGGGCGGAGCCCCCCGTCCGCTACAATTTGCTCTGCGCGCGCTTTCGCCTCCTGCCATCGTTCGCGACGACCCTCGGGGAGCGGCACCGTTTTCGGGAGCTTGCGGGAGCGGAGCCGCTTGCTGAGCTCGGCGAGGGTTGGATCGGCGCCGTGCTCCCATGCGCTCAGGCAGGTCAGCAGCTCGGCGTCGTCCAGGCGAAGGTACTCTTGGAGAGACAGCGATTCACCGAGCGCTGCAGCGTGAAACGCGGGCAGCAGCGGATCGGGAGGTGCGCCGCTGGCGATCAGCTCGCTCAGCCGCATGAAGATCGCGCGCACCAATGCGTCCGCTGCGCGCGTGGCCTTGTGATGATAGACCTGCTGGTACATGAAGTGCCGCCCGAGGAAGAAGCTCTCTGCGGGCGGCAAGCCCTTGCGGCCCTGAATGGCGAGGACCCAGCGGCCGTCGACACAGGCAAAGGCCAGCGCTTGGAGCAACCAGTCGAGGTCGTAGAGGCCGTAGCGCACGCCCGTCATGTGACTGTCGCGTAGAAGATAGTCGGCGCGGTCGACGTCCAGTGTCCCGCTCACGCTTTGGCTGAGGTAGCTGAGCCGGTAGTCGCCGCTCAGCAGGCCGGCGACCCTCTGGGACATGCCTGCGGAGATCGACTCCAAGGTCTGGTGCACTTCGGTCGACGGGTCGAGCAGGATTTCCTGGGTCCAAAGCTCGTGATGCTTGGCATGGGGCAGCACCTCTTCGAAGAGATGCGAAAACGGCCCGTGGCCCAGGTCGTGCAGAAGCGCTGCAGCAAGGGCTTCCGCCCTCGCCTCGTCGTCGAGCCGTTGGTCGGGGGGAAGCTCGTCGCTGCACGCGTCGATTCGGTGGAGGAGCGCCTGCATGACATGAGCCGTGCCCACGGCGTGTGAAAAGCGAGTGTGCTCTGCGCCGGGAAACACGAGCGAGGCGAGCCCGAGCTGCCGGACGCGGCGAAGTCGCTGAACCTCGCGCGTGTCGAGCAGAGAACGAATGACCCGCTCCGCCATGCCTTCGAACGCGATTAAACCATGGACAGGGTCCCTGAGGATCACCCTGCACGGTACCACTGCGCGTTCAGAACGCCAGCGTACCGAAGCGACCGTCTCGGGGGACATCGAAGCGCGAACCTCGCCGGACGACCGCGACGGTATCGGGTTGCCAAAGCGGCAAGACGGGAACGTCACGGGACAGGATCCGTTGAACGCGTTCGTAAGCCGCGCGTCGCTCGGACCGATCGATCGTCGTTCGGCCGAGCTCGAAGAGGCCGTCGAGCTCGGCGTTGCGGTAGCGCCACCGGTTGGCGCCTTCGCTTTGCGGGCCCGGGATTCGCGATGAGTCGAAGAACCAGCTCAGGACGTGGGGCTCGATCACCTCGGGCACCTGCAGCAGCGTCATCTCGAAGCGGCCGCGGTTCAGGTCGGAGATGAGCGTCGCGGCTTCGGAGGGCCGAACGTCGACCTCGACCCCGACCTCCTGCAACATCGCTGCAATCGCGCGGGCTACCGATTGGCGAAAGCGCTCAGAGGTGGTTCTCAGGACGAGTCGCATGCGTGGCTCGGGACCCACCGGATCGGGAAACCCGGCTTCGTCCAAGAGCGTTGCTGCGACGGCGGGAGCGAACGGGCGCGGTGGCTCGCCGGCAAGCTCCGCCCAGTGGCCGTGGGGAATCCAACTGTCGGTGATGCGCGCAAGACCTTGGTACTTGGCCTCGACCAGGAGCTCGCGATCGATCGCGTAGCCGATGGCGCGTCTCACACGGACGTCTGCAAGCTTGGGCGAGCCGGTTTGAAAGCCCAGATAGAGCGTCGAGATACCAGGGGCGCTCCGCGTCTCGAAAGCGCTGTCGTCCTCGAACAGCGGGAGCAGCAGGGGCGGAATCGAGGCGACGGCCAGGTCGCCCTGCCCGGCCAGCATGCGCAGCGCGCGCGTGTTGTCGTCGCGGATCACGACCATTCGCACGTTTGGGTAGATCGGCGCCCCGCGGTGCCAGTGCGGGTTGGCGCGAAGCTCCAGCACCCCGGGCTCGCGCCTGACCAGGCGGTAAGGGCCGGCTCCGATGGGCAAAGGTTCTTCCGGAGTTGCGATTCGCCGGAAGGCGTCTTGGCGCCGGACAATGGGGAGCTCGAGGTCGGTGAGAAACGTGGCGTGCGGCTCGCGGAGGATGAACAGGATGGTCCGCGGGTCGGGGACCTGCATCTCGGCGATCCGTCGGTAGTTCTGGGCGTAGCGGCTCTTGAGCTTCGGGTCGACGACTCCTTCGAAGGTGGCGACCACGTCCCGCGCGTCGAGCGGCGTGCCGTCGCTGAAGCGCAAGCCTTTGCGGAGACGCACTCGGAATTGCGTCGGGCTCAGGGCCTCCACCGACTCGGCGAGATCGGGGATGACTTCCAGGGTTCGCGGGTCGATGGTGAGCAGCGAGCCGAAAAGCAGTCGCGAGACGCGAAGGCCGTACGGGTCGCCGACGAAACGCGGGTCGAGTTGCTCGGCGTCCCGAGGGAGCATGACGACCAGGGAGTCCGGGTCGCGCTCGGCGGGGCGACCGCAGCCAAGGCCGATCACTAGGAGCAGGGCGAGGGCGCTGCTAGGGTGGGGCCGATGGCGCACCGAGCGCTCCTTAGTCTTGCGATCTTCGGCCTGCTGGTCGTGAGCCCTGGCGCGCGCGCCAAGGGCCCGGAGCCCGTTGCGCAAACGCTTGCCACGCTCGTTCGGCAGGCCGCGCTCGGCGATGGACTCGGGATTCATGTCGTTCGGCTGCACGATGGAGAGGAACTCTACCGCAATCGAGCCGAACGCCCTCGGAATCCGGCGTCGAACCAGAAGCTTCTGACCGCTGCTGCTGCTCTGAGCCGCCTCGAGCCCGACTTTCAGACCGCGACTCGGGTCGAGGGGGACGTCGTCGGGGGGCGAGTTGCTCGCCTGGTCATCCGCCCGTCTGGCGACCCAAGCCTGGGGTACGCGATGCTGGCTGTGCTGGCGGAGAACCTGCGCTTGGCAGGCGTGACTACGGTCGACCGCCTGGTCGTCGACGAGAGCTACTTCGACGACCAGATCCTGCCGCCGGCGTTCGACCAGCAACCGAAGGAAGCGTCGTCTTTTCGTGCGGCCATCTCGGCGTTCTCGGTGAACCGAAACAGCTATCTCGTCCACATCGGTCCGGGGCCTGAGGTCGATGGCCCGGCGATCGTGCGGGTGCTCGCCGACGACTACGTGCAGATCGACAATCGGACCGTGACCCGCGCGAGCGGTGCGCCGACGCCGCGCATCGAGCACAAGCTCACCGACGACGGGCACCTCGCCGTCCGGGTCGACGGGGCGATTCCAATACGAGCCCGGACCATGTACTTCCGCCGCCGCGTTCCCGACCCGCGCGCGTACGCCGCGCACCTCTTCTCCCGCGCGCTGAAGAGAGCCGGCGTCGGCGGGGACATGGCCATTGAGTTTGCGTCCGCCCCCGAGCCGCAGGCGCTCCTTGCCCAGGTCCTGTCGCCGCCGCTCAGCAAGATGCTCTATTCGGTGGGCAAGTGGAGTGACAACTTCACGGCAGAGATGATTCTGAAGGTCATGGGCGCCCAGGCCGAGACGCCGGGGACCTCAGCGCGTGGCGTTGCGGTGGTCCTCGAAGAGCTCAGCGAGATGGGCGTCGATACCGACGGCCTGGTGATGGTCAACGGCTCGGGTCTCTTCGACGGAAACCAGGTTGCCCCGCAGCACCTGACCCAGACCTTGGTCGCGGCGTATCGGAACCCTGCGATTCGAGCCGAGTATGTTGCGCTGCTTGCAGTGGCTGGAGCTGACGGAACGCTCAAGTCGCGCTTGGAAGACCTGCCGCGTCCGCGAATGGTTCGTGCGAAAACGGGGACGCTGAGGGATGTGATTGCGCTGTCGGGCTACGTGCTCGGAGAGCCCGGCCACTCGGTGGCGTTTAGTTTTCTCGCGAATGGGGTTGCTGGGAAGCAGGCAGCGGCGAGACAACTCGCCGATGACATCGTGAGAGCGCTGGCAGACTACGCCGTGCAGCCGGCCGAGAAGGAGTGAGGC
>CBESWY010000027.1:0-19022 GCA_965533395.1 uncultured Myxococcales bacterium
AGAAGGAGCGCCGCAATGGCGGAGTGGGACCGTACAGTCGATTTGCTCGTGATGGGAAGCGGAGCCGCTGGCATGGGCGCCGCGGTACGCGCGCACGATCTCGGATTGGACGTGCTCCTGGTCGAGAAGAGCGACGTCTACGGTGGAAACTCGGCGATGTCGGGCGGGGTCTGCTGGGTCGCCAACAATCCAGGCATGGCGCGTGAAGGAATCGCGGATTCGGACGAAAAAGGCTTCGAGTATCTGAAGCACATCACCAAGGGCGAGGTGCCAGACGAACGCCTCTGGCTCTACATCCGCGAAAGCAAGCGCGTGCTCGCGTACCTGCACGAAAGGACGCACGTGCGCTACGTCCCACTCGCGAAGTACACCGACTACTATCCCGAGGCACCGGGCGGGCTGCCCGGCGGTCGCTCGATGGATCCGATTCCTTTCGATGGCGCGCGGCTGCGCGAAGACTTGATTCGACTGCGCAGGCCTCACCCGCAGTCGCAGATTCTCGGCAAGTTTGGCATCACCGCGAAGGAGGCTCAGGCTGCGATCGGTGTGGGATTGAAGACCATGATGTTCATGGCCTGGCAAATGTTCTTGTACATGCTGCGCTACTTCAATCGGAAGCGCTGGGGGCGCGATACGAAGCTCTGCGCCGGCAACTCCTTGATGGGTCGCCTTCTGCTTTCGCTCAAAGAGCGCAACGTCCCAGCTTGGCTCAACACCAGCGTTGAAGAGCTCGTTTTTGAGGACGGCAAGGTCGTCGGGGCGGTGGTCCGCAGGGAGGGCACTACGATTCGCGTGAAGGCGAATCACGGCATCGTCCTCGCCGCGGGCGGCTTTTCGCGTAACCTCGAGATGCGGAAGCAGTATCAGCGGCAACCGATCACGACCGAGTGGACCGCGGGAACTCCGTCGAACACCGGAGACGCGATTCGCATGGGACGCGATGCCGGCGGTGCACTCGACCTGATGGACGAAGCCTGGTGGACGCCGGTCTCGATGGTTCCAAAGTCGCCTTTTTCCTGGGTGCTGGTCGTCGAGAAGAGTCTGCCGCATGGGCTGTTCGTCAACCAAGCGGGGAAGCGATTCACCAATGAAGCGGCCCCTTACATCGATGTCGTCAACGGCATGTACGACGATGTTGCTAAAACGGGGGCGACCGACCCTCGCTGGTTTCACGTTTTCGATGCGACGTACCGGAAGTCGTCGATCGCCGGGCCGGTTGCGCCCGGTAAGGTGATGCCGGACAAGCAGCTCCCGCGTCGCTACCGGGACGGCAAGTTCCTCTACAAAGCCGCGACCCTCGACGCGCTTTGCCAGCAACTCGAGATTCCAGCGGCATCCGTGGAGTCGACGATCGCGCGTTTCAACGAGCATGCCGTCAAGGGTGAAGACCCGGACTACAACCGAGGTTGGAGCGCGCAGGACCGCTACTACGGCGATCCGAGCGTCAAGCCCAACTGCTCACTCGGTCCGGTCGAAACGCCTCCGTTCTACGCCGTGCAAATCTACCCGGGTGACCTCGGGACGAAGGGTGGTCTCGTGACGGATTCGCGCAGTCGCGTGCTCCGAGCGGACGGTCAGGTGATTCCCGGACTCTACGCGGCGGGCAACTCGTCGTCGTCGGTGATGGGACGCAGCTACCCAGGAGCCGGAGGCACGATAGGCCCCGCGCTAACCTTTGGATTTCTCGCGGCGGAAGACGCTGCGATTCTCAGGCAGGGGTCGCAGCGACGGTGAGAAAGCTTGCTAGCGCGTCACTGCGATCTTTGCCGCAGAATGTGTGTGGTTTCGGGGGTTTGGGGGTGTGGAGCGTGTCCCCTAGACAGGGTCGATGTCTAGGGTGGCTTGGGCGGGGGAGAGGCCTGCTTCGATTCGGGCGGCTAGGTGGGCGGTTACGTTACGGAGGAGCTTTCTGTCGGGGGACTTCAGGAGGAGGCGATAGTGGTAGCGGCCTCGGAGCCGGACGAGGGGTGCGGGGGCCGGGCCTAGGACTTGGACGGCGCCGTCTTTGACCGACTGGTGTTGGCGGGCCGTATCGGCGAGTACGTGCGTCGCGCCCCTCGCGTCGTCTTCGGCGCCAGCGTGGACGCGCACGCTCACTAGGCGTGCGAAGGGTGGGTAGCCAACCTCTTGGCGTTCGCGGATCTCTTCGACGTAGAAGCTCTCGTAGTCATGCTGCGCGGCGAGTCGCACGGCCGGGTGATCGGGCTGGTAAGTCTGAAGGACTACCTCTCCAGGACTGTCGGCACGGCCCGCGCGACCGGCCACTTGTGCGAGCAGCTGGAAGGTGCGTTCGGAGGCTCGGAAATCCGGGAAGGCGAGGCTTTGATCGGCGAGCGCGACACCGACCAGGGTCACGCCGGCGATGTCGTGTCCCTTGGTAACCATCTGCGTGCCCACGAGCACGTCGACTTCGGCGCTCCGCAGCCGATCGAGGACCCGCTCGACTCCATCCCCCGACGCGGTATCGCGATCGAGCCGCGCGACGCAGGCCTTTGGAAAACTCTCCTCGACGGCTTTCTGCAATTGCTCGGTGCCGACTCCGAGTCGTTTGTACTCGGCGCTCCCACACGCCACGCAGGGAACGGCGACCGCCCGATGGAAATCGCAGTAGTGGCAGCGAAGCGCGCCCTGCCCCCGATGCTCGGTCAGGGCGACACTGCAGGCAGGACACTCCGCCACCACGCCACAGGACGCGCACCGCAGGCTTGGCGCGAAGCCCCGCCGATTGAGGAAGATGATCGCCTGATGGCCGTGTTCCAAACATCGGCCGAGCGCGGCAAAAAGTGGCCCCGAGATGAGGGGATGACCGGTTGGGCCGATTCGGTGCCGACGCAGATCGACGATTTCCACTTCGGGCATGGTTGCACCGGTCGCGCGCGTGGGCAGTGAAAGCAAGCCGATGAGGCCCTGGTTGGCGCGATGATAGGTTTCGACCGAGGGCGTGGCGCTCCCGAGCACGCAGACCGCTCCAGCGTACCGCGCCCGAAGCAAGGCCATGTCCCGAGCATGATAGCGAAAGCCCTCGTCCTGCTTGAACGAAGGGTCGTGCTCCTCGTCGACGACGATCAAACCGAGGTCTGCGACGGGGGCGAACAACGCCGAGCGCGCCCCAATTGCGACCTGCACCCTCCCCTTGCGCAGCGCTTGCCAGGCATCGTCTCGTTGACGTGCGGTGAGCCCGCTGTGAAGCACGGCAATGTCGTCGCCAAACCGCGCGCGGAATCGTCCAACGAGCTGCGGCGTTAGCGCGATTTCGGGCACGAGCAAGATTGCGCCGCGACCAGCGCTCCGGACTTGGTCGATCGCCCGGAGATAGACCTCGGTTTTTCCAGACCCGGTCACACCATGGAGAAGAAACGCCTGCCCGCTACGCTTCGCGAGCGCTTCGACGACCGTGTCGATCGCGATTTGTTGCGCTCCAGTCGGTTCATGCGGCTCGTCGCGCTTCACCGGAGTTCGAAAGAACGGATCGCGAATGGCTTCGACCTCTTCGAATTCGAGGAGGCCCTTGTCGGCAAGCGAACGGACTACGGCACGTGGGTCGTTGACCTCGTCGCGCAGCTCCTCGAGAAGGATCGAATCGCGATCCGCGAATCTAACCATGAGCTTTTTTTGCCGCGCTCCGAGGCGCATGGCCGAGGGGTCCTTGCCGGTCGCCGTGACTTTCCAGGTTCGGTGGTGTGCAACACGCTGGCCGGGGAGATTCTCCGCAGCATCCAAAAAACCATCCTTACGTAGCCGTCGCATCGCCCCCGACGGCAACGCCGGCGCGGCGGCGCGTAAGACCTCACCGAGCGGGTGCATGTAGTACTTGGCTGCTTGGTCCAGGAATCGCAACAGCTCTGGGGTGAACACCGGCTCCGATTCGAGGAGGCCCGCGACGGGCAGCGCTCGCGCTACGCCATCGGGTAGGTCGTCACGTCCGCTCACTACGAAGCCGGCTAGCTTCCGGCGGCTGAACGACACCGCAACGCGGCTCCCCGCCTTCAGCGTTCCCCTCAACTGGCTTGGCACGTCGTACGTGAACAACTTCCGAAGGGGAACCGGAAGGGCCACTTCGACGTAGTGCGATTCGATCGACTCGGACGCGCCCGCAGACATGGGTTGCCTATGTGCGCTCGACGAGCGTTCCATCCCGGCGAAACTTTCCTCGGCGCCGGTCAGGGTCGCGCGAGTAGACAGCAAACGAGAGGTCGTCTCGCTCGCCTGCCAACAGACGGTGTGCTGCAGCCATTGCGATCATCGCGGCGTTGTCGGTGCAGGAGACGGGCGGCGGAACGAAAAGCTCGACCCCATTCGCATCGCAGGCCTCCCTTGCTCGAGCACGCAGCCCGCGATTCGCCGCAACGCCTCCGCTGATGACCAGCCGGCCCAGCTCCTGTTGCCGGCAAGCGAGAATCGCCTTTCGAACGAGGCTCTCGACGATCACGCCTTGGAAGGAGGCGCAAAGGTCGGCGAGCTCCTGCTCGTTCGTAGGCACACCCTGCTGCTGGACGTGGCGCGCGAGGGCCGTCTTGAGGCCCGAGAAGCTGAACTCCAAGGTTTTGCGTGACGCCATCGGAAGGGGAAACGAATAGGCGCCGGCGTTCCCCCGGGCAGCCAAGCGATCGATGACGGGACCGCCGGGGTAACCAAGACCGAGGAGCTTGGCAGCCTTGTCGAAGGCCTCGCCAGCGGCGTCGTCCCGGGTCTGCGCGAGAAGCACGATGTCACCACGGCCTTCGACTCGGTAGAGGGCCGTGTGCCCTCCGCTCACGAGCAACCCTACGAAGGGCATCGCAGGCCCTTGCTTGGGCTGAAGTTCGCCCGGCCGGTGCAAATAGACCGCCAGAAGGTGGCCATCCAGATGGTTCACGCCGACGAGCGGTTTGCCGATGCTCCAGGCCAGGGCCTTCGCGACCTGGACACCAACCAGAAGCGAGCCAACCAAACCAGGGCCCTGAGTGACGGCAACCGCGTCGACCCCCTGAAGCCCGCCCGGCGCTTGGGCGAGCGCTTCACGAATGACAGGAATGATCGCCCGCATGTGCGCGCGTGAGGCGAGCTCCGGGACGATGCCCCCATAGGGCCCGTGCATTGCAACTTGGCTCGCCACCACGTCCGCCAGCACTTCGCCCGAGTCGGTCACGAGCGCCGCCGCCGTTTCATCACAGGAGCTCTCGATCCCAAGCACTCGCATCAAGATTTCTCTCTGTGGAGCCCAAACACACCGAAGTAGTCGCAGGCTCCGGCATCGATTACCCCGCAATCTGAGGGGTCACAAATTTCCAGACCGGGGCCCGCAACCAAGCGCACCTCGATGTTGCCGCCGCGAATGAGCGAGAGGAACACCATCACGTCCCGCCCGGCAAGAGGTCCCGAATCTGGCCGCGCGACGAACATGTAATTGCGAAGCCTGCCGCTACCGGGAAACTCGTAGAGCCCAAGCTGATCGTGCGCGAGCGGTGGAATTGGAAGCAACGGCGTATCGGAGAACGTGGGGCCGCAGGGTTCGTCGCTCGTCGAAATCGTGCCCGGGTTCTCGTACTGCCGCTCGGGATCGAACGTGAGGCTGAGAGTCACGCCGGAGGGAAAGCCTCTGCGAATGAATGAGCAGTCGATCCCGTCAGGACAGTTGAGCGGGTCGTTCACACCGACAATCTCGCCCCGGTAGATCTCTCCCTCCCCGGTACTGAACTCGCCCAGCGGATCGCAGCCAGACGCAGCGACTAGAACGCAGATCCACCAGCAGCACCGCATGTGGCGGAGCATAGCAGAGTGCTAGATGCTGGCCCGGAGGGTTTTACTGGCCGAAAGCCAGCGCCGATACCCAGGCGCATCGCCCGCCTCCGCGGCCAAGGTAGCGGCCTCCTCGTATCGCTGCTGGGCGTCGCGCGCTCGGCCGGCCAGCTCGTCGATCGAGCCAAGCATGCCAACGGCGCGCGCCACGAGACTCGAGCCCCCGTTCACCCGTCCGTCTCGCTCCACGCTCGCGAGCTCGTGTGCGGCACCTTCATGGTCGCCCGCCGCCGTCAGGGCATCGGCGAGCTCGAGGCGGGCACGCGAGATGGTGTCCGCGGTCGCGCCGATTTCGCCGAAGAGCTCGAGCGCGCGCCGATAGGCGTTGGCTGCATGCTGCGGGTCGCCTTCGATACGGCGAATGCGGCCAATGGCCACCTGCAAATGGGATTCAATCGACGGCTCGAGACCGGCGACCAGCTCGAGCGCTTGGCCGTACTGCCGCATGGCATCCCGAGGCCGGTCCCGACGCGCAGCGATGCGTCCCAGCGACAGAAGCATTTTGGCTCGATCGGCGCTGTTGGGGGCAGTCAGGTCGAGCGCCTCACGAAGCACTCCGTCTGCACCGGAGGCATCGCCCGAGCGAGCGAGCGCTTCTCCGAGCTTCCTGCTGAACGTGGCGATCGCCCGGTCGTAGACTGTATCGCCGCTCTCCAGGGTTTGGCGCCGCGCGAGCTCGAGCGCGCGCCGGTATTGCAACACGGCGCCAAGGTGATCGCCACGATTCATCGAGGCATCGCCGGCCTTCTCGAGGACGACGAGGCTGATCACGGGATCGACACCACTGTACGCGTGCACGGCACGCACCTCTTCAGGTGCTCGAAGCTCGCTCAAGACTTCGAAGGCGCGGCGGTGAAGCTCACGGCGCGCCTCGGCGGGGATCGACGCTTCGACGAGGTCGGCGATGAAGGGATGGACGATGCTAACCCTGCCTCCATCGAGTTGGACGAGGGAGTTTCCGGCGAGCTCGTCCAGCCCCTGCAACTCATCGCTCTCCGAGACGCGCCGCAGTGCATCGAGATCGCAGGTCCGACCGAGAACCGCAGCGGCTTGAAGGAGACGCTGGGCATCGACGTCGAGACGTTCGACGCGCTGGGCAATCGCATCTGCCATTCGTGGCGACGGCCCCTCGTCGGGTGTAGCACCGAGCGCCTCCAGTTGCTCCAAGTGTAGTGGCAGGACCTGTCCGCCCACCGACTCGGTGAGCTTGTCGAGCCCCGATACCAATCGAAGATGGAACGACCCGGCCAAGAACTGTTCGGCCTGCTCCGAGTCGAGACCTTGGAGATGAATCGCTTCATCGGCGAGGATGCCTCGATCGTCATCGCCGGCAGTCACCAAAAGAACCGGCTCTGTCCCTAGGGCACGCGAAAGCTCGACGATGGTCCGCTGGGTGAGCCCATCGCAGTACGAGAGGTCATCGACGATCAACATCACTCGTCCACTCGATGCTCGTGCGCGCGCGCTGCGAACCGCGGAGGCCAGCGCTTCGCCCACGGCGCCCGTCCTGGATCGGCCGTCGCCTCCGAGGAGACCGGCCGGATTCATCACCTCGTCGACCCCCGCGCCCGCCAGCGCCGACCCCAGATCATCTCGGCGGATCGCCATCCGTGCCAGCTCCGAATCATCGACTTCGAGGAGCTCGGCCAAGATCGTTCGAATCGCCGAGTAGGGGACCGGGGAACCCGTCGAATGAGCACCGGCGCCGATGACGAGATCACCTTCGGCCGCGGCAACCTCCGCGATCTCGGTGAGGAAACGGGTCTTGCCCACGCCGGGTTCGCCGAACACGTGAACCCAATGCGCTCCTTGCGTGGCCGCATGACGATGCTCGCGGATCAGGCGAAGCTCGTTCTCGCGCCCGACGAAGAGACGCTGCGACCCTAGCGGCGGATAGAATGACGGCCGAAGGGAACGACTGCTACCAAGCGCTGGCTCGGGCCCGGCAAGCCGTGCGCCACACTCGCCGCAGAAGTTCTGGGCGTGAGACGTGGCAGCGCCACAGCTCGGGCAGGGGACGACCGAGGTGCGGAGGACCAGTGTATCTTCGAGGGCGCCACGCAGCGCCTGCTGCATGTCTCGAGCGACCTGAAAGCGGTCGCCGGGATCCTTGGCCAGCGCTTTCATAGTGACTTCCGCCAGCCGGTCGGGCACCTCACGTGGTGGGTTCGCCGTGCGCGGGTCGGGAATCGGGTCGTTGATGTG
The DNA here is from genome assembly GCA_965533395.1 of uncultured Myxococcales bacterium. Classification (GTDB taxonomy): domain Bacteria; phylum Myxococcota_A; class Polyangia; order Polyangiales; family Houyiibacteriaceae; genus SG8-38. The sequence goes on from CBESWY010000027.1 coordinate 7,984, forward strand.
CCTCAGGACGACGCGGGTGGGCGTGTCGTCGATATACGGAAGGTGCCCTGCCAAAAGCTCGAAAAGTACGACGCCGAGCGCATAAAGATCGCCGCGCCCATCGACCTTGTCGCCGCGTCCCTGCTCCGGTGACATGTAATCGGGCGTGCCGCAGACAAGGCCGGGTTTCGTGATCGAGCTTTCTTTGCCGACGATCGTGGCAAGCCCGAAGTCGACGACCTTGACCAGGTCCTCGCCCGATCGAAGCGGGCGCAGAATAACGTTCTCGGGCTTCAGATCTCGGTGCACGATGCCGAGCTCGTGTGCTTCGCCTAGTGCATCGAGTGTGTTGATGAGGATCTTACAGATCCGATCCACGTCGAGCGGCCCCTCTTCGTGCATCACCAGCGCCAAGTCTTTGCCGCTCAGGAACTCCATGGCGAGGTAGAGAATCCCATCGTCGGTCCGGCCGAAGTCGATGATGCTAACGCTGTTGGGGTGATTCAAGCGGCTCGACGCACGGGCCTCCTGGTAGAACCGCGCGACCGTTTGCTCATCGCCGAGGAGATGCGGGTGGATCACCTTGACCGCGACGGTCCGGCCTAGCGTGGATTGCTCGGCCTTGTAGACGCGGCCCATGCCACCGACGCCGACAACCTCCTGCAGGAGATAGCTTCCGCCGACGACACGGCCGACGAGCGGGTCCGCGCCGCCGCCGCCCTCTTGCTCGTCAGAGAGGGCACCGCAGGCAGAGCAAAAGCGCGCGGCATCTTCCACCGACGCGCCACACTGATGGCACAAACGCACCTCACCAGCATATCCCACGGCGTGCCCGGCTCAAACTGGCGGAGCGCTGAACACCTGACCGGTGCTAGCGCTGCTCTTCGTCGAGCCGACGCATGGCTTCGAGCAAGAGGTGATGCGTCGGAATCCCAATGACATCCGGTACAGGGGCCGTTTGGGGCTCCAGGGTGAAATCCCCATCCGTGAGGCGAAGCACGCCATAGACGGCTTCAGCCCCCGATAGCTCGCCGAATCGCGCGTCGTGAATCGAGCCTTCCTGGAACATCAGCTCACCCTGCGCTGCACCATTGCGAACCTTCAGGATCCCGTTCTTACGACCATTCGCAATCATCTGAATCAAATCGGGTAGCGCCATCTCCTGGAGCGAGCCCGAGACACCGCGGCCCCCTGGCTTCTGAGCTCGACTGTTCGCGATCATCCGACCCGCCTTGGCCGCGATCACGGCGGCCGACGTGGGCTTGACCACATAGTCTGCCGCTCCGAGCTCGAGCCCGCGATTGACCGAAGACTGAGCTCGGTCGGACGCCACGAACATCAGCGGCGTCTGAGTGTGCCCATTGTTGCGCATAAGCTCGAGAAGCTCGAAGCCTTGCCCGTCCGCTAGGTTCACCTCGCTCACGACCAAGTCGTACCCGTCGGCGTCCAAACTCCGAAGCGCGCCTTTGATGGATCGCTCGATGCTGACGTCGTACCCCTGACTGGCGAACTGCACCTCGAGTACCGCTGTCTCTTCCGGGTCCGGATCGACGATGAGCACGCGATGGCGCGCAGACAGGGTTTGCGTGTTGAGTCCGTCGTCGAGCACGATGTGGCGCAACCAATCGACCACCGCCGGATCGAAGCTCGTTCCCTTGTGAGGCTCCAGCGCGTCGCACGCTTCTTCGGCAGAGACGCGACGTCCGAGCCCATTGGCTTTGCTCTGCGTCAAGTCGATGTAGCTCTCCGCAACGGCAAGAATCCGGGCGCCAAGCGGGATTTCCTTGCCACTCAGGCGCTCCGGGAAACCGCTCCCATCGAAACGCTCGAACCGATGCCGAAGGGCATCGACCGCCGTCTCGGGAAGGTCGACGGACTCCAGAATTCGAAGCGGCGCACTATAGAAACGGCGTGCGATCTCGTGTTTGCTCTCGTCGTGCACGACATCGAACGGCGTGGAGTGCGACTCCGACGAAACGCCGACATCGTGCAGGTAGGCGGCAACCAAGATGCCGTGCACCTGGGCCTTGCTGAGTCGAATCCGCTCGCAGACTTGCTGACACATGCGCGCGACCCGCATCGAGTGCGCACCGCGATCGGGATTGAGCTGCTCCATCAGAGTGACGAGCACGCTAAGCGTCTCGAGGTATACCTCGGGGTCGACGGCAAGATCGCCTCCCTCCTCGGGCGCCGACAATTGCTCTATGAGCGTTTGGCCTGCCGAAAAACTCGGCTGAGTATTCGGCGACGGCTCGTCGACCTCGTACTCGACTAGCTGATCGTTGGCGGGCTGCTCACCTTCCAGTGATTGCTTCCTACGGCGACGAACGAGAAGCCCGTCTTTGTCCTCGAAGACCTGGCCCCATCCCGGCACAGGATCGGATTCTCGCGACGAGCGCACCTCGCGCGACGAAGCGCCGCTCAACAGCATCTCGAACGGTCGGTTGTCCTGGTCGTAGTGCTTGGCGATGGCTGCGCGAATCGCGCCCTCCCGCGCGACGTAAACGTGGACACCGCGTGCACCCGTAGCGAACGTCATCTGCTGACGTACGTCCTCATCCGTCATGTCTGCGGCGACGACCGAAACCATCCGCGTCTTCGCGTCGTACAAGATCGGGAATGCGGTCAGACGCTTGGCAAGCTTCCGGGGCACTTTCCGGAGCAGCTCGAGGTCAATTGCCGCTTTGGCAAGCCGTTCGGAGCTCACGAATCGAGTCTTGTAGAGCCCTGCGATGTACTTGAGGAGCGCCGTTTCGCTCATCAACCCAAGTTGTAGAATCGCTTCTTCCGCGGTCGACTGCGTCCGCTGGGCATGAATGACGACCTCGTCGTAGCGGTCTGGAGGCACCTGCCCCTCCGCGACGAGCCGGTCCAAGGTCGCCACGCCGCGAATCTGCGTCGGCTGTTCGGTTTGAGCCCCCCAACTCACAGTCCCTACAGTCTAGCGAACGAAAACGGACCCGGCCCGCACGGAGCCCGAAAAGCCCAAATCGACAAGAAAGCCGGGCGTGTTAGAGTCCGGCGCAGTGAGGCGGCGGCTGGCAATCTGGCTCCTTGTGGGCCCGGCAGCAATGGGTTGTGCCACCACCGGCGCGCTCCAAAACGGAGTCTTCCGGGGTGCGGAGACGTCCTATCGAATCGGTCCGGTGGGCGAGGGCTGGACACCTGTCACGGTCGATCGGCAAAACGACCTGGCATGGCACAACGATTCCAAGGAGGCGGTCATTCACGTCGATTCGGACTGTGACCCTACGCTCGACATCCCGCTCACCGCCCTTCGAAGCCACCTGATGATCGGATTCACCGAACGAGACCTGATCGAAGAGGAGCGCGTCGCGATGGACGGTCGCGAGGCTCTGCGGACGCGATTCACCGCGAAGCTCGATGGCGTCCCGCGTCAGATTCTTCTGCAGATTCTCAAGAAGGACGATTGCGTATACGACTTCGGCCTAGTCACCCCGCCAGGCCCTAGCTTCGAAGAGGCCTTGCCGGATTTCGACCGGGTGCTGGCCGGCTTTTCGACGACGACGGGCCAGCCGTGACCTCAGCGTCGCCATCGACCCAGCCTCGCAACCTGACGACCTGGGCCGACTTCCAGATCCGACGTCTTCGGACCTTCGTCGAAGAGGTGGGCGCCTCGACGCTCCTCGCGGGGCGCACGTTTCGCACGATGTTCACGACGCGCTTCGACACCAGCGAGTTCATCTACCAACTCGAACAACTCGGCGTCCGGAGCCTTGCGATCGCGGCGGCCACGGCCATCTTCGTTGGCATCGTCATGACCATTCAGTTTGCCGTCTCCATGGAGGCCTTTGGAGCGAAGGACACCCTCGGTCGCGTGATCGCGGTTTCCGAGGCCCGCGAGCTTGCGCCCTCGCTGACGGCGCTCGTGGTCGGAAGCCGCATCGCGGCAGGGATTGCGGCGGAGCTCGGTTCAATGACCGTCACCGAGCAAGTGGACGCCATCCGAGCCTTGGGGGCAGACCCCATTCGCAAGCTCGTCGTGCCGCGCCTGGTAGCCTGCATCGTGATCATGCCTTTGATCACGTTCGTCGCGTTCATCCTCGGGATGATCAGCTCGATGCTCGTCGCGGCACTGTCTTACGGGATTCCGATGGAGTTCTTCTTTTCGACAGCTCTCGACTCGCTAAGGATCAACGACTTCATCAGCGGCGTCTCCAAGACCCCATTCTTCGGATTTCTGATCGCCATTCTGGGTTGCTACTTCGGCCTGCAAACACGCGGCGGCACCGAGGGCGTCGGCCGCTCGACCACCCGCTCGGTCGTGGTGGTCTCGATCAGCATTTTGATGGCCGACGCGCTGCTCACGCAGATTTTCGTGAGCTTCGGCACGCTCTGAGAAGAATCAGATCCGAAAGGGGGCGTCGAACGTCGTATACGATATGACTCCCTGGCTTTTCACGGCGTTGATTTGGATCGCGGGCTGCTCGTACGCGCCTGAGCCGCTTCACTCCACCGGGGAGGACCTGAGCCCTTCGCTCATGCGTGCCCCGGCTTTGGACGTCACCAGACTCGCCAAGACCGACGATTGCGCCGACTGCCACTCCGACGTCGCGTCTCACTGGACGAACAGCGCGCACGCGTACGCGTCGTTCGACAACCCGTGGTACCGCGCAAGCATCGACCAGTTCCGGACTGAGCGGGGTGTGACCGAAAGTCGATTCTGCGCAGGCTGCCACGACCCGCTTCTCTTGATGTCGGGGGATATCGACGGAGATGTCGCGCCGGAGAACGACCTCGCGTACGCGGGCATCACCTGCCTGGTCTGCCACAGCGTCGAGTCCACCCGCCCCGACGGAAACGCGAGCTTCTCGCTCACGGACCGGGCCCTGCTTCTGCCAGACCCTGCGATCCCCGAAGAGATCGAAGCACACCGTGCCCGGCTCGCCATGAAGCCGCTTCGCAGCGCCGCGCTCTGCGGTTCGTGTCACCGCTCGTTTTCCGGCCCGTCGATCGGAAACGAGAACCACCTACCCGGAATCGACGACTTGGGCGACTGGGCTTCATCGGCCTTTGCCGGAGCGGTGCAAAATCAGCTCACGTCGGTGGACGAGAGCAGCTGCCAGGACTGTCACATGGCTCCCGTATCGGCATCCGACGCGGAGATGGCGGGGGCCGTCGACGGAATCGTGCGCGGTCATCGCTGGGCCGCATCTCACACCGCGATGGCCGCCCAGTTGCCGGACCCGCAGCAAGCCCAGCAGGCCACCGATCAGCTCAAAGGAGCCGTAATCGTCGACATCGGAGCTGTGCGCGCCGGCCCGCGACGCTACCTGGTTCCCGAAGAGTCGCGGCTACGGGGCGCAGAGCGATTGGTCTTCGACGTTCTGCTCGAAAACAGGGGCGCCGGCCACCGATTCCCCGGCGGTGTGCGCGATATGCAGGATGTTTGGGTGGAGGTCGAGGTTCGCGATGCGTCTGGCAGTCTGCTCGGGCTGTCGCGTCCGAGCGACGACGGTAAGAACGATGTGTTCATGCTGCGGGCCACCCTTCTCGATGCGGAAGCCGCGCCAGAAATCCTGCATCAGGTCCATCGATTCTCCGCTCCCGCGTTCGACCGGACGCTACCCGCACATGATGCGCAAGCGGTTCGCTACTCGATGACGCTTCCGCGCCGGATCGAGCTCCCGCTCAAAGTCGAGGCGCGCCTGCTTCACCGCAAACACAGCCTGGAGTTCCAAGCCTTGGCCTGTGAAGCCAGCCGCACCGACCGAGGCATCCGCTTCGCCCAGGGCGCCGAAGAGCGGGGCAAGGTCGCACTCGATCCCTGCGTCGACCAGCCGTTGACCGAGGTCGGCGCTGCGACCGTTTGGATGGGGCGTGGAGCGGGCGCGCAGAAGCCCACGGGCGGCGCCGCGCGACCGCTCGTCGAACGGTTGCTCACGCAGGCCCTCGCGCTCCTTCATGCCAAACAGGAACATGTGCATGTGGCCAAGCCGAGCATCGAGCGCGCGTTGCGCTTGGCCCGCGAATCGAAGTCCGCCGTTCTGAGCGCTCGCGCTCTGGTTCTGCGCGCGCGTCTCTCTTCGGCGCAGGGCCGGCCAAACGAAGCCGCTGCGTTCACCGAGCGCGCCAAGGCGTTGATAGGACCGAGTCCGGTTCTCGACCGTGTACGGGGCGACGCGTACGCGCGTGCGTGGCGCTGGAGTGCAGCAGCCGACGCCTATCAGCGGGTGGCCGACGCGTCTCCGCTCGACCCGCGGGCGTGGCGAGACCTCGCACGCGCCTACGGCAGTCTCTCCCAAGACCTGAACGCGCTATCCGCGGCAGATGCCGGCCTCCGGCTCGCGCCTCGCGACGAGAGCCTGCTGCGGAGTCGCGCCTTGGCCCTCGAAAGCATGGGCCGTCCGGAAGCCGGAGTGGCGAAACTACAGTGGCTCGCACATCGGGCACCGGACGCGCAGCCGCAGCTCCTCGCAGCTTGTGAGCAAGAACACCAGAGGTGCCGTCGCGATCGACAGCCGATACCGCACTACACCCTCGTACCCCCGAGAAAAGCAATTCACGCGAGCATCGATCCCGGATAAGATAGAGCGAATGTCGAAGCGGTATCAAAAGAAGAGCACCAACACGAAGAAGCGAGAGAAAAAGGGCCATGGCCCTTCCCGCAACACGGTTGGTGGCCAAACCACGGGCGTCATGGGAAATATGATCGGCGGGTTTCGACGCGCCGTCGGCTCCGACGGCTCGAAAGACGGCAAGAGCGGAAGTCTTCTGTGGACTGCAGTCCTGGTCACCGCCGCCATCGCGATCATCGCCTGGAACTTCGCGCGCTAGAACCGTATCGCTTGCCAGCGCAACCAGTGATCGGCCAGCACGAGCGCGACCATCGCCTCGCCCATCGGAACGAACCGCGGAAGCAGACAAGGGTCGTGGCGGCCGGTTGTCCGAATCGTGGTTCCGTCGCCAGCGGATGTGACCGTGTCCTGACTTCGAGGAAGACTGCTGGTCGGTTTGACGGCAGCCCGAAGGACGATCGGCATCCCGCTCGAGATTCCGCCCAGCATGCCGCCGTGGCGGTTGCTGCCCGTTCGGATGACACCCTCTGCGTCGGTCTCGAAGGCATCGTTGTTGTCGCTACCACGCGCGGCAGCGACCGCGAAGCCAGCGCCGTACTCGACCCCCAGGACCGCCGGGAGACTGAAAAGGGCTTTGCCAAGGTCGGCCTTGAGCTTGTCGAAAACAGGCTCGCCCAGGCCCGCAGGCACGTTGCGCGCGACGATTTCGGCAACGCCGCCGATCGAGTCCTGGTCTTTTCGCACCTTCTCGATGAGCGTGACCATGCGTGCTGCTGCCTCCGGATCGGGACAGCGGACGATGTTTGGCTCGCCATCGGGAAGCTTTTCGACCTGATCGAGCGTGACCGCCGAAGGTATCGTTGCTTCGATGTCCCCGACCTGCGCCACGTAGCCGACCACCTGACCGCCGAACGCCTCTGAAATGAGCTTCTTTGCCACGGCGCCCGCCGCCACCCGCGCCACGGTCTCTCGCGCGCTGCTGCGGCCGCCTCCGCGGTAATCGCGGCGACCAAATTTCGCGTCGAAGGTGTAGTCGGCGTGACCCGGCCGGTACACGTCCTTGATGTTGGTGTAGTCGCGGGAACGCTGGTCTTTGTTGCGGACGATGATCGCGATGGGCGTTCCCGTCGTCTCGCCTTCGAACACGCCGGAAAGGATCTCGGGGCTGTCCGGCTCCTTGCGCTGCGTGACGATTTTACTCTGCCCCGGACGACGGCGCTCGAGGTCCGGAATGAGGTCTTCCTCGGAGAGCGGAAGACCGGGAGGACAGCCGTCGATGATGACCACGTTGGCTGGGCCGTGGCTTTCACCGGCCGTGGTGACACGGAAAAGACGACCGAACGTACTACCAGACATGCGGACTCACTTTCGGGAGCCTGCGTGCCGGCCGATCGCACGCCCGACGAAGAACGGACCCATCTGCTGAATGTACTGCGAGGTCTGCACCGTGCCCCGCATCGACTGAACGACATGCGAAAGCGGATGAAGCGTCGACCCGATCAAACCAATGAGGAACTCGTTGTCGTTGGTGTCGAGGCCATGACAGGCGAGGCGCACGTCGTGTGCGAGATCTTGGTCTCCGTAGGCACGCCCGATCGTGGCATGCTCGCGGAGGATGCCGCCCTTCTCTCTTCCTTCGAGCTGCTCGAAGGCCCCGGTGCGACGCAGTGGATACCATACCGCCCAGTTCCAGTCCGGGTTGAGAACCGTCTCTTTGGGGCGATCCAGCAGCCAAAACTCGAGATCTTTCTCGTAGCCGCTGCTGTACGTGCGGCCGATCATCGTGAGCTCGGGGCGTAGCGTCCAGTCGCTCAAGGGCGCTGCCTCGAACAAGGGACGGACCGAATCGACGAAAAGCGCAGGATCCTCGCCGAAGGTCAGCAGTGCCACGCCGCGGGGGTCGTTGGCGTCCGCGTAGACCACCGCGGGAATGTCGGCTTCTTTGAGGGCCGAGAGCAACGCCTCTTGGTTGGTGGCGATCGACGTCCCCGTGGGCACCTGAAACACCAGCAACTGCATGAAGAGCCGGCGATCCATGAACTGAGGCTCACCGTCCTTGGGAGCGCCCCGCTCGCGCGTGTCGATCGTTGGCGAACCGGCGTCTGCGCCGCCGTGTTGTCCGTGCGAATGGGCCATGGGGGGCTTCATAGCGCTTTTACGGCCTCTCTGCACAGTGTAGGCTGCGCCCAGTTGTCATGATGCGCGCGTTCAAGATCCTAGCGGCGATTCTGATTCTTGGGCTTCTTGGCCTGGCGGTGGTGGGCTACTCGCTCAATGAAACAAGGCCCGAGGGCCAGCCGGGGCCCGAAGCCGACGCGCTGGCGCGATCGATGGAGGCGGCCGTCGACAAGGAAGCCTGGGACCGCACCGGCGCCGTGCGTTGGTCGTTCTTCGAGCGACATCACTACGTCTGGGACCGCGAACATGACCTCGTGGAGCTCCGCTGGGGCGATTCACGCGCCCTATTCCGCACCGGTGATCGAACAGGCAGAGCTTGGCATGCCGGCTCCGAGCAAACCGGCGAGGATGCGACGGAAGCACTGCGCGCAGCCTATGCGTACTGGATCAACGATTCCTTCTGGCTCAATCCCGTCGTGAAATTTTTCGACCCGGGCGTCGAACGCTCGCTTGTAAAGCTCGACGACGGGCGCGATGCCCTTCTCGTCAGCTACAGCTCTGGCGGCGTCACGCCCGGCGACGCGTATCTGTGGATCCCCGGCGATGACGGCCTTCCCAAAGCCTGGCGCATGTGGGTACAGATCATCCCGATTGGCGGCATTGAAACGAGCTGGGAGGGTTGGACGGAGCTCGCCACAGGCGCAAAGGTCTCCACGCAGCACGAAGGCTGGGGCCGTACGATGACTTTCATCAGCAACGTCAAAGGCGCTGAAAATCTCGAAGGCCTCGGCGTCGAGCCCAGCTTGTTCGATCTCCTGCTTCAGGACTGAGGGCGCCGGGTCAGGCTGAAGACGCCAAGCACGACCAGGAGCGCACCGACGATACTGATCGTGTTCGGGTATTCGCCGAAGAACAGGACCCCCCAGGTGTATGCGAGGACGATCTGGAGGTAGGTGACGGAGGACGCCCGGCCGGCGGTCTCGAGCTTGAAGCCTTTGGTGATCTCGATTTGGCCGAGCTGTGCCGCAACGCCAATGCCCAACAAGAGCAGCCACTCGATCCCCTCTGGAAGCACCATGCCTTCGAGGGCCAAGAGCGGCAAAGAGGCAGGACCGGTGACTAGTGGGAAGTAGAGGACGACGACCATATGGTGCTCGGTCGAGCCGAGGCGGCGGATGACGACGTAGGCGATCGCGGAAAAGATCGCGCCGACGATGCCAATGACGACGGCCACTGGATCCAAGGGCACGCCGCTCGAGAATAGAAAACTCGGTTGGGCGACCAGGACGACGCCCACCATGCTGAACAGGGTCGCAATCACGTCCAAGCCACGCAGCCGCTCCTTGAGCGCAACCGCCGCAATGAGCGCTGCGAGCATCGGATTGCAGAACTGAATCACCGTGGCGTCGGCGAGCGGCAGATGATTGATCGCGTAGAAGTAGCAACTCAAGCCCATGAAGCCGGCGAAGCCCCGCATCAGAAGCAGCTTCTTGTTGTTGCCCCAGGGGTAGATCCCGAGGCCGCGAATCGCCCACCAGCTCATGACGAGCGTCACGACCACCCGCGCGAAAACGAGCTCCATGGTCGGCAGCCGCTCGCCAGCAAACTTCGCGAACACGGTCATCGCGCTGAAAAACAGCGTGCCCAACAACATGTGGCGAATCCCGGGCGTGATGCGATGCCAATGTGGGAAGAGGACCGGCACCCCGCGCGTTCTGTCTGGTAATGCGCAGGGCGCAAGCGGGTGATAGGAGAATCGCATGAGAACGCTGACGAGAAGCTTCGCGCAGGGGCTCTTGGTCCTTGCACCGGTCGCCATCACCATCTGGGTCGTCGTCTTCACCGTGACGACGCTCGATCGCTGGCTCAATACGCGAATCCCTGGGCTGGGGATCGTGATCGCCGCGGCTGGGATCACGCTGATCGGCTATCTGGCCGGCAACGTGGTTGGGGACAGGCTGATCTCGGCCTTGGAGACGGGCATGCGGCGTGTGCCACTCGTTCGGATCCTCTACAATTCACTTAGAGATCTGTTCGGGGCGTTCGTCGGAAGCAAACGCAAGTTCGACAAGCCAGTCGCAGTGGAAGTCAACAAGCACGGACTCAAGGTGCTCGGCTTCCTCACCAACGAGCGCTTCGACGATTCGCATCTAGCAGGGCACGTCTCGGTGTACCTGCCAGAGTCCTACAACTTTGCGGGCAACTTGATCGTCGTCCCGCGCGAACGAGTGCACCTGCTCGACGCCGATGGCGCAGAGTTCATGGCGTTCATCGTATCGGGCGGCGTGACCGACATGAATGCGGCGAAGACGGTGGTCGACGGCCAGACGGTGTGACACTATCTTCGTCCCATGCCAGCAACCGTCTTCGAATCCCCCCACGACCTCAAAGGCGCCGTCGGCA
>CBESWY010000028.1:0-18765 GCA_965533395.1 uncultured Myxococcales bacterium
TTCGCGGTTCGTCAGCCCGTGCTCGTCAATCTCGTGGCGATCTCGGCGGTGGTGGTCGGCGCGATGGTGATGAGCCAGATGCACCGGGAGTCACTGCCGACGCTGCCAACGGGCTGGGGAAGCGTGACAACCGTCTACGTAGGCGCCTCGCCAGAGGAAATCGAACAGCTGATCACGATCCCGATCGAAAACGCGGTCGGCGACGTCGAAAAGGTCGAAGAGATCTGGGGCGTGTCCAAGGAAGGCGTTTCGTACGTCAGCTTCCATCTGGACGACGACGTCGACGACATCACGAGCGCGATCATGGAGATCTCGAACGAGATCAACCGCCTCGATGATTTGCCGGTCGACGCGGAGCGGCCCGTGGTGCGCGAATTCAAAGTCGACTTTCCGACGATCGCGGTTGCGATTCGCGGAGAGGTCCCGGAAGTCGTCCTGCGCCAAGTCGGCAAAGACCTGGCGGACCGAATCGAACGCTTATCCGGGGTGTCGGGCATCTGGCGCAACGGCATTCGAGACCGGGAATTCCGGGTCGATGTCGATCCGGACCGGCTCGCCGCGTACCGGCTTCCCCTCACCGCGGTGAGCGATGCGCTTCGCTTCAGGGCTGCCAACGTGCCCGCGGGGACGACCAAGGGCCAGGGCGACGCCCGGCTCGTGCGCGGGATGACGCGAGTCGAAGACGTCAACGAGCTTGCCCAGGTGGTGATCAGACCCGACCAGGCCGGCGGCGCGGTGCGCGTTGGCGACGTCGCGGAAGTCTCGGACACTTTTGCAGCTGGCAAGTACAGCGGCCGCGTGAACGGCGAGCCTGCGATCGTGCTCACGGTCCGCAAAGAAGAGCAGGCCGACAGCGTCGAGATCAGCGAGGACGTGCGTGCACTGGTCGCGCGCATGAGTCCGACGCTGCCGCCAGGGGTGAAAATCGATTTGTTTGGCGATGCCGCCGCAGAGGTCGAGCACTCCCTCGGCACGCTCTACACGAACGCCGCTGTCGGACTCTTGCTCGTGCTGCTTCTGCTCTGGGTGGCCGTCGGCGCACGCAACGCCACGATGGCTGGCGTTGGGCTTCCGGTCGCGCTAGCCGGGGCGATCATCGCGATGCACATGATGGGCATCACGATCAACATGATGTCGCTGATGGCCTTGATCCTGTGCCTCGGCGTGGTGGTCGACGACGCGATCATCATCATCGAGAACATCTACCGGCACATGGAGGAGGGGATGCCGAGGCGGAAGGCCGCCGTCGTTGGCACCCAAGAAGTCTTCTGGCCGGTGGTCGCATCCACGCTCACGAGCTGGGCCGCGTTCTTGCCCCTTCTCATGATGGAGGGAGTCCTTGGGGATGCGTTTTCCATCATCCCCAAGGTGGTCGTCGCCTCGCTCGCGGCATCGCTCATCGAAGCCATGTTCATCCTACCGAGCCACATGGCCGATTTCGGCAAGCTTTCGCATCGAAAGAACGCTGCGTCCGGGCCCCCGCAGACGCGTTTGCAGCGCGCCGGAGCGCGAATTCTGGTCGCTTACGAACGCGTTCTCCGCTGGTCGCTCCAGCACCGGGCGAGCGTCGTATTCGGCGCTTACGCCCTGTGTGGTCTGATGGTTGCCATCGCGTTCAACGTCAAGGAAGTGATCCTCTTGACCGAAGGCGATCCGAACATGTTCGACGTTCGGATCCACATGCCGACCGACGCATCCAAAGATGAAACCGAGGCGCTTCTCGCGGAGCTCGACGCACGCATCATGGCGCTCGACAATCCAGACGTCGAAGCCACAGTGGCCGTTCGCGGCATGACGCGCACCAACATGGGCTTCAGCTCCGGCGACCATCTTGGAATGGTGACGGTGTTCGTCGTTCCGGTAACCGCGCGCAGTAGCCTCCATGCCGGTCGCGATCTGGTAGCCCAGGTCAGCGCGCTCTACGACGACGTCGTAGGCCCGGCACGCCTCGAGATCGTCGAAGTGAGAGCAGGGCCTCCGAGGGGTGCTCCGGTCGCTGTCCGTATCCGCGGGGAAGACTACGAACGCTTGGTCGAGCTGGCCGAGCAGGTGCTCGCCGAGGTTCGCCTGACGCCGGGGACGCGCAACGCGAGCCACGACTACGAGCTTGGCAAGCAGGAGCTCCAAATCAAAGTCGACGAACAGCGAGCGGCGCTTCATGGCCTCTCGCCAGAGATGGTCAGCAGATGGCTGCGGAGCGCGTTCGGAGCGACGCCAGCATCGACACTTCGCGAAGGCGATGACGAGATCGATATCCTCGTCCAACTGCGTGAAGACGTGCAGGAAGACCCTGCGCGCATCGCTTCACTTCAGCTGATCGCGCCCAACGGCGATGAAGTGGCCATTCGTGAAATCGCAGACGTCTCACACGGCCGGGGCCCGGGCGTGATTCGACGTTACCAGCAGAAGCGGGTCGTGAGCGTTCTTTCTGGAATTGACGAGGACGCGACCAATAGCGGAGAGGTCAACGCGAAGCTGCAAAAGAAGTTGGCACCGCTCGAAGCAGCCAACCCCGACATTCGGTTCGAGTACGGCGGCCAGTTCGAAGAGACGCAGGAATCGGTGGACTCGCTCTTCCGCGCGTTCATCGTCGCGATGTTGCTGATCTATACGATCCTGGCAACGCAATTTCAGAGCTTCTCCCAACCCCTCGTCGTGATGGCCGCCATTCCGCTGTCGTTCATCGGCGTGGCCGGAGGCTTCTTGCTCAGCCCCAACGCGATTGGTCTGATCGCGCTGGTCGGACTGGTTGGGCTCACGGGAATCGTCGTCAACGATTCGCTGGTCCTGGTCGACTTCATCAACAAAAGGCGGGATAGCGGCCTCGCGCTCGACGAGGCGATCGTCGAGTCCGGTAAGCTGCGCCTGCGGCCGATTTTCCTGACCAGCATCACCACGATCGCCGGCTTGTTTCCCCTGTCGCTGGCGACCGAGAGCCTTCCTCACCTGGCGCCGATGGCCCAGGTAATCGTCTACGGCCTGACCTTCTCGACGCTGCTTACGCTATTGGTGGTGCCCTGCCTGTACCGGCTCGACGTCGACCTCGCCGGGCGACTCTCGCAGCGGTTCGCACCGCTGACCCGTTGGGCTACGGACCCGGGCGCCGCGGCCGCAGACGAGCCCGTCGAGACGACGGCAGAATAGCCGGCGTCGGCCCGTGGCGAGCAGCTCGGGGAGCTGCTACGCGCAGACTATGGCCAAGCGTTTCGAGAACAAAGTCGTTTGGATCACCGGCGGAGGCAGCGGCATCGGTCGCGCGCTCGCGTTGGCGTTCGCAAACGAAGGCGCGGCGGTGGCAGTCTCCGGCAGGCGCGAAGAGCGGCTTCAAGAAGTGGTGAAAGAGCTCGAATCACAGGGAGGCAAAGGGCTGGCCGTCCGATGTGACGTCGCAGACGAGGCTTCGGTCGCTGAAGCGGTTCAAAAGGTGGTGCGAGGTCTGGGCGGCCTCGATGTCGCGGTTGCCAACGCCGGTTTTTCGGTCGCAGGTCGGATCGAAAAGCTTTCCGCGGCCGACTGGAGGCGCCAACTCGACGTCAACGTCATCGGCGCAGCGATGACCGCGCGCTACGCCATTCCACACCTGCGCGAACGCAAGGGTCGCCTTGCGCTTATCGGCAGCGTGACCGCGATGATGAGCACGCCTGGGGTCGGCGCCTATTCGGCATCGAAGTACGCGGTGCGTGCCATCGGACAGGTGCTCGCCGTGGAGCTTCACGGAAGCGGCGTCAGCTGCACGACGATTCATCCAGGCTACATCGAAAGCGAAATCGCTCAGGTCGACAACCAGGGGAGGTTCGACGCGGCCCGCGAGGACCGGCGCCCGAGGAATCTGATGTGGCCCGCGGATCGCGCGGCGCGGGTGATGGTCGACGCAATTGCGAAACGCAAACGCGAATACACCTTCACCGTGCATGGTAAGGCAGCGGCGTTTGCCGGCCGACACATGCCAGCGCTGCTTCACTTCGGCTTCACCCGGTCGAAGCCGTCGTCGTCCTAGCAGCTACTGGACGACGAAGCGGAACATGAAGAGCAGGTAGGTCTCTTTGCGCCCTTTGATGTCCTGCCGGAGCGCCATTTCGGCCCCGACTTTGCCCTTGTTGAAGCCAGCGCCGGCGGTGATCTGGTTGAGATTGCGGCCCTGATCCCGACGGTATCCCAAGCGAATCGGAACCATCTCGCCAGCGATGTAGCTGATGCCGGCTCCCGCGATCAACTCGTTCTTCCGGAAGGTCGTGAAATCGAGGAGGATGTCGCCGCCGAACGTTAAAGACTCGATCGGGAGGACCGCAACGCTCCCGCCGGCCATCTGCGGCGCGAGCGCGGAGTATGTCTTGATCAGGTTGTACCCGAGACCCGCGAGCTTGATCCAGGGGATCGGGGTGATGGTCATCGACGCGTCCAGTGTGATCCCGTCGAAAGAAGGTCCGAGGCGCTGTCCTTCGAAGCGACTCGATTTCATCCGACCCCATCGAAAGCCGAGCCCTATGCCGAGCTGGGGGATGGCTTGAATTCCGATGCCGGAGCGCCAGTCCCAACCGTCGTAGCGCCGGCCTTCGCCGCTGAAGATGCCGCGGAAGCTCGTGCCCACGGCGATCTTCTTGCTGGTCGTCGAGTCGGCGACCGAGCTGCCGATCGTCCAGTACGTTCCTCCTTTGCTCTTGCTGCCCGGGATGAGCTGGCTGAACGCCTCGACGTGATACGTGCTGACCGCAGCCATGTTCGAGGTGTTGTATGCAAGCGCGGAGATCCCCGTCGCCCCCGCCCGTACGCCAGCGCCCATCGCTAGGCCATAGCTGGTTTCGAGCGTGTCCTCGGTTGGAACGAGCGCAGGGTCACCTCGGCCAGCCGCACCTGAAGGTGCTTGGGTCTGCGCCAGCGCGGATGTCGCCGGGTGCAAGGCGGACAGGAGACCAACGATCACCGTCGCCCACAAAGCTTGTGTTCCCCCCATGGGTCGTACTCCCGCGGAAGCTAACAGCGATGGATCACCCTTCCAAATTGTCGACTCCGACGCGTCCAAAAGCTCAACGCGACTGCGCCAGGCATTGTTCCCCGCACGGCATTGCGACCGAAACGGCGCGGCTCTAAGTGCACGAGATGCTGGATACGATACTGGACAAATCCGTTGTCGGTTACACGGCGCTCGGTTACCGCTTGCGTTCTCATCCGCGAATTGACGAGGATTTGACGGGGAGGTTCGCCATCGTGACCGGCGCGACGTCGGGACTCGGGCGCCAAACGGCATCCGAGCTTGCGCGACTCGGGGCTAGCGTCGTGCTGGTTGGAAGAAATCGGGAGAAGACCGAGGCCGTCGTCGAGCGCATTCGCCGTGAAACCGGCAATCCCGAGCTGCGATTCGAAATCGCAGATTTGAGTGAAATGGAGCAGATCCGCGCGCTCGCCCGCCGTCTCGAAGCGCCGGTTCATATCCTCGTCAACAATGCGGGGGTGCTGCTGCAGGAGCGGTCCGAGACCCGCGAGGGCTTCGAAACCAGCTTCGCCACCAACCTATTGGGTCACTTCCTTCTCACCAACCTGCTGGTCGACAAGCTCGAGGCACCGGCGCGGATCATCAATGTCTCGTCTGGCGGCATGTACACCCAGCGGGTTCGCGTCGATGACCTCGAGATGAAGAGAGGCCGATACGACGGCACGGTGGCCTATGCGCGTGCAAAGCGAGGGCAGGTCATCTTGACCGAGCTTTGGGCGGAGGCCCTGCGAGAGCGCGGGGTCGTGGTTCACTCGATGCACCCCGGCTGGGCCGACACGCCGGGGGTTTCCGACTCCCTGCCGCGATTCTACAAGCTCACCAAGCCGCTGCTGCGCACGCCTGCACAGGGCGCCGACACAATCGTATGGCTGTGCGCTTCTGACGAAGCGGGGCGGTCCACCGGCCAGTTCTGGCACGACCGAAGGCCACGACCGACACATCGGTTCAAGGGGACGAAGGAAACGCCAGCGGACCGGGAATCGCTTTGGACGCGGCTTACCGAGATGAGCGGCTGGTCAGGCACCTTGTCTGGCCTCGCCAAGGCCAGCTAGCGTGCGGCCATGGTGAAGCCAGCAAAGCGCGGTCGCATCCGACGGCGGGTGGTCACCACGTCGATTTACGCACTTTCGTGGCTTTCGCTCACCTTGATGAGCCCGCTCTGGGTCCCGCTTGCGCTCCTCGTCGGTCTGGTTCGCGGCCGCTCGCTCATCATTTTGAGGCTGTTGTTGTTTGCCTGGTTCTACTTCGGCTTGGAGCTGATAGCGCTAGTGCTCGTCGCGTGGACGTTCTTGACGCAGGTCGGCGGCAAACCGCGCGAGCGTAGTCTCTACCGACTCCAAAGTTGGTGGGCGAAGTTGACGCTCAGCGTTGCCGCGAAGGCTCTCGACCTTCGAATTATCGTGGACGGCGACGACTGCACGATGCCCGGGCCCACGATTCTGCTGGTTCGCCATGCGAGCATTCTCGATACGCTCCTGCCGAGCGTCTACGTGCAGCGGCCCCATGACTACCGGGTTCGCTATGTACTCAAGCAGGAGCTCTTGTTCGATCCTTGCCTCGACATCGTTGGCAACGCCTTGCCCAACTACTTCGTGGACCGGACGGGCGACATGGAACGGGAGCTCGAAGGGATACGCGCGCTCGTCCAAAACCTGGGACAGGACGGCGTTCTGATCTTCCCCGAAGGAACGCGTTTTTCCCTCAAAAAACGCGAAAAAGCGCTTCGCAAGCTCGAAGCGGAGGCTTCGCCGCTCTTGGCTGCGGCGCGGAGGCTCACTCACGTGCTTCCACCGAAGCCGGCCGGCGTGCTGACCCTTCTCCGAGAGCTCCCTTCAGTCGACTGCGTCTTCCTCAGTCACACCGGGCTCGAAGCGTTTGCGAAAATCGGTGACCTCTTGAGCGGCGAAGTCGTGGGGTCGACAGTGCACGTGCAGTTGTGGCGTGTAGACGCAAACGACATTCCTGAAGAGACCGATGAACGACTGCGCTGGCTCTACGCTCAGTGGGAGAAGGTGAACGCGTTCGTGCGAAACCCAACGGAAACATCGTGACTAGTCGGTGGAAAACTTGTGGAAGAGAGCCACGAGTCGCGTCGTTCGCGAGTGATCTCGGTTGTTGAAAAATGCGAAGCGCTGTGGATGAAACGAGCTTCGGAGCACGTCACATGTTGCGCAAACGATAACAAGACGTAATTCGGAATGATTGCAACAGCTTGTCAACAGCTGTGAAACGACTTGTTAAGCAACGCTGCCTTCTGTCAAAAAAACTGCTGGTGAATCTTTCGCGATCACAAGTGGTTAGAAATTAGTTTGTCGATCACCGTAGACGCCTCCGAAACTCGCTGCTAGTTTCGGCGCCCTTCAGTCGGATGAGACGGGTCGGCGGTCGCCATGGTGGGCGGGAATCGACTGGATGGCTACGATTACTCGACGATCGCAAGCTGTGGATTGCTTGTGGACGTGAATGCACAAGTGCGCGTTTTTGGGGGGCTAGGGCTCGATGGAACAACTGTGGGAAAAAGCGCTGGGCATTCTAAAGGCGCACCTCTCGGCCGAGAACTTCGAAACGTGGCTGGAGCCCGTTCAGTTTGGCGGAATCGAGGGCGATTCGATCGTCCTCAAGATTCCGAATCAGTTCTTCGCAGAGTGGATTTCGGCGCATTACCTCGACCTGATTCTCGACACCTTGCAAGCCGAGGCTGGCGAAACGCACATGCCGAAAAAGGTTCGCTGGGAGCTCGACGAGACGCTCCGTGAAAAGGCCCAGGCTGCGCGCGAGACGACCCCGCCGCCCGCGCCGCGCCCGCCGCGAGCAACACCGAAGCCTCCGGATTCCGCGGACCTCAACCCGAAGTACCGTTTCAAGAATTTCGTCGTCGGCCCTGCCAATCAACTCGCGCACGCCGCAAGCGTGGCCTGTGGGTCCGACCCCGGACGTCGCTACAACCCGCTCTTCATCTACGGCGGCGTCGGCCTGGGCAAGACGCACCTAGTGAATGCAATCGGCCATGCGATCGTGCAGCGAAATCCGCGCGCGCGAACCCTCTACGTGTCGGCGGAACGGTTCACCAACGAGTTCATTTGGTCCCTGCAAAACCATGAAATCAACTCTTTTCGGAAGCGGTACCGAACGCAGTGCGACGTTCTACTCATGGACGACATCCAGTTTCTGGCTGGCCGTGAGCAGACCCAAGAGGAGTTCTTCCACACGTTCAACGCTCTGTATCACTCGGACAAACAGATCGTCGTGACGTCCGATGTGTATCCGCACCAGATTTCCGAAATGAAGGAACGTTTGATCAGCCGCTTTCAGTCCGGCATGGTCGCCGACGTCCAGGCCCCGGAGCTCGATACCCGAATCGCCATCTTGCAGCAGAAGGCCGAGAGCGAGGACATCGAGCTTCCGAGCGAGGTCGCGCTCTTCTTGGCTCAAACCGTCCGCAGCAACGTTCGGGAGCTCGAGGGTACCCTTCTTCGCGTTGCGGTGAAGGCCGAGCTTCTCGGGCTTCCCATGGACCTCGAGCTGGCCAAAGAAACGATGCGGGCGGTGTTGCCCAATCAGGACACGGCAATGACGGTCGAAGACATTCAGCGCATCGTGTGCGCTTACTTCGGGATCCGGCTCGCCGACATCAAATCCAGACGTCGGCACCGTGCGGTGACCTTTCCCCGAATGGTCGCGATGTACATTTGCCGGCAGCGCCTCGGGACGAGCTACCCCGAGCTCGGAGAGCGCTTTGGCGGCAAGGATCACACCACGGTCCTGAGCGCCGTTCGAAAGATCGGTGGCCTGATGGAGGACCAAGACGAACGTGTCCTTGGAGCCGTGGATGCGATCGAGCGCAAGCTCGGCATCTGATGCGCTGGCTGAGTCCGCCAATTGAACCTGTTTTCGCGGCTGGCCAGGCTTCTCGACGAGGCCTCGCAGGCCTGAGCCTTCAGGCGGATTTTAGTGTATACCAGCGCCTGTGCTCAAGCTGAGATCAAGCTGGGGACAGCCCCTGTGAATTACCCAAGCGTTCGCTTATCCCCGATCCGCTCAGGATCAATCCCCGTTTCGAAAACCAGCTTAAGCCCTGTTCTCTCAATCGCTTACCTTGCTTCATCCACAATTCACAGCTGTTAAGACGACTACGAATTTTTAAATTACTAGATTTAACGCGGTGGATACACAGACACAGTCCTCTAGGAAGTGAACCGAAACATGGAGCTCACGATCGATAAGCAGCAGTTCCTCCGTGGCCTTGCGCGTACCCACGGTGTCGCTGACCGCAAAAGCTCGATGCACATCTTGTCGAATGTGTTGCTTACGGCTGAAGGGGCCGACCGTCTTCGTTTGTCTGCAACGGATTTGTATCTTGGAGTCACGGCGGTCGTTCCCGCGAACATCAAGAAAGCTGGAACGATTGCTGTTGCAGCACGAACCCTGTTCGACATCGTCAAGAACCTTCCAGATGGTGAGGTGACCTGGAAGGTCAGCGACAGCCACGCCGTCGAGCTCAGTTGCGGCAAGGTCCGCTATCGCATCCCCGCGATGCCCGGCGAAGACTTTCCGCCCTTGCCCAATCCGGGTGATGCAGATTTCGCCCATCTCGACGCCGGGTTGCTGGCAGAGCTGATCTCGCTGACCCAGTACTCGATGTCTCACGATGATACGCGGCCGCACCTCGCAGGGACGCTGTTCGAAGGCGACGGGAAAGTGGTCCGCATGGTGACCACCGATGGCCATCGTCTCTCGAAAGCCGAGCATAAAATCAGCGGAAAAGGCTCGATGATGAACTTCAGCATGCTGGTGCCGCACAAGGGCATTAGCGAGCTCAAGCGGCTTCTCGATGATGTCAAAGGGGGTAAGGGCAAAGGCGAAGAGCCTTCCACCATCGGAGTCGCAACGGCGGGCGGCAATGCGTTCTTTCTTCGAGATGACCTCTGCCTGAACGTGAAGCTCGCTGACGAAAACTTCCCGCCCTACGACAAGGTCATTCCAAGCAAGCAGAGCCGGACGGTGATTGCCGCTCGTGGACCGCTCGTCGAAGCGCTCAGGCGCATCAGCCTGGTGGCCAACGACAAGAGCGGCGGCGTACAACTCACCATCGAACCGGGTGTGCTCCGTTTACAGAGCCAGAACCCCGAAGTTGGAGAGGGCAGCGAAGAGGTCGACGTCGACTATGCCGGTGACGAGCTTCGAATTGGTTTCAACGCGCGCTACTTGCTGGATGCGCTGAGCGCGCTCACGCACGACGAGATCGCAATCGAGCTCAGCGGAGAGCGGGACCCAGGCGTTCTGAAGCCGGTTGGAGACAACTCCGACTTCATTGGTGTGATCATGCCCATGCGCATCTAGTAGAACAGGGCAGGGCGTTGACCTTCGAACCGCGTAGCGCTGAGACCCCGAGCCGGGTAACCGCCATGCGTGTTCGAGGTTTTCGCAATCTGCAATTGCCGGCATTCGAGCCGGGGTCTCACTTCAACGTCATCTACGGAGATAATGGAGCGGGAAAGTCTAACCTTCTCGAAGCGATTCACTACCTGGGCGCCCTCAAGAGCTTTCGCGGCGCGAAAACCGACGACCTGATCACGCTCGGCGCAGAAGATTCCGTCCTCGAGGCGAGGCTCGAAGGAGGGCCGGCGCCCCACAAGCTGCGGATCGAGCTCAGCCGTTCGCAGCGAAGACGCCTGGAGCTCGACGGGAAACGTCCGCGCTCGACCAGCGTCTGGCACCAGTCCGTTCGCATGGTGCTCTTCCACCCAGGGGATTTGGTGCTCGCGTCTGGTTCTGCGGACAAGCGACGCGCGTTCCTCGACAGAATGCTCGAGCAGATGGACCCGATTTATGGCTCGAACCTCGCAAGCTACGAGAAGGCCCTTCGCAGTCGCAATCGCCTGCTCAAGGAAGACTGCACCGATCGGCGCTCGGTTCGCGCCTACGACGCCATTCTCAGCAAGGCAGGAGCCATCGTAGGGCAAGCCCGTCGCCGCCTCATCGATGACCTTGCGCCGCGGGTGGTGCGCGCCTTCTCGGAAGTGTTCGCTGGTGATACGCCGCTGGCGGTTCGCTACCTGCCGCGGGTCGAGCCGACGGAGGATGCGATTAAGGAAGCGCTCGAGCGTGCGTTTAGCAAGGACCTTGCGCGAGGGTTCACGGCAGACGGTCCTCACGGGGACGATCTCGAGCTCCGACTGCACGAGGTCGGCGCGCGACATCACGGCTCTCAGGGGCAGCACCGCACGATCGTTCTTGCCCTCAAGACCGCCGAGCTCGATCTGCTCAGCGAGCGCACCGGGCGCGTGCCAATTCTCCTACTGGACGACGTTTCGAGCGAGCTCGACCGGAGCCGAAATCGCCGGTTCTTCGAGGTCTTGAGTCAGGCCGGCGGCCAGGTCTTTCTGACGACGACCCATCCGGAGTTCATTCTCCTGGAGAACGACCGGGTCGATTTCCAAGTAGACCGCGGTCGCCTTACTCGATGATTCGGGCGCTTTTGATGTAGTCGAGCTTCGGGAAGCTCGCCTTGAGGTAGGCGTTGCCCTGCGTTTGCATCTGCCCTTGCGAAGGACCGCGGCCACGGGGAGCGCCCTCTCCGTAGCCGTCGTAGAGCGCGTCGACTGGCGCCATGTCTTTGACCTTGCCAATCGGTGCAAAGCCCATCCCGTCGAGACGCGAGTTGTCACTGAAATTGATGAAGAACTGCGTGGTGCGCGAATCGGGGCCCGAGGTTGCAAACGTGACGGTGCCGCGCATGTTGCTGGCCTTGACCGCGTCGTCGGGGATTCGCTTTTCGCGCCAGACGGCGTTGAGCGCGGGGTCGCCGCTGATACCAGCCTGCGCCATGAAGCCACCGACCACTCGGAAGAACGCCACGTCGGTGAAGTAGCCGTTCTGCACCAACTCGTAGAAGCGGTCGGCTCCATTTGGCGCCCAGTCGCGGCGCACCTCGATCACGATGACGCCCTTCGTCGTATCGAGCTCGACGGTGTATTGGCCTGGGACGCCATCTTTTTGTGGGGCCGCTTCGCCCGTTTCGGTTTCGCCGGGTGCGGGCGTTTCTTCCCCTTGGCTCCTGGTCTCGGGGTCCTCTTCCTTGGGGCATCCGACGAGGAGTGCCCCGGCCAACATGAACAGAACTGCGGTTCGCATGGGCGTACCTTGGCAAGCCTTCGTCGGAGCGCAAGCCCGCGGTCGGTTAGGATTCGAACAAGCCTCGGAGCTTCTTGATGAAGCTGGCTTGTTGGGGGTGAGATTCATCCCCGATCTCCTGCGCGAGCTCGTTGATGAGCTTACGCTGGCGTCGGCTGATCTCCTGGGGCACCTCGACCACGACCGTCACGAGCTGATCGCCTTTGCCATAGCCTCCATAGACCGGGATTCCTTTGCCGCGCAGCCGGAACATCTTTCCTGATTGGGTGCCCGGAGGAACCTTCATGAGGACCTGTCCGTCGAGTGTAGGCACATCGATGCTGGCGCCGAGAACAGCTTGGGGAAAGGAGATAGGGACCGAGATCAGGATGTCGGCGCCGTCGCGCTCGAACAGCATGTGATTGGTCACTTTGATGTTGATGTGAAGGTCGCCGTTCCCGTCGGCGCTGGCCTCGCCTGCCCCTCGTACGGTACGGACCGCGCCATCTTTGACGCCAGCAGGGATCTTCACGCTCATCGATTCAGCGCGCATCTTCGTGCCCGTGCCAGCGCAGGCCTCGCATGGCGTTGGAATCTTTTTGCCGGTGCCGCGGCAGGCATGACAGGTTCGCGCGGCGGCAAAGAGGCCGCGTTGGTACTTCACCTGCGCGCGTCCTTGGCAGACGTTGCACTTGTGGATAGGCGTTCCGGCTTTCGCGCCGCTCCCGTCGCAGGTTGTGCAGGCGGCGGGGCGGTTGACGTCGATCTTTTTTTCGACGCCGAGCGCGGCATCGATGAACGAGATCTCGAGGTCGTAGTTGAGGTCGCGTGCACTCCGGCGCTTGCGGCGTCCGCCGCTGAACACTTCGCCAAACAGCCCTTCGAGTATGTCACTGACGGCGCCAAAGTCGCCAGGTTCGAAGCCCGGGCCGCCGCTGTCGAATGCGCTGTGCCCGTAGCGGTCGTACTGCTGGCGCTTGTCCGAATCGCAAAGGACGGCGTACGCCTCGCTCGCCTCTTTGAAGGAATCCTCAGCCGCGGGGTCGTCCGGGTTGCGGTCGGGGTGGTACTTCATTGCGAGTGCGCGATAAGCTTGCTTGATCTCGTCGGCCGCCGCGGTGCGGCTGACTTCGAGAACCACGTAGTAATCACGCTTGGACACTGGATTTCGGAGTGTAGACGCGCCGCTTGAGCGTGCAAACGGCGCGGAGGAGCGGGCGATGGTATGGGAGGGGAGCCAGATGACGGCGTTCGAGCTCGAAATCGAAGGGGATGAGGCCGGCGAAAGGCTCGATGTCTTTCTCGCCCGGCGCGTCCCCGAGCTCAGTCGCGCGCGCGCGAAGGCTCTCATCGAAAAAGGCGAGGCTCGAGTAGACGGGCGCCGGGTGAAAAAGAGCTATGCCCTGTCGGCTGGCGACAGAGTCACCCTCGAGCGCTTGCCGGGCCCGGCGGATTTCCACGCTGCCCCCGATCCGAGCCTGGCGCTCGAGGTGCTGCTCGAAACCGATTCTTACGTCGTCGTCGACAAACCGGCCGGCATTCCTAGCCACCCGCTACGGGAAGACGAGCTTGCCACTTTGGCCGGCGCGCTGGTCGCCCGATACCCGGAAATGCGGGGCGTCGGCTACCGAAAGCGAGAGCCCGGGATCCTACACAGGCTCGATGTCGGCACCTCCGGTCTGATGCTTGCCGCGCGCGATCAGCAAACGTTCGACCGGCTACGACGAATGCTGCAGGCCGGAGAAATCGAAAAGAGATATCTTGCGCGCTGCATAGGAGTCGTTCCAGCTCCGATCGTCATCGAAACGCCCATCGCGACCGACCCACACGACCATCGGAAGGTTCGGGTCTGCACCGACCCCCGCGAGCTCAAACGGCTCGGCGCCCAAGCGGCGAAGACAGAAGTGCTGAGCAGCACCCCAGCGGAACAGGGCTCGCTCGTCGAGCTTCGCGCCAACAACGCCCGACGCCACCAAATCCGAGTCCACCTCGCGTCGATAGGCCACCCCCTCCTGGGCGACTCCCTCTACGGCGCCCCCCCCCTCGACCACCACCTCCTCCACGCCAGCTCCCTCCGAGTGGGGACACTCTCTACCACCACAAGTAGCTGGAATTACGCGACTTCTGCTTCAAAGATCGCAGCGTCAAAAGACTGAAGGTTCAGCACACAGAAGACATGGCGCTGCGATCCTTGCTGGGGGAACGCCCTGATTTCAGGTGGTTAGGAGGGTGGAGAGTGTCCCTTTGATAGCTGCTCGATTTGATCGCGGAGCTCTGCGGCCTTTTCGAACTCGAGCTCCTCGGCGGCCAGCAGCATTTCGCTTCGTAGCTCTTCGATGCGAGCCGGGATGTCGGCTGGGTCATCGGGAATCTCTCCCTTTCGCAAGATCGGAATCACCACGTAGTCTCCAGCGCCGCTGGACCGGTCCATCTCGAGGACTGCCTTCGTGATGGTTCGTGGCGTGATGCCGTGCTCTTCGTTGTACTCGGTTTGGCGGGCTCGCCTTCGTTGGGTTTCATCGAGTGCGTACCGCATCGCTTTGGTGATTCGATCGGCGTACATGATCACTTCACCGCCCGAGTTTCGCGCCGCGCGTCCGATCGTCTGAATCAAAGACCGCGGGGAGCGAAGAAAGCCTTCCTTGTCCGCGTCGAGGATGCCCACGAGCGACACTTCGGGCAGGTCGAGGCCCTCGCGAAGAAGGTTGATACCGACCAAAACGTCGAATTCGCCGCGGCGTAAATCCCTAAGAATATCAACACGATCCAGAGTATTGATGTCGCTGTGAAGATAGCGCACGCGAACGCCGAGCTCGCCGTAATATTCAGTGAGATCTTCGGACATGCGCTTGGTCAGCGTCGTGACCAAGACGCGCTCATTGCGCGCAACGCGATCGCGGATCTCGGCGAGCAAATCGTCGACCTGGTGTTTCGTCGGGCGAACGTGGACCACGGGATCGAGCAACCCCGTTGGCCGGATGACTTGTTCGACGACGACCCCGCTCGCCTGCTCGACTTCCCAATCGCCCGGCGTCGCGCTCACGTGAATCACCTCACCGACACGCTCTTGCCATTCGGAGAATTGCAGCGGTCGATTGTCCAGCGCGCTGGGCAGACGAAACCCATGGGCGACCAATGTTTCTTTGCGGGATCGATCGCCCCGGTACATCGCTCCGATTTGCGAAACGGTGATGTGCGATTCATCGAGGATCACCAGGAAGTCATCGGGAAAGTAGTCGAGCAAGGTCGGCGGCGGCTCGCCCTCTTTGCGGCCCGACAGATGCCGGCTGTAGTTCTCGATCCCGTGGCAGAAACCCATCTGCTCGAGCATCTCCAAGTCGTACATGGTCCGCTGCTGAAGGCGCTGTTTTTCGAGCAATTTGCCGTCTTTTTCGAGCTTTGGGAGCCATTCGAGGAGCTCCTCGCGTATCGAATCGATCGCCCGCTTTCGATGCTCGTCCGGCGTGACGTAGTGGCTGCCAGGGTAGACCCCGTACTGGTCCATCTCTTCGAGCACTTTGCCGCGCATGGGGTCGATCTCGACGATGCGTTCGATCTCGTCGCCCCAGTACTCGATGCGTACCGCGAGGTTCTCCGAGTGCGCAGGAAAAATCTCGACCACGTCCCCGCGTACCCGAAACGTGCCTCGATGAAAGTCGATGTCGTTGCGCTGATATTGAATGTCGACCAGTCGTCGCAACAAAACATCACGTCGAAACTCTTGTCCCACCTCGAGATTGATCAACATCTCCTGGTACCATTCCGAGGAACCAATGCCGTAGATGCAGGAGACACTTGCAACGATGATCACGTCGCGACGTGCCAACAATGAGCGCGTGGCGCTGTGCCGCATGCGATCGACCTTGTCGTTCACGATCGCGTCCTTCTCGATATAGGTGTCGCTCGACGGGATGTACGCTTCGGGTTGGTAGTAGTCGTAGTAGCTGACGAAATACTCGACGGCGTTGTTCGGAAAGAGCTCGCGCATCTCGCTGTAGAGCTGCGCGGCCAGGGTCTTGTTCGGGGCGATGATGAGCGTCGGCCGCTTGGTCGTGTCGATCACGTTGGCAATCGAAAAGGTCTTGCCGCTCCCTGTGATGCCGAGCAGCACCTGGTGCCGATCACCCCGTGAAAGCCCCTCCAAAAGCGCGGAAATCGCCTCTGGCTGATCCCCTTTGGGACGCAAATGGGTGACTAGCTCGAGCTCCCGCGCCATCGCCGAAGGCTATCACCCCTTGAAAACCCGGGCAGGCTCCTTAATGAGGGAATCATGGATCTCGCGCGCTTCCTCGATGTCACCACAGCGACTGCCGCAAGTGCAGCACGCCCCAATTTTGGCAACGTCCACTACGAGCGCCTCAAGTCCCCGGCCCAGCCGCTCGAGCTCTACGAGTTCGAGGTCTGTCCGTACTGCCGGATTGCCCGCGAGGCCCTGTCTGCGCTCAGCCTCGATCCAATCGTCTATCCCTGTCCGAAAGGCGGCAAGCTTTTTCGGGAAAAGGTCAAACGGGAGGGCGGTCGCTCCCAGTTTCCGTATCTGGTCGATCCCAACACCGGGGTTTCGATGTACGAGTCGGCCGAAATCGTCGAGTACCTCTTCCGCGAGTACGGTGACGGCGCCGCTCCCTGGTTCCTCCGGCAACGCGCCTTCGCCGTGACCACGTCCATGATCGCATCGGCGTTCCGTCCAAGCCGCGGCCGCCACGCGGTCCGCTCACGACAGCCCGAGCAGCTGCTCGAGCTCTACTCCTACGAGGGGTCGCCGTTCTGCCGAATCGCGCGCGAGGCCCTGTGCGAGCTCGAGCTGCCCTACCGATTGCACAACGTGCCCCGAAGGAGCCCCGACCGCGGCGACTACGTCTCGATCTCGGGCAAGATGCAGGTGCCCTTTCTGCTCGATCCGAACACCGGCGCGCAGATGTTTGAATCCGCCGAAATTCGACGCTATTTGTACGCCACCTACGCCGATGGCCGCGCGCCGGCTTAGCCGTTTTTCTTGGCGAATGCCTTGGCGAAGTCGACGAACTTCTGAACGTCCGACGGCTCCATGGCGTTGTAGATCGAGGTCCGGATGCCGCCGACCGAGCGGTGGCCCTTGATGCCTACCATGCCGGCTTCCGCGGCCTCGGCGATCATCTTCTTTTCGAGGTCTTCGGTGGGGAGACGGAAGACCGGGTTCATCATCGAGCGTGATTCCAGCTCGACGGGGCAGTGGAAGAAACCCGGGTTCTCGTCGATCATGCCGTAGATGGAGCCGGCCTTTTCCCGATTGCGCTTCTCCATCGCGGGGGCGCCGCCCTGGTTGCGGACCCAGCGGAGCACATTGCGAACCATGTACACCGCGAAGGTTGGAATGGTGTTCTGCAGCGAGTCACCGTCGAGAATCGTTTTGTAGCGGAAGATCTTTGGGATGGTCTTCGGGCTCCGTTCCGCCAAATCTTTGCGGAAGATCAAAACCGTGACACCCGCAGGGCCCAGGTTCTTCTGCGCGCCGGCATAGATCAGCCCGAACTTCGACACGTCGATCGGTCGCCAAAGAATGTCGCTCGACATGTCGGCCACGAGCGGAACGTCGCCGCTGTCCGGGTACTGATGGAACTGCGTTCCCATGATCGTGTTGTTGCTCGTGAAGTGCGCGTAGGCCGCGCCGGGGTCGAGCTTCAGCTCGGACTGCTTCGGAACGCGGGTGTATTTTCCGTCGACCTTGCCCGTGCCC
The DNA here is from genome assembly GCA_965533395.1 of uncultured Myxococcales bacterium. Classification (GTDB taxonomy): domain Bacteria; phylum Myxococcota_A; class Polyangia; order Polyangiales; family Houyiibacteriaceae; genus SG8-38. The sequence continues at coordinate 17,820 of CBESWY010000028.1, forward strand.
GCTTCACGCGCCTCGCCCAGGATAAGGGCCTCGGCCATCGCCTTGTCGCTCCACACACCGGTGTTGATGTAGTCGGCCGACTGACCGGCACCGCGGAGGTTCATCGGTACGAGGGCGAACTGAGCCGTCGCACCACCCTGCATGAAGAGGATCTCGTGCGTGTCCGGAACGTTCAACAGCTCTCGGAAGAGCGACTTGGCCTCTTCATGAACCTTCGCGTACGCAGCACCGCGATGGCTGTGCTCGATGAGCGACATCCCCGTGCCTTCATGGTCGAGGAACTCGTTGTGGGCATACTCGAGGACCGGGAGCGGAAGGGTCGCTGGCCCCGCACTGAAGTTGATTACGCGAGTCATAGGCGGCGGAGCGTAGCCGCGGTTGCTGCCGGTGCAACTCGTCTGCGCCTGACTCCACGAGCCTCGAAAAATGGTGGAGCTGAGGGGAATCGAACCCCTGACCTCCGCATTGCGAACGCGGCGCTCTCCCAACTGAGCTACAACCCCGAGGTCGGGCGTTCGTATAGCCGCGGCGTTTCCGCGTGCAACTCGAAGGCCTTCACGAGCTCGCCGATGAGCTGAAAATTCGTTCCCTTCTCGCCCTTCTCGCCCTTCCCGGGTTTGCCGACGGGGGCGCCGCTCCTCTATCTTGGAGTGATGAAGGAGACCTGGGGGATCGGCAGCGGTTGGACCTGCGCAGCCGCGCTACTGCTCGGCATGTTTTGTGCGATGCCAGCGGTCGCGCAAGATACCGCCGACGATGCCGCCGCACGCGAGTACTTCGAGCGCGGGCGCGAAGCGTTCGAGCAGGCCAACTACGAAGGCGCGTTGGTTTTCTTTCGACACGCGTACCGGCTGAGCGGCAGGCCCGCACTCCAGTACAACATCGGCGTTGCTGCGGATCGGCTCCAGCGCGAGCAAGAAGCCCTCGAAGCGTTCCAGCACTATCT
>CBESWY010000029.1:0-17929 GCA_965533395.1 uncultured Myxococcales bacterium
TCGATTCTCACCCAGTGGCAGCCCTTTTCCAACGCGGACCCGGAGGGGGAGCTGGTCCGTTTCAACTTCGTCGTCAGGGACGGCCGCGGAGGGCTCGATCGCGTCGAACGCGGGCTTTGTCTGCTCCCGCCGTCACAAACCGAATCTCCGCCCTAAGTGTCGGTTTTCTCCAAACTTTTGGCGATCGTTGACACTGCCCGAGCACCCACCTAGTTTGATGGATCGCGATGGTTGAGCGAATCGGAACGTGCCGCGTCCTCGGTCAAATCGGCAGCGGAGGCATGGCTGTCGTCTACGAAGCGATCCAGGAGCCGCTCAATCGGAGGGTCGCGATCAAGGCACTCAAGCCGTCGATCGCAATCGACAGCCAGTTCGCCGCCCGCTTCGAACGCGAGGCGAACTTCATGGCGTCGCTCCAGCACGAGAACATCCTGCACGTCATCGACTTCCTCAAAGATGGGCGCTCGATGTTCATCATCATGGAGTACGTCGACGGGATCGACCTCTACGACTTGCTCGAGCGTTCGCCGCGCTTGCCCGCCGACATTGCCGCCATCATCACCCTGCAGCTCGCACGCGGACTCGACTACGCACACTTTCGCGGGATCATCCACCGCGACATCAAGCCCGCAAACATCATGGTCTCGATGCAGGGCGACGTGAAGGTCATGGACTTCGGCATCGCGCGCCATGAGCGATTCGGCGACTTGACCGAAACGGGGACGGGGCTCGGCACACCGAGTTACATGAGCCCGGAGCAGATTCTCGGTGACAAGCTCGACTTTCGTAGCGACATCTTTTCGGTGGGCATCGTGCTCTACCAGATGCTCACCGGCAGAAAGCCGTTCGTCGAAGACGATGCGCGCACGGTCATGCAGAAGATCCGGCTCGACCGCTACGAGGCTACCAAGAGGCTCGGCGTCGAAGTGCCACGAAAGCTCGAGCGAATCATGGCGCGCTGCCTTCAAAAAATGCCTGCAAATCGCTACCCGACTACGCAGGCGCTCATCGACGACCTCACCGAATTTCTCGCGCCTCGTGTACAGATGAGCCACAACGCGCGCCTCGTGATGTTCCTGCACGAAATCGGCGTGATGACCGGCGAACAAACCGACGAAGTGCTTGCGGCCGTGGCACCGCGCGCGCTTCGAAGCGGGCGGCGCAACGGCAGCTTCCTCAAAAGCATCGCCAAGTGGCAGGCGGCTGCGCTCGCGGTGCTCGCCATTTCGGGGCTCAGCGTCCAGGCGGCAAGCGGTCGCTGGTCGGGCCCATCGGTTGGTCAGGCACCGGTGAACTTAAGCCCTGCGGAGTCCGGGTTTCTCACCGTCAGCGCGGACCCTTGGGCACACGTGCAGGTCGATGGGCAGCACGTGCTGACCACCCCGGCGGCGCGGGCGATTCTTCTGCAGCCCGGCCGGCACTACGTGAAGTATAGCAACCCCTACTTTGCGCCGGTCGAGCACGAGGTCGTCATCGAGACGGGCGAAACGGTGCACGACCGGGCGACGCTGACCGAGCCGATCGCCGTCGCGGAAGAACCGCAGGCGACGCCATGAGACGAGCGATGGTCTCGGCGCTGCTCGTCGTCGGCGTCAGCGCGCTTGCCGCGGTCGCAGGAGCGCAGCCGGTGTACACGCACGCCGTGCAAGAGGGCGACACGCTCGCGTCGATCGCGCAGCGCTACTACGCAGACCCCACGCGCGAAGCCGTGTTGCGCGAGGCGAATCGAATGAAGGGGTCCGGCGCCAACGCCCTGGTGGCAGGGAGCTGGATCTTCATTCCGATGGTGAGCTTCTACCGCGTGAGCAAGGACGAAACCTGGAAGTCGATCGCCACGCAGTTCTACGGGCTGCCCTCACGGTCGACGGCCTTGGTCGAAGCGAACAATGGCAACAGGCGCGTCGAGCCCGATGAAGGCGCCGAGCTTCTGATCCCCTACCCGCTGCGTCATGTGGTTGCGCCCGGCGAAACCCTTGCAAAGATCGCGAAGGCCTACCTGCCGGACAGCCCGCTCTCGGTGAAGCGGCTGCGCGCGTTCAACGCAGGCGCGCGAATCGAGCGAGGCCAGGTCGTGCTGGTTCCCTTGTACGATCTTCGGCTTTCGGGTGAAGGACAAACCCAAGCGTCCGCGGCGTTCATGCTCGCCGCTGGTGGCGGCGCTGCGAAAGCGGCGCAGGACGAGGTCGAAGACGCGCTTCCGAAGCTCATCGAGCAGGTCGAAAAGGCTCAGTTCGCTGAAGCCGTAGCCCTCGGGAACCGGCTGCTCGGAACGCAGAGCCTGAGCTCGACTCAGGTCGTGACGATCGAAAAAGAGCTCGCAGTGGCCTACGTCGCGCTCGAGCGAGCGGACCTCGCTGAAGCTTCGTTTCGTGCAGCGCTCGCCCTGCAGCCCAACCTCGAGCTCGACACGGTGCGCACTTCGCCCCGGGTGCTCGAGGCGTTCAATCTCGCCAAGCAGCCCGCCAAAGACTAGACGCGGCTACTTTTTCTTTTTGGGTTTCTTCGGCCTGTACTTCGCGGGGCGACTGTCCGCGCTCGTTGCCTCTGCAGCGGCGCCGGGTGCGGATTCGAGCGCCCAGGGCGGGAGTGCGACGTCGCCGTTTTCTTCCGCGCGCTTTCTCAGATGGACATACGCGATGATGCACACGGGAATGAGCGCGAGCGAAATCAGCTGAGACGTAGAAAAACCAAACGCGAAGCCGCGCTCGGGGTCGTCTCGCAGGTATTCGATGAGGAATCGCCAAAGGCCGTAGAGCCCGGCCACCGTGACGAAAACCTGGCCCCGAAACTTGCGGTGAACGAGCAGCCAGGTGGCGAAGATGAACAGAAACAGGCCCGCGACCGATTCGTAGATCTGCGTCGGATGGACGGCGAGCGAGCTCAGTTGCTCGACCATTTGGTCGGGGTACTCTCGCAGGTGGTGCTGATACGCGGGCGAGCCGTTGATCGTTTGGTCACATGCAAAGGTGGGGTAGGCCTCGGTATCCCATTTTGGAAAGGTGCCCGCGGACTGCAGCCAGCCCGGCGCGCTCTCTTGGAGCGGACGGCCGTAGTCACAGCCATAGAGGTAGCAGCCGACGCGCGTCAGCATCAGGCCCGAAGCGAGCGTGGGAGCGGCGATGTCCGCGAACGGGAGAAGGGGGATCTTCTTGAGTCGCCAAAAGGTGAGCGCTGTCGCGAAGCCGCCGAGAAAGCCGCCGTACGCGACTAAGCCGCCCGAGCGAAGGTCGAACCAGGACCCGATGCTGTCGTAGGAGTCCAAGTTGGTGAGAATGTAAAGCAGGCGGGCGCCGACGATCGCGCCGACGGCGGTCCAGGTAAAGCAGCTGGCGAGAAGCTCTCGGTTGAAGCCCTCGACCCTCTTGCCCATGTACATGATGTAGTACCAGGCAAAGAGCAGGCTGCTTCCCAACATCACGCCATAGGAGTAGATCGGGATCGCGCCCCAGGGCGTCGGGATGCTGAATAAGACCGGATGCATTGGGCGGGAATCTCGCCGGGTTCGCCTCGGGGGTCAAGTGGCCGCGGTTGGGCGATGAGCGAGCTACACGTTCGCGAGCAGGATGGTGCGGTCGTTTTCGAGGTGCGGGTTGCGCCGCGGGCGAGTCGCAGCCGCGTGATCGGCGTGCAAGATGGCGCACTCAAAGTTGCGCTCACCGCGCCGCCGGTCGATGGTGCAGCAAACGACGCGCTCCGGAAGCTGCTCGCCAAAACGCTCGGCGTCTCCAAGTCAGACGTCGAGATTGTTCGCGGCGACCGCGCGCGAATCAAGCTCCTGCGGGTGAAAGGAATCCGCGCGGCGGACGTTCGCTTCGACGTCGGCTAGTTGACGATCACGCGGCGAAGGATCCACTGATCCTTTTCGCGACGGAGGTCGAATACCGTGTTGGCGAGGCCGGCGTCGGTTCGAAGCCGCAGTGCGATCCGGGCGCGCTCGCCGTCGAGCGAAATGCTTTCCTGAATGAGGCGAAGCCTCGAGCCCTCGAGGGACGCGAGCGCTTTGCGCGCATCGGGCTTGAGCGCCGCCGCGTTCCGGTTGCTGTAGCGTCGCCTGTGTCCGTCGTGCACGAGCTCCATCGTGACCTTCGACGGGTCCGCGTAGCGGAGCGCGTTGTCGATGCGGGACTCGGACACCTGGCCGGTCACCGAGTCGATGAACTCATCCATTCGTTCGCGGTCGGTGACCACGATGGCGTCAGTGACCACCGCAGCCCCGACCACGATCGATAGGATGACAAGGAGATAGATACCCGTCCGTCTCATGACGCCCTTGGGTAATGCAGGCCTCGTGCCAGCCTGTAGGGCGCCAATTTGCCCTTTGATTTCGTGCAAAAGGCGACCGTTTTCCCAGGTTTGACTGTCATTGTGACAGGCCCGTCGCCGCGGGCTGGGACACATTGGCAGCCGGCGCTGCCTGACGAACGGAACGCGCGCGGCGCTCTAGCCAGGCGGTCAGGCCGACCAGGGCGGAGCCGAAACCGGCGAGCGCCAGCCAACCGCTGGGCTGAAACACCTCGATGGCGTGAACGACTTCGAGGATGAAGCCAAAGCCGGCGAGCCCGATTCCGGAATAGAGCGAGGGGCGGCGGCCCTTGACGAAACCGTAGCTCGAGATACCGAGGCCCAGGGCGATGGCTTGGAGGGCTGCCCAGGGTCGTGGATCGATCAGCAGGACGGTCAGTGCAGTGGTCGCATTGAGAGCCACCGCCGCCTGTAGAAAGAATCCTTTTGAACGCGAGCTCGTCCACGCGAATGCAAGCAGCGGGATGGACGACAGGAGACCATAGGCCAGCCAGACGCTCGAAGCAGATAGGTGTGGCCACCAGAGCTCCGTCGCAAGGACAAACGCGGCGACCGAAAGGAGCGTTGGAACGATTGCGAATCGTTCGATGGTGGCGTCGCCGCTCTTCTTGCCGAGCGCGAAGAGAGCCAATGCGCCGGTTCCGAGGATGGTTCCCCAGAACGCGGTCGAGACGTCATAGAACAGAAGCTGACGCGCTGCGATGACCGTGGCCGGCGCGAGGAGGGAGGCAACGGCGAGCCTCGACTCCAAGGTTTGTGGCTTGATCCGCGCCGCACAGTAGGCGGTGAAACCCAGAATGGGAGCGACGGTCAGGGTTGCGGCTAGTGAGCTTCGATCGGGGACGAGCAAGAGCGCGTGACTTGCGACGCTTGTCGCGGTCAGCAGGCGTGCGTGCGGTCGCGCGAGCACGCGAAAGGCCGCCCAAATCAAGGGAATCAGCGCAAGGCCGGCGCCGGCAACGAGCAGGACTGCTGCCAAGCGGCTGGGCGCGACCCATTGCGCGACCGGCCCAAGGCTGCTGGTGCCCGTTCCAAACTGCGACAAGACGAACCCGCCAAGCACGCCCCCGTGAATCGGGATGAGTGCGAGCAGGGTGAGCATCAGGACGCGCGCGCTCCGGCCCTCCTGCATGCGAATGCCGCAGGCGTAGGCCAGGGCCGGCAGCAGCGCGGTCATTCCGAGCAGCGTGAGATAGCGGGACACGTCCCCGTCCTGATCCCAACCTTGAACGAGGAACGTGCCCGCGGCAGCCACGATCATGGCGGCGCCGCACCAGCGCAGCATTTGAAACAGTTGTTGAAGTCGCGTTTCCATCTGGCCTCCTAGGATTCCTCGGCGCGCAGTGCTTCGAGCTCGAGCCGAAGATCGGCGGTTTCGTCGACGGCTTCGAGCTCGGTTTCGAACGCGTCGAGGGGTTCGGCGCATTCCGATGCGATTTCGATTTCCCCGACCCGCGTCTCCCATCGATCGAACACCTCTTCTAGGTCACCGATCGGTCCGGTCGTGCTAGCCATTCCATGGGCGGCCTCCGCGCGGGACTGGCGTGTGCGCATCAAGTTCTTGCGTTCGTTGAGCTCGCCCAAACGCGCGTTCAACATACGGATGCCTTGACTGAGCTCTTTGTGCGATCGCTCGTGCTCGGCCAAACGCTGGCGCAGCTGCTGCAGCCGACGCTCCGACGCTTTGAGGCGGCGCATGCACTCGAGGGCAACCGTTTCGTCCTCGGCAGCCTTCGCACGCCGACGCCAGACTTCGACGGCGCGCTCTTCCTGAGCGAGGCTGTCCCGCAGGGATTGCTGGTCGCGCTCGACCCGCTTGAGCTGGACGCGCGCTCGGGCCGTGGATTGGCGAACCCGGCCGATCGCGGCGCTGACGGCCGCCTCGTGGTTTTCGACCTGTGCCAGGACGCCGTCGACCCAGCTCGTCACACTCATGGTCCATCGCTTCATTCGATTCATCGAAACCTCCTGTGCCCGATAGAGCAGGGAGCGTGCCAGGACGAATCGAATCGAAATCATTAGGAATTTTGACTAGGTCGCCTCGGCTTTGTACACAAAATGCCTATGCTGTGTACAATATCTGTACATGTTGGACCCACAGACCACCTCCAGGCTCGATGCGATCGGAAAGCTTGGATTCACCAACCCGTTTGGTCCCGAGCGACCTCGGCTCGAGGCGGTCATCGTGGGCGAGCAGGTGGCGCGCACTTCGCCGTGGAGCCGCTCGTTGGACTGGCCCCTCGAAGACCCGGCGCTCCCCGCGATTCAAGAAGAAGCTGAACGGCAAATGGCCGCAGCGCACAAGGGCTTCGAGCGCGGCGCCGCCTACAGCGAGCACGAATGCGAGCTCATCCGGGGCGCTGCCTTGTACGTGCTCTACTATCGCTACGACTCCGCCATGTACGAGTCGATCATCGCCCAGTCGGGCGCAGAGACGATCGATTTTTACGACGCGTTTCGACAGGATTTTTGCGAGCTGTTTCGGCATGTGGGTCCGCCCCACTGGGCAAGCGAACCTGCCGACCTGTTCGCGCTCTTCTTTCAAACGCGGCGCGCCTTTCATTTCGTCTTTCATCAAATCCTCGGCAACTCGATCGCGGCTGCGAAGCTGCGCGCGAGCGTCTGGGAGTCCTTGTTCACGCACGACCCCTGGCGCTATCTGCGTCATCTCCAAGGTCGCATGCACGAAGCGAGCACCTTGATTCTGGGTCCCTCAGGCACCGGCAAGGAGCTCGTTGCAAGCGCTATCGGCCTCTCCTCGTACATTCCATTCGACGGGGGTCGGCGTCGCTTCGCCCGCGATTTCCGGACCGCGTTTCATCCGATGAATTTGGCGGCGATGTCGAATCCGCTCATCGAATCGGAGCTCTTCGGGCACAAGAAGGGCGCGTTTACGGGCGCGATTGCCGACCGGATGGGCCACCTGGAAGGACGCACGCCGAGCGAGACGATCTTCATGGACGAGATCGGTGAGCTCGATCCGGAAGTGCAGGTGAAGCTTCTGAGGGTGCTGCAGTCGCGGACGTTTCACCGCTTGGGGGACAGTGAGCCAAGAAGCTTTGGAGGCAAAGTGGTCGCGGCGACGAACCGGGACCTAGCGCGCGAAATGCAAGCAGGGCGTTTTCGCGAGGACCTGTACTATCGCCTCTGTTCGGACGTCATTCGGACGCCTTCTCTCAAAGAGCAGCTTGCGGGCGACCGTGACGAGCTCGCGCATCTGGTCGGAGTGTTGATTCAGCGCACCCTCGGCACCGCCGATCCCGCGAGCTTTGACGAGGTCATGTCTGGAATCGACCGTGGCGTCGGCTTCGACTACCCGTGGCCCGGCAACATGCGCGAGCTCGAGCAGTGCGTCCGCAACCTCTTGATACACGGCCGCTACCTTCCGGCGACAGCAGCTCCCGCAAGCGGCGCCCTCGATACGCTCGTAGAGCAAATGCAAAACGCAAACGCCACCCTCGACCAGGTCATCTCCACCTACACCAAGTGGGTCTACCGACGGGAAGGCAACTACACCCGCGCCGGCCAAATCCTCGGCGTCGACCGCCGCACCGTAGCCAAGCACACAGGGGACACTCTCCACCCCAGTAAGCATCCGAAATAACACGCTTTCTCCGGCAAAGATCGCAGCGACACCTTCCGATGCAGCGGCCCTGTCTGTGAAATCCAAACTGAGTTGCCGCTGCGATCTTTCTCCCAAAACCCACCCAATATCGGGTATTTAGAACCCCAGAGAGTGTCCCCTTCTGTTGCGACGGTGCGGATGTTTACGCCTGCGGGTTGGGTGATTGGAACGTTGCATGTTCCGGCGGGGGTGGGGTTGTTGCCGTTTTTGAATGGGGAGGAAGCGTTTTTTCGGATGACGAACGTGAGCATGCCGGCGCAGCCCGAGACGATTCCGTTTCTGGCCGTGCAGCGCAAGGCGGTTTTGATTGTGGTGCCGGGAGAAGACGTCGTGCTCGGCCTCGACGAAGACGATGGCCGCACGCGCCACGAAGTGGCTTGCATGTTTTCCGGCGGCCTGGTGATGGGAACGCTGTCCTTGCCAAAAGGCGTGCGGGTCTCGGACGAGCTCATGGAGTCCGAGCAGTTCTTCGCGATCGACGATTGCACCGTGGGCATCGATGCATCGCCCGACCCGGTCATGGAAGCTGAGAAGCTGGTGTTCGTGCACGCAGCCGAGATCTTCGGAGTTGCGGAGCTCGACGGCGAATGAACTTCGTAGAACGCACCCCGTCGCCTATGGAGCCGGCGGACCGCGTTTTGCTGTGCGCGATCAGTCGCTCAGCGCCGAACGCATGACGTCGAGGGACGGCGCGAAACCGGTCCACATTTCGAAGGCGATCGCGCCCTGATGGAGCAGCATCCCGAGGCCATCGATGGTCGGTAAACCGCGGGCGTTCGCGCGCGCAAGCAGGGTCGTCTCGAGCGGCTTGTAGACCATGTCGACGACCGCGGCTCCCTCCGGGAGGGCTTCGATTGGGAGGGAATCGGCAAACGCCTGGGCGCCCGGGTTCGACTCGAGGGTCGCGCTCGTAGCCTGAACGAGCAAGCTGGCACCCCCGAAATGGCGGCCCGCTTCGCCAAGTGGTGCCGCCTGCAAACCGCAGTGGACCGCGCTAGCCAACGATTGACACAGCGCTTCGCTCTGCGCGGGCCTTCGAGAGAGCACGCGGATCTCCGCCGCGCCGGCGTCCGCCAGGCCTACGACCGCGGCACGCGCTGCGCCCCCTGCGCCGAGCACGACCACGTTAGCCCCGCTGAGCTCCACGCCAGCGTCCTCGAGCGAACGCACAAAGCCACGGGCGTCCGTGTTGTCGCCGAGGTACCGCCCGCCCCGCCGCACGACTGTGTTGACGGCACCGATCGCCCGCGCAGCCGGTGCGACTTCGTCGACAAGCGACATGATCGCCACTTTGTGCGGCACGGTGAGGTTGTAGCCATCGATGCCCGCTGCGTGCTTGGCTCGAACCGCCTCGGAAAAATCCTCTGGCGCGACTTCAAATCGCTCGTACCGAAGCGCGATCCCGAGCGCCCTCGCGGCGGCCTCGTGCATCTGCGGCGACTTCGAATGGGCAACCGGCCAACCGAAAATCCCCAGACGAATCGGATTAGTCATCGCTTTCGACCTTTGCGCCAAACTCTCCATCGGACACCCGGACGCGCAGCCGGTCGCCTTGCTTCACCTCCGATTTGCTCCGCACCGCGCGACCGCTCGACTCGTGAAGCGCAATCGCGTACCCGCGCTCGAGCACCCGCAGTGGCGAAAGCGCGTCTAAGTGCGCACAAAGCTCTGCATGCGCCGCGCGCGCCTCCCGCACCATCGGCCGCCCACGGCCCTGTAACCGAAACGCGAGCGACTGCAGGCGGTCGCGGCGCCGCCGAACCGGGAGGCGGCCCGCATCCCTGAGCCTGGCGGTCACCAGAGCGAGCTCGCGCTGATCGCCACGGAGCACAGAGCGCGGATCCAAGCGCATCAGCCGCCGATGGAGCTCCGCAAGCCGGTCCTGCCTTTCACGGAGATTGGACCGCTGCATCTGCTGCATCTGCTCCTGCAGGCCCCGGAGCTCTCGACGAATCGGGCTGATGACTCTGCGGGCGCCGTAGAGCGGGCGCAGTTGCCGTTCGAGCCGAAGGCGAAGACCACCGATCCGGTTGTCTAGAGCCTGGTTCAATCGCCGTTCCCAAGATCGCAGGTCGCGAAGCAGCGCGTCGCGCTCGGGTACGACGATCTCGGCTGCATTGGAGGGCGTGGCGGCTCGCACATCGGCAACCAGATCGGCGATTGTCATGTCGACCTCGTGACCGATGCCGCTCACGACGGGCACGCGGCAGGCTGCAATGGCGCGCGCCACCCCTTCGTCGTTGAACGCCCAGAGGTCTTCCGCCGAACCGCCGCCGCGCGAGACGATCACCACGTCCAAGTCCTCGACCCGCTGAATCAGCTCGAGCGCCGAGACGATGCTGGACGGTGCGTCCTCGCCCTGAACTCGGCAGTCGGCGACGAGAATCTGCACGGGGCAGCGCTCCGACGCCACGCGAATGATGTCCCTCACGGCCGCGCCCGTTCGGCTCGTGACCACGCCGACCAGACGAGGCAGCACGGGCAGAGGGCGTTTTCGCTCGGGGTCGAGCAGGCCTTCGGCTTCTAGCTTCGCGCGGAGCCTCCGGAACTGAGCCGCGAGGTCGCCTTCACCCGCGAGCTGCGCCGAGCGAGCGATCAGCTGGAACTGTCCCCGCGCCGTGTAGAGGGAAAGCGTCCCGCGAAAGCGAATGCGGGCACCGTTTTCGAGCGGCGCCTTGGTCCGGCGCACGTCGGATTGAAACATCACCCCTCGCAGCTGCGCGGGGTCCTCCTCGTCGTTGAGCGTGAAATAGACATGCCCCTTCGCGCGCCGCACGTCGGACAGCTCGCCCTCGACGAGCACTTTTCCCCAGTTGTCCTCGAGGGTGAGGCGAACCGCACGGTTGACTTCGCTGACGCGGAAGACACGTTCATCGCCATCATGGCCTTGGCTTTGAAGACGCTCGAAAAGTGGCATCTCCGACATGCGCCGAACCTAGCCGCAATCGATCCTATGAAAAAGGGGACTGCCCCCTTTTTATGAAAGTGAGAGCGATGCGTGCGGTTGTCGTTGGGGTGGGGTCGAATCTCGGAGCGCGAGAGGCCGCGATCCGTGCGGCGCACGCCCTGCTGCACGCGCGCGACGGGATCCAGGTGACCGCGGTTTCGCCGATCTACGAAACGGAGCCTCTCGGACCACCCCAGCCGCGGTATCTCAACGCCGCGTTTCGGTTGGAAACGGAGCGTTCGCCGACCGAGCTTTTGTCGTTGCTGCTGCGAACCGAACGTCGTCTCGGCCGCCGTCGCAATGCCGACCAACGTTGGGGTCCGAGGAGCATCGACCTCGACCTGCTTTGGGACGAGCGGGGCCCACACGATTCGCCCGGACTTCGAGTGCCTCACCGCGAGCTCCAGAAGCGTGATTTCGCGCTCGCGCCCCTGCTCGATGTCGCGCCGGAGCTCGCCGAAGCGTTTGGCCGGTCGCTGGAGCAGCTGGGAGGCGCGCCACCTTCATGGGCTCGCGACGCGCGGGTCTCCGTGGAGACATCTCCGCGAGGTTTCGAGGTCGAGGTCGAAGCGGACTCCCTCGCCGATGCCTGCGCCCTGAGCATTGGACACGGGGTCCGTGCAGGGCGCCCCTGGTCCAGCCTCCACCTGAGCATCGAACCCGGCGTCGAAGAATTCTCTAACGCGGTCCACGACGTGCTACGGACGGGTTTCTCGATTCACCGGGCGACGATCGGTCACTGCTCGAAATCCCAGTGGGCCTTGGAATTTCATGGCGCTCGCGTTGGAAACTCGGCCCCTGCCGATGTGCGCTTTTGGACTACCCCGGGAACGCATCGCGCGATTCGCGTCCAACTGGCGGCATTTCATGGAACACGGTAGGGGTCGTTTTCTCACCGAATCGTTTGTTGCTTCACGAATCGCTAGCTACTCTTAATCGGGGGTTCCAGACAAAAGAACATGGCAGACGCACGCAAGGACAAGCGCACGCTGCTTTCGTTGAAGATCCGCTACAAGAGCGCCACGCTCGAGGACTTCATCGAACGCTACAGCAGCGACATTTCGCGGGGGGGCGTATTCATCAAGGCCAGGAAGCCGTTGGCCGTGGGTACGCTTCTGAAGTTCGAGTTCATGCTCCAGGACGAGTCGACCCTCATCCATGGCGTGGGCCGCGTGGTGTGGAGGCGCGAAGAAGCCGACGCGAGCCCGCAGGACCCTACCGGAATGGGCATCAAGTTCATCAAGATGGATGCGGGTTCTCGTGCCGTCGTACAAAAGATCGCGGACGAACGTGCGCACCCCGGTGTCTTCGATCACGGCAAAGAAGGCGGCGGCCATCTACAGGTTTCAGATTCTGACCAGCCGGCGGGTGAGGATCAAACCAAGGTCCGGCATGTCAGCGAATTTCTGGCGTCCGCGCTCGAGGATGGCGGGGCCGGCGAAGCCGCACGTCGCGAAGCGCAGGCCGGAGCGGCGCGCGCACGCCATCGCGGCGACGACAAGAGCAACGCTGCGGCCTATGGCGCGTTTGCGGCGCAAGACACCCCTGCTTCCCAGCAAAGTCAATCCGTGCCGGAATCACAGGCGCGCGGCGCGATGTCCGCGTTTGGCGGCTCCGGTGGCAGCTCTGCAGCGCGCATCAGCAGCGCTGTGGCGCCGGCGTTCGACGAGATCAATCCAGAAGATGACTTTCTCGAAGATGAAACCACCAAGGTCCACGACTACCCGCTCGACAGCTATCGCCCTGAAGCCGCCGCCACGGTGATCGCCAAGGACGCCTCGGCGCTGCTCGACTCCGAGCGGCGACCGATGCCCAGAGCGACGCCCAAAGTGCGGTCGGATGAGACGACGGGCGAATCCTTTGAAGGTGGCGTTCAAGACCTTTTCGGTTCCGGGGACGTCGACTCGTTCGGCCCTGCGCCGGGAGAGGTCATCGACGCACACTTCTTCGATTCCGGCGATCAGCAAATGGGACGGCCCGTTCCAGAGGCCCCGGGGATTCCATCCGAGGCCTTCAAGGTTCCGCAGTCGTCCGAGCCCGTTTGGACGACGAGACCAACCCCGCCGAAGCAGGCGCGACCCGGCTTCGTCTATCTGCTCATCACCGTGCTGGTCGTTGCCGGCGCGGCGGTCGCGGCATGGCAGCTTGGTCTGCTCGACGATATAATCGATTCGCTCACGGTCCGCTTGGCTGAACCTGCCGAGCCCAATCGCGCTGCGGTGCCTGTTGCCGCTCCTGCGGTGACCGAGCCCAAAGCGGCTGTCCCCAATGAGGATGCCAAAGAAGCGACCGCTGCCGTAGACGCCGCCGCTACCCAAGCTTCCGAGCAGAGCGGAGAAGGCCAGGGGAACGCTGCGGCTTCGGCCGAACCAGCGGCGGCCAACGCGGTGCCTTCCGAGCGCGTCGATGCTGGTGTCATCAAGTTCGAGGTCACATCGGAGCCAGCTGGGGCATTCGTCACGGTCAATCGCAAACGCGTGGGGCGGACGCCGATCGTGGTCGAGCACGAGGTGGGGACGAAGCTTTCGATCTACTCGAAGCTTCGCGGCTACTTGGGTCAGAGGCAGCGCATCGAGGTTGCCGCCGGCCAGGAGTCGCTGACGATGCGGCTCGTGCCGCTGCCCTACGTGGTGCAGGTCGTGACCGAACCGGCAGGCGCAATGGCGAGCGCGGTCGGTGGCGGGGTGGTCGTCACGCCTGGCGAGCTCCAGTTCAAGTCGATGCCGAGGTCTCGGAGGATCGTGTTCTCCATGAACGGCTACGAGACCGCGAACAAATTCGTGACCCGCGCTTCGTTCACCGAAGAGACGCGCCGCATGTTCACGACCGTCGAAGTGACCCTTCGGGAAGAAGGGGCCGGTGCTGCGGCGCCTAGCGACGAGAACGCCGAGCCAACGGCCTCGCCTAGCGAAGAGACGGCCGAACCGGAGGCTGCGCCAAGCGAGGTGAAAGCCGAGGCGGCGCCGACGGCCGAGCCAGCGCCGGTCGAAGAGCCCTCCGCGCCTAGCGAAACGGAAGCTGCCGACGCGCCTTAGGCCTTCGGTACAGCAGACGAATCCAGAGCAGGCCGGCGAGAAAGCCGCCGATGTGCGCGAACCAGGCGACGCCGCCTCCGCCTTCGCCGATCATGCCGAGGGACATGTAGCCCAGCACGAGCTGCAGCACGAACCAGAGCACGATGAAAACCGCAGCGGGCACTTCCATGAAGTGAATGAAGATGAAGATTGGGATGAGCGTGACGACGCGCGCATGCGGAAAGAGCGTCAGGTAGCCGGCTAGGACACCCGAGATCGCGCCCGACGCGCCGATCATCGGTACCATGCTGTCGGGGTCGACGAGAACGTGCCCCAGGGCAGCGCCGAGCCCGCACAGAACGTAGAACAAGAGATAGCGAGCGCGCCCCAGCACGTCTTCGACGTTGTCGCCAAAGACGTGCAGGAAGAGCATGTTGCTCGCGAGGTGGAGGAGCCCGCCGTGCAGGAACATGCTCGTATACGGCGTCACCCAGCTTCCGATTGCGCCTCCATCCACCCGCGGGGAAGCCCAATTGCCGTGCACGATGACGTCGGGGATCACACCGAAGCGCATGACGATGGCTTCGGCCTCGCCCTTCTCGAGGCTCAAGCTGGCCATGAAGACCAGCAAGTTCGCGCCGATGATGGCCCAGGTGACGATGGGTGTGCGGCGCGTCTGGTTGATGTCGCGGATGGGAATGACCACCGAG
The DNA here is from genome assembly GCA_965533395.1 of uncultured Myxococcales bacterium. Classification (GTDB taxonomy): domain Bacteria; phylum Myxococcota_A; class Polyangia; order Polyangiales; family Houyiibacteriaceae; genus SG8-38. The sequence continues at coordinate 14,599 of CBESWY010000029.1, forward strand.
CACTCTATAGCGCGTCAGCAAGGCAGCCGCAGTGCCTCGTGCTAGAGCAGGCAAATGGATGCGGGCCATCTGCTTGGACCGAACGGACCGCTGGCCCGTGGCATTCCGAGCTACGAGCATCGCCCCGGGCAGATTCGAATGGCCCGCGCGGTGCAGGATGTGTTGCGCCACGACGGGGTTCTGCTGATCGAGGCGGGAACCGGCACGGGAAAAACCTGGGCCTATTTGATCCCCGCGGCCCTGAGCGGGCGCCGCGTGCTGGTGTCGACCGGCACCCGCGCGTTGCAGGACCAAATCATGGAAAGGGACCTTCCTGCCTTGAAAAGCCACCTGGGCATCGACATCGACGCGGCGTGCGTGAAGGGCCTGAGCAACTACCTCTGCCGCCGAAGGTTTCAGGAGCTTTCGAGCAGCGCCGACGCGACGCAGCCCCGCTTTGCCCGTTCGCTGCCCGCGCTTCGCAATTGGATGGAGAGCACCGCATCCGGCGATCGCGCCGACCTGGCGTCGATTGCAGAGGAAGACCCGATCTGGTCGCGCGTGGTGAGCGGGTCTGACACGCGGATCGGTTCCCGCTGCGACTTCTACGAGGACTGCTTCGTGACCCGGGTCCGCCGACGCGCAGACGACGCTCAGCTCGTGATCGTCAACCATCACCTGTTCTTCGCTGACTTGGCGCTTCGTGACACCGGTTTTGCCTCGGTCTTGCCCGACTACGACGCGGTCATCTTCGATGAAGCCCATCAGATAGAGGACACGGCGACGCTCTTCTTCGGTTCGCGGGTCTCGACGGCGATGCTGGACAAGCTGGTCCGGGACGCCCGTGCGGCGTTGCGCAGCGAGCGAGGTGAAAAGAAGCAGGCGACGCGACTGCTCGACGCGGTGCTCCAGCGCGCTTCCAATTTCTTCAGCGCCCTCCCCGGCAGCACCAGCGGCGGCCGAGTCCCGCTGCCCGCAGAATCGATCCCGGAAGGCGCCCTGTTCGCCTTGGACAACGCGCTCGCCGAGCTCGCGGCCTCATGCCGAAACTTACGGCCCCCGCGAGAGAACGCCCTGCAAATCGCAAGGCGTGCAGACCAACTTCGCGATGCGCTGGGCTCTCTCGAAGCGCCGGGCCAGGTGAGCTGGGCGCAGGCGACCGGACGCAGCCCCGCCGTCGGCTCGAGCCCCATCGACGTCGGCCCGCTGCTGCGCGAACGGCTGCATGAACGGGTTCCCTGCGTGGTGTTCACCAGCGCGACGCTGACCACCGGCGGGAACTTCCGTTTCGTCAAGCAACGCCTCGGCATCGATCGCGAAGTCAGCGAAGAGCTCGTCGAGTCGCCTTTCCGATATGAAGAGCAAGCGGCGCTCTATGCGCCCGAGCATCTTCCCGACCCACGCGCGTCGGACTTCCCAGACGCTGCGGTGAAAGAGATCCTGGAGCTCATCCGAATGTCGAAAGGCGGCGCGTTCGTTCTTTCCACCTCGCTACGGATGATGCGGATTCTCGCCGAGCGCGTCGGAGAACAACTCGACTACGAGTGGTTCGTCCAAGGCGACGCACCGAAACAAACCCTGCTCGATCGATTTCGCGATCGGGGCAACGCCGTGTTGTTCGCGACCGCGAGCTTCTGGGAGGGGGTCGACGTCCCCGGTTCGGCGCTGCGGCTCGTCATCATCGACAAGCTCCCCTTCGACGTTCCAAGCGATCCGGTGATTGCCGCTCGCTGCGAACGCCTCGATGAGGCCGGAGACTCCTCGTTCATGCGCTACCTCGTACCGGCGGCCGCGCTTTCGCTGAAACAGGGCTTTGGACGCCTGATCCGCACGAGACAAGACCGCGGCGTCGTCGCGATTCTCGATTCGAGAATCCGCCGTAAAGGCTATGGAAAAGTGTTTCTTCGAAGCCTTCCGCCGGCGCGCGTCTGCGACAGCCTCGACGAGGTTAGGGGGCTCTTGATCTCCGCGAGCCAACACCCCAACATGTCGTCGGTATCTGCGTCTTGAAGGAGGCACCTTGACTCAAGCCGTCGCCCAGAAGCAAGGCTCTGCCGCCATCCCCGAAGCCGAGCATCGGATCGAGCCGACCTCGAAGTCCAAGCTCGACGAGGCGCTCGCGATCCTAGAGGACCACAAAAACGAATGGGTCGCGCTCGACATCGATGAACGCATCGCGCTGCTGGAGCACGTGCGAGAGCGCGCGGTCGAGGTTGCCGAGCGCTGGGTCACCGCATCGGTGGAAGCGAAGGGCATGACCTTTGGTGGAGCCGAAGAGGGGGAGGAGTGGCTGGTCGGCCCTTCGCCCGTCGTCAAGAACATCACTCTCCTGATTGGATCACTCCGCGACATTCAGGACCACGGCGTCCCCCAGCTCCCAGCCGCCGCGTTTGTCCGCCCAGATGGCCAAGTGGTGGCTCCGGTGTTCCCGGCCGATGGATTCGATGGTCTGCTCTTTCAAGGGTTCACCGGCGAAGTCTGGATGCAGCCCGAGGTCCGCCTCGAAGAACTGAGCGAGAACCAGGCCGAATTCTACCGGGAGAAGTCACCCAAAGGGAAACTGGCCCTGGTGCTCGGTGCAGGGAACGTCTCGTCGATCGGTCCGATGGACGCGCTCTACAAGCTCTTCGTCGAGGGTCAGGTCGTCCTTTTGAAGATGAATCCGGTCAACGAGTACCTCGGCCCGCTCATCGACGAAATGTTCGAGCCGCTCCGCGAGCGAGGCTTTTTTCGCGTCGTCTATGGGGGCGCGGCCGAGGGCGATTACCTCTGCCAGCACCGTCTGGTCGCAGACATCCACGTCACCGGTTCGGACAAGACCCACGACGCGATTGTCTTTGGCGTCGGCGAAGAAGGCGCTCGCAGAAAAGCCGCCGACGAAGCCCACAATCCGAAGCGACTCACCTGTGAGCTCGGCAATGTGAGCCCGGTCATTGTCGTCCCGGGCCCCTGGTCGCAGAAGGACCTCGACTTCCATGGCGTGAACATCGCATCGACCGTAGTCGACAACGCAGGCTTCAATTGTTCTGCGACGCGCGTGATCGTTCAGCACGAGCAATGGAACAAACGTGAAGCGCTGCTCGACTCGCTTCGCAAAGCGTTCAGAAACGCTGCCGATCGGAAGCCCTACTACCCCGGCGCCAAAGAGCGTCAAGCGATGTTCGTCGAGCATCACCCGGACGCCGAGCTGTTCGGCGCCAAGGGTGGGGGCCAGGTACCCTGGACGCTAATCCATCATCTCGACCCGAGCCAAATCGACGACATCTGCTTCAACACCGAGTCTTGGTGCGGACAGACCAGCGAGGTTGCGCTCCCGGCCTCGTCGATCGTCGAGTACATCGACGAGGCAGTC
>CBESWY010000030.1:0-17762 GCA_965533395.1 uncultured Myxococcales bacterium
ACGGACATCGCAGCCGCCCTCACGGCGCTGGTGGGCGCCTCCTCAGGCGGACGAGCAGCGCCTGCGGCTAGAGGCGCTGCTCAGCGGGCCGCGGCCGCGCCTGCCAGGACTGCGTCGCTGTTCGAAGGACAGATCGCGGTCACCGCATACGAGCAGTCCAACGCTCTGCTCATCACGGCCTCTCTCCACGACTACACGGCGCTCAAGAAGGTGATCGAGCGTCTCGACGCGCCGCGGAAGCAGGTGTTCATCGAGGCAGTCGTCATGGAGCTCGGCATCGAGCGGTCGTCCGACCTAGGTTTTGCGTTTCACGGCGGCGCGGGTGACTTCCCGACCGATGGCTCTCTCTCGCTATTCGGATTCAACGCCCCGTCCTCGATCGACATCACTCAGAACGACCTCAGTGGCTTGGCGCTCGGCATTCGTGGACCAACGATCGAGAACTCACAGCAGCTCGTCGGGTTCTCGGTGCCAGGGTTCGGCGTGGTGGTGACCGCGCTCGCAAAGTCTGGCGACGCCGACGTCCTCTCGACGCCGCACATCATCGCGATCGACAACACCGAAGCTGAAATCAGCGTGGGAGAAAACATTCCACTGCAGACCAACGGCGTCGCGCCGGGCACCTTCGCAGGTGCAGGCAGCCTGGGCGCATTGGCCCAAGCGTCCGCAGGTGGGCAGGACCTAGGCAACCTGGCCGGTCTGGCCGGTGGGCTCGGAAGCGTCGCCCGTCAGGACGTGGGCACCACGATCCGAGTCACGCCACACATCAACGCGAACAACGAAGTTCGGCTCGAGATCGAAGAGGAGATCTCCGAACAGGGAGCGACCTCAGGCACCTTGGGCGTCGTCTCGATCAACCGACGTACCGCACGAACCGAAGTCATGGTCCGGGACCAGCAGACGATCGTCATTGGCGGTCTGATGCGTGACGCGATTCAGAACAGCGAAGACAAGGTTCCCGTCCTCGGCGACATCCCAATCTTGGGCGCCCTCTTCCGCAAGACCAGCAAGCAGAAGCGTAAGACGAATCTGCTGCTCATCCTCACGCCTTACATCATCCGCGACCCAGGTGACCTTCGGGAGATCTTCGAGCGCAAGATGCAAGAGCGGCAGCAGATGATCGACCGCTACTTCGTGTTCGGCGAAGACAAGTTCGAGCCGCACATCGACTACACCCGTACGCGCGGGCTCGTCGCCGAGATCGTGAACGAAATCGACGGCGTGGAAGAGGAGATCAAGCTCGCGCTGGCTGCCGAGCTCGAGCCACCTCCCGATCACGTGCCGCGGTCGCCGATCGGCCCGTACAGCGCCGCATTGACCGTCGAGGAGGACACATACGTGATCGGGCCGAACGGGATCGAATTGCAAGAGGACTCCAAGCCGGATCTCGTCGAGGCGATCCCACCGACCGCGGCGGACGAGCAAGAAGGAGGCGGGGCGCCGCCTCCACCGATCGAAAGCCCGCACGGAGCGGAGCCGGAATTTTCGCCCGAACCCGAGCTCCCCGACCAAGCGGAAAATTCGGCTGAAGCAGCGGGGCCCGATGAGATCATCGAGCCCGACGAGCCGCCCTCCGGACCGGAAGAAACCGAAGACAGCAGCGAGCCGGCCGCGAGTCCAAGTGAAGGGGTACCCGAAGAATCGTCGCAGCCAAGCAACGAAGAATCGGACGGCAGCCCGCAATGAGCTTCGAGCAACGATACATCGGCGAGATTCTGGTTCGGCGCGGCGCGCTCGAGCCGGACAAGCTCGAGGCCGCGCTGCAAACAGCGGCAGATCGATCCCTCGAGCTCACTGACCTCTTGGTTGCGACCCATGCCGTCGAAGAGGTGAAGCTCGTGCGCGCCTTGGCAGACGAGGTCGGCATGGAGTTCGTGGAGAAGCTTGCTACGGATCTGATCCCGGAGGAGCTAATCGACGCGGTCCCGATCAATTTCGCGCGTCAGAACCACGTTTTGCCCCTGACCCAGACGGATGACAGCGTACGCGTTGCCGTCGCCAATCCGTTAGACCCTTTCCCCATCGACGACCTCCGTATTCTGCTCGGGAAGATCATCATCCCGGTCGCCGCGTCGGAGGAGAGCATCGATGATGCGATCAATCGGATCTACGAGCGAAAAGACGAAACGGCGCTCGCCGAAGCGAAAGAAGGCGAAGAAGTCGAGGAGCTTCGCGACCTGATCGACATGACCGACGAAGCGCCGGTCATTCGCTGGGTCAACAACCTCTTTTACACGGCTGTCAAAGAGCGAGCATCTGACATTCACATCGAGCCTACCGATGAAAAAGTCATCGTTCGGTACCGCGTCGATGGTCGGCTGATTCCGCGTAAGGAAGCGAATCGCGGGTTCCTTTCGTCGATCGTGAGTCGCGTGAAAATCGAGGCGGGCCTCAACATCGCGGAACGGCGCCTACCGCAAGACGGGCGCATCACCAAGAAGATCGCGGGCAAGGTGATCGACGTTCGCGTGTCGACGATTCCCACCGCAAAGGGCGAGCGCGTCGTCATGCGTTTGCTCGACAAGGAACTGGTTCTGCTGAATCTCATCGACCTGGGTTTCGCACGCCGAGAGCTCGATCAACTAGAGGGTCTCATTCGGCGCCCAAACGGCATCATCTTGGTCACCGGACCTACGGGTTCCGGTAAGACGACCACGCTATATGCCTGTCTGAACACGATCAACACGCCGGAGAAGAACATCCTGACGGCCGAGGACCCGGTCGAATACGAGCTTCGGGGCATCGGGCAAATGCAGGTTCAACCGAAAATCGGTCTGACCTTTGCGTCAGGCATGAGGAGCTTTCTTCGTCAGGACCCGGACGTGATCATGGTCGGCGAGATTCGCGACCACGAAACGGCGGAGATCGCGATTCACGCGTCGCTGACCGGCCACCTCGTGCTCTCGACACTGCACACCAACGACGCACCGAGCGCCATCACGCGCCTGGTCGACATGGACATACAGGCCTACCAGCTGTCTTCTTCGATTCTCGCGGTCCTCGCTCAGCGGCTCGTTCGAAAGCTCTGCGACCATTGCAAGAGCCCCTACACACCAACCAGCCAAGACCTGCTCGAGCTCGGCATCGACGCAGCAATCGCCCAAGAAAAGCTCGTGGAGCTGAAGAGGCTCGCCGCCACCACCGTGATCGGAAACAGCAGCCCCCCGACCCTGCCCGCGGCCGCGGGCAATGACGACGGTAAGCTGACCTTCTATCACCATCACGGTTGCGACGAGTGCGGCAACACCGGCTATCGGGGTCGGATCGGAATCTTCGAGCTCATGATGATCGACGAACCCGTACGCCGTGAAATCTTGAACAACAGCGATTCGAAGACGATTCAGCGCATCGCGCAGCAACAGGGTATGCGGCTCCTCCGCGAAGACGGCGCCCGCCAGGTCGTTGCGGGCGTGACGAGCGTCGAAGAGGTGCTCGCGGCGACCCAGGCCGCGGAGGTCTGATCCATGGGGGTCTACGCATACAAAGGGATCGACGCCCGGGGAAAGTCGGTCAAGGGCGTCCGGGATGCCGATAGTGCAAAGGGCCTGCGCACGCTCCTCAAGCGAGACGGAGTCCTCGCTACCGAAATCCTCGAGCAGTCGGAGGCAGCGCGAAAGGCATCGCGCGACATCGATTTTCGGCGATTTTTTCAGCGCGTCTCACCTGTAGACGTGGCCGTAGCGACCCGACAGCTCTCCGTATTGCTCCGTTCCGGCGTTCCCTTGGTCGAAGCCTTGAGCGCCTTGATTGAGCAGCTCGACCACCCAGATCTGAAGAACGCGTTCACCGACACTCGCAACAAGGTAAACGAAGGCAGCACGCTCGCTGACTCGCTCAAGGCGCACCCCAAGATTTTTCTCCCCCTCTACGTGAATATGGTCGCCGCAGGCGAAGCGTCGGGGACGCTCGATGCGGTGCTCGGACGACTCGCGGAGTTCCTAGACGATCAGACCCGGCTTCAAAGCAAGGTCCGTGGCGCCCTCGCCTATCCGATCGTCATGGCGGTCGTCGTGATCGTCATCCTCTTCTTGATGATGTCGGTCGTGGTCCCCAAGGTCACCTCGATCTTCGCAAATTTCAATCAGGCCCTTCCCTGGTACACCAGCGTGTTGATTTGGGTGAGCGACATCTTCAGCAACTACTGGTGGCTCCTCGCAGCGCTGCTGGGGGGCGCAATCTACTGGTTTCGTCGCTGGAAAGCGACGGACGAAGGTCGAAGGAAGTGGGACCTCTTCGTTATCGACGTGCCGCTCTTCGGGCCCTTGCTGCTGATGGTCGCCGTCGCGCGATTCTCTCGAACGCTCGCCACGCTCCTCGCGAGCGGGGTACCGGTGCTCGCCGCGATGGACATCACGCGCAACGTTCTTGGAAACACCGAGCTGATGCGTATCGTCGAGGACGCGCGCGAAAGTGTTCGAGAAGGCGAAGGAATCGCCAAGCCGCTGCGGCAAGCAGGCAGGTTCCCGCCGATCATGACGCACATGATCGCCGTGGGTGAGCGCACCGGCCAGCTGGAGGAAATGCTCCTGCACGTCGCGGACGCCTACGACCAACAGATCGAAGTGCGGGTGGGCGCCATGACGTCGATCCTCGAACCTGTGCTGATCGTGGTCATGGGCGTCGTCGTTGGCGGCATTGCATTTGCCATCCTCATGCCGCTACTCCAGCTCAACGAGATGATTCAATGAGAGACGAGCATGAGTCGACGATCACAAAGAGAACGCGTTTCGTTGCCGTGGGAAAGCCGAGGCGGCCGCTGGCGCAATGTGCTCAGCAACACGCGTTGGCAAGCACTGCTCGGGATGCTGCTGCTCGTGGTTCTGGCGGTTGGGTTCACGCGCTACGCACGGCGTCGAGTCCAGATCCGCGACACCCGGGTCGCGGTCGCGCAGGTGAAGCAGGCCATCGACCAGTTTCGAGCGGACGTCGGTCGCTGCCCAGGCTCGGAGACGGAGCTGCTTCACCCGCCCTTGTCTCAGAAGCACTACCTGGATTCGATGCCGAAGGACGGCTGGGGTCGGCCCCTCATGATTCGCTGTCCTGGCTACTTCGAAGACGAGGCCGAGGTGATTTCCGCGGGCCCGAGTGGCTCGCTCTCGAAGGACGACAACATTCAATGAAGGGAACGGGAGGCTTCATGCCCAACAACACTGACACGCGCCTGCAACGACGACTGGCCCGCCGGAGGCGCCAAGAGGGCTTCACGCTGATCGAGATCATGATCGTCATCACGATTTTCGCGATGATGGCCGGTGGCGTCGCGGTGGCCTTGCTTCCGCAGCTCGAAAAGGCGCGACTCAAGACGACCAAGACCGACGCACAGGGAATGCGCTCGGCCGTGATGCTCTACGTCGCGGACAACCCGAGGGGTTGCCCAACGGTCGAAGAGCTGGTGAGCGAGCGGTATCTCGACGCAACGCGTCGGACGACGGACGCTTGGGACACCCCTTTTCAGATCAGCTGCGAGGACGGCGACGTCGCGGTCGTCTCGGCGGGGCCGGACCTCGAATTCAACACCGAGGACGACATCTAACAGCTCATGCTCAGACGCGTCTCATCCCGAACGAACGGCGGATTCACCCTCATCGAGGTGATCTTGGTGATCGCGATCATTGCGGTCGTAGTCACCGGGGCGACGTTTGGCCTCGGCGCGATTACCCGAACCCGGCTTCGGTCGTCGGCCTTCAGAGTGATGAGCGCAGCCCAATTCGCTTACAACCGTTCGCTCACGCAGGGCACGACGACGCGACTCCGCTTCGACTTCGAGAAGGATACGATGGCCATCGAGGAGACCCTGACTCCGGTCACGCTCGCAACCAACGAACAGCTCGAGGACGAGGACGGGCAGGCGGTCGACCCCTGGGATCTTGCCAGGGCCAGGCTCGAACAGCCGCTGACCCCAGTAAAGCCGACCTCGCCCTTTCAACCGATTTCGAACCAAAGCGGCAAGGTCCTCGAGCGGTATACCGCCAAGCCGATTGGCGATGGGGTTTCAGTCCACGCCTTGATCACACCGCATGAAACGGAAATTCGCAAAGATGGGGAGGGCTCCGTTTACTTCTTCCCCGGTGGGCTGACCGAACACGCTGTCATTCAGCTGAGCGACTCCAGCGACATGGTCTACAGCGTCGAGATTCATCCGCTCACCGGAAATGCAAAGATTCACAACCACGCCTACGAACCGCTGGACGAGCTCGACGACGAGGGAGAAGTCGAGGATACGCTATGAATCGATCCGGCTTCACCTTGTTGGAAGTGATGATCGCCGTTGCGATCCTCGGCATATCGCTCGCAGCGATCTTCTCGAGTGAGGTGGGTGCCGCGAACATCGCCGCACGCGCTCGCCGGCAGAACGTCGCCGTGACCCTCGCGCGCTGCAAGATGGGTGAGATCGAAGAGATCATCGCGATCGAGGGCTTGCCCGCGCTGGAGAAGAAGGACACCGATTCTTGCTGCGAGCATGCGCCCGTCGAGGGCTATGAATGCGACTGGATCGTCGACCGAATCATCCTACCGGACTTCGGTGCCGGGGACGACGAAAGCGAGGACGACGAGGACGGTGACGGGAACAATCCAAAAGACATCGTTAACGCTGCGGTCGACGAGGTCACCGAATCGGGCGGCCCGACGGAGCAGGCAATCGCGGGCAATGCGGGGAACCTCGCCATGCTCGCATTGCAAATCGGCTTTCCAATCCTGAAGCCCTTTTTCGAAGAGCAAGTTCGCAGAGCCACAGTGACAGTGCGATGGACCGAAGGGCCCAAGCAGCGCGGCTTCGACGTCACGCAGTACCTGGTTTCCGATCAGCCCGCGCCGACGGACGAGTCCGCCCAGGAGGAAGAGTGAGGAAATCCGGTTTCACTCTGCTCGAGATAATCCTCGCGGTGTCGGTGCTCGCCTTGGTGGCCACCATGATCTACGGCGGTTTCGCTCAGACGGCCCTCAACAAGGCGCGTGTCGAAGGCGATGTCGACGAGTCGCGCATCGTGCACATGACGCTCGGGCGCATGGCTCGGGAGCTCACGATGGCGTTCGTTTCGACCCACACCAATCCCTCGCTCGAGCTCCGAGTCGTCGAAACGGCATTCATCGGAAAGGACCGAGGAAAAGAGGATCGAATCGATTTCACTTCGTTCTCGCACCGGCGTCTGTATCGAAACGCGCGCGAATCGGATCAGAACGAGCTGAGCTACTTCGTCACCGATGATCCGGACGACCCGGACGTGCGGGTTCTTGCACGCAGAGAGCAAAACCGAATCGACGAGGACCCGCGACGGGGCGGCAAGTCCCAGATCCTCGTCAAGAACGTCGAAGAGTTCAACGTCGAGTACTACGACCCGTTGTTGAGCGAGTGGGTCCAGACCTGGGACACCGAGGACGTGCTCGCACAGCCCAATCGACTGCCGACGCAGGTGCGGATTCGGCTGGCCGTCAAGCACCCGAGTCGCCGGGGCGAAACCCAGGCGTTTGGCACCAGGGTCACGATTCCACTCAACTACGCCCTGAACCACGCGAACTACAACCCATGAACCACCGCAAAAAGACATCGCATCCCAAGCGCTCTGAAGAAGGCGTTGCGCTGATCATGGTAATTGCGACGATTGCGATTCTATCGGTGATGCTCGTGGACATGCACGAGAAGACCGGCACCGCGTTTGCGGTCTCCACTTCCCAGCGCGATGCCCTTCAGGCCGAATACATGGCCAAGAGCGCCACGAACCTCACTCGTTTGCTGATCGCAAAAGAGCCAGAGGTGCGACGCTTCGTCGACCCGCTCTACCGAGGCGCGACCGGCCGTTCCGCCCCTCAGCTACCCGTCTGGAACTTCGTCAACGAGCTGCTTGCGCCGTTTTGTACGCCCGAGGATCAGCGTGACACCTTGATGGAGCTTGGAGTCGACTTCGGCGACACGGTCGGCTTCGAGAACCTCCCAGGTTCATGCCAGGTCCGCGCCGTCAGCGAGAACGGCAAAGTCAACGTAAACGATCCGCTGTTCCTCGACGGAGAGCAGGCCCGAAACGGCGTCGCAATGCAGCTCTTTTCGCTCACGGGCGGCCAGCTCCCGGAAAGCCCCTACGATGCGCTGTTCAACAAGGAAGATGAAACCGGCACCTTGACCACGCGTATCGATCTCATCACTGCGGTGATCGACTGGTGGGATCGCGACATTCAACGCACCGACTTCGACCCTGGGGCGGGTGAAACACGAACTGGCGGCACGGGAGCGGAAGACGACGCCCTCTATCAACTGAGCGAGGACCCCTACCGGAACAAGAACGCCCCTTTCGACTCGATTCAGGAGCTGCGCCTCGTGCGGGGCTTCAACGATGATTTCTGGGCCACATTCGTCGAACCCATCCCCAACGATCCAGCGTCCCGGCTCATGACGATTTACGCATCGGGCCTCGTGAACGTGAACGAAGCCAGCCCTCAGGTTCTGCTCGGTAGGATTTGCTCCTTCGCGCCCGACGTCAGCCTTTGTACCGATCCGCTCGAAAGCGTCAAGTTCGTCCAGATTTTGACCACCATTCGCCAGCTCATTCCGATCCCGCTGTTCAGTCAGCCAACGGACCTCATCAACTTCGTAGAAGGCAAGGGAACGGAGAAAGACTTGTACGGAATGCTCACCGGTTTTTTGGGTCCCGAAAGCGAGCTCATCTTCACAACCATCGAGATTCCGGCAGAGCAGCGAACCCCGCTCGCCCGCTCCTTCGCAACCTCGGCGCAGATCTTCACCATCGAAGCCGTCGCATTGGTCGGGCATTCAGAGGTGCGAATAGAGTCCGTGGTCAACTTCCACTCGCGCTGGGTTCCGCCTCCGCCCAATACGGGACGCATGCCGGGGCTGGGCGTGTTTCACTATTATCGGATGAATTGAAATGTCTTTGGTTTTGGGATTAGAAGTGACAACCCGGGTGGTTCGCGGCGCGTTTTTGAGAACGGCGTTGCGCGGATCCGAAATGGAGCAATACGCGGAGGCGCCGCTGCCCTACTCCGCAGATTCGGAGTTGGAGGCGGGCGTGCTGCAGGCTGCGGTTGCGCAAGTCCTCTCTCAGGGCGCGCGGCCGCCTGACCGCATCATCGCGTCCTTGAACGGCGAGGCGGCTTCGCTGAGGCTGATCGACCTGCCGGCTGGTGTAGAAAAAAAGGCCGGCGAAGTGCTGCCCGGCGAGCTCGGGTCCGTGCTTCCTTTTGACATCGAAGACGCGATCATCGACTACCAGGTGGTCGGTCGCGGCGCGTCGACCATCCAGCTCATGGCCGTTGCGGCGCCTCGGCGAAGCGTCGCGGCTCGACTGAACGAGCTCCGGTCAGCCGGCGTCGACCCGAGCGAGCTTGCCGTGGGGGCAGCCGCGTTCGACGGCCTCGGAGCGCTCCTTGGCGAGTTCCTCGCGAACAAGACGGTCATCGTCATCGACGTCGGCCCCAAGAACACGGACTTCGCTTCGCTGACGAACGGGGGCTGTACCTTTGCTCGAACGCTTTCGGGAGGGATGGACCTGGTCGAATCGGGCCGGCGCGCGGAGCTCGGTGCAGCGCTCCAGCGCACGCTCGCGAGCTACCGGGCGCAACGCCCCGAGGAGCCCTCCATGGTCTTGCTTTCGGGTGAGACCGCGCCGATGGAAAGCGCGCGTGCTTGGCTGACCGAGCAGCTCGGAATCCCCTGCGGCGTAGCTCCGCTCCCCGCCGCGCCGGGAGCCGACGAGGAAACCCGGCCGAAGTTTGCCAAGGCTGCGGCCCTCGCATCGCGAGCCATCTCACGGAGGAGACAACTCAACCTGCGGCAGGGCGAGTTCGCGTCGGCGGCGGCTGCAGGTGAGCTTCGGCAGCACGCTCGCCTGATCGCCGTGTGCTTCGCGGCGGTCGTTCTCGCATTCTGCGTTTCGTTGATGGCCCGATACCGGGTCGCTCGCGCCGAGCACGAACGACTCACGGGGACGCTCGCAGAAGTCAGCAAGGACCTGCTGGAAGAAGAGACTCGCAGCGCGCTTCACGCGCGGGAGCTCCTCACCGCCGGGCCTCGCATCGACGACCCCCTGCCTCGCTTCGATGCCTACGACGTGCTCGAGGGAATTTCCGAAAGCATTCCTGCGGACATCCAACACGATACCCGTCGGTTGCTCATCGAGATCGACGACGACGGCGACAACGGGCGCTTCGAGATTCAGGGCACCGTGGGCTCCATCGCCGACCGGGACAGGCTCGTGGATGAGCTCCAGGCACATGCTTGCTTCGCCGAAGCCCAAAAGGGATCGATCTCAAACGCTGTCGGCGACCGCAAGGACTACAAACTGGTCGTCAAAGTCGACTGCGATGAAGCGGCCGCCCGCCCGAAGAAGAAGGAGAAATAGCGTGGCCTTTGGAGACGCGTTGGACAATGTGCGCAGCTGGGCGGATGCCTTGAGCGGACGCGAACGTCGACTGATCACCATCATGGCCATCGTGTTCACTGCGATCCTGATCGTGCTCCCGATGTACGTCGCGATCGCCAGCATTTCGGACATCGAAACGGAAAACGACGAGATCGGCCTGGTCCTTCAGGACATTCGCCGCTCGGAGCCCCGTTTACGACAGCAGAAAGCCGATCGCGACGCCGTAGAGAAGCTGTACAGCCGAAAGGCCCCTTCACTGGGCGGCTTCCTCGAGGAGCGTGCTCAGCAGTATGGCGTGACCGGCCTCGGCATCACCGACCAGCCGAATCTCGACATGGGCGAGTACAGCCGGCGTTCGGTACGCGTCTCGTTGCCTGTGGTTGAGCTCCGACCGTTGATCGAGATGCTCGCAGACATCGAAAACAGCTCGTATCCGGTCGCAATCGAACGCATCCAGATGACCGGCGGCCGCATGCGGACCGGATACACGGTGAAGTTGGGGGTCAACGCCTACGATCGCGAAACCGGCTCGGTGGAGCAGTAAACCGTGGACCGAATTCCAATCAAGAAAATCCTGCAGTGGACGGCTTACCCCCTGTTCTTCCTCTTCTGCTTTGTCTTCTTCGCGTACAAGACTTTTCCGTACGAGCGGCTGGCCGACCGCATCGTGCAAGAAGCATCCGCGAGGGGCTACGAGATCGAGATCATCGACTTGACCCACTCGGGCTTGACCGGGCTCACCTTCGAAGGCCTCCGCTGGATCGTTCCCACCGAGGAAGAGGGGGCACCTCCACTCGATCTGATTCTAGACGAGCTCACGGTCAGCACGTCGCTGTTCTCGCTGATCTCCGGGACGAAATCCTACAGCTTTGACGCAGAGCTGGCAGGGGGCGACGCCGATGGCGACATCACGATCGGAGAGAACGACTTGGACGTCGATATCGAGATCGACGAGGTCGACCTCGGGGCGCTCCCTGCGCTGCGCCAGTTCACCAAGATTCCCCTGGGTGGAACACTCAGCGGCGAGATCGTTCTCGCCATGCCGAGCGAGGTTGCCGATTCGACGGGCAACATCGCAGTCACGATCGAGGCGCTGAGCCTCGGCGACGGCAAATCCAAGCTCGAGATTCCGGATTGGGGCGGCTTGACGCTCGACCGTGCGGAGGCGGGGGACCTCGAGCTGACCGTCACGATCGAAGGAGGCATCGCGAACATCGAACGCGCGACGGCGCGCGGCAAAGACCTAGAGCTCGACGCGCTCGGCAGGGTGCGGCTCCTGCGCCCGCTCAAGCGCTCCGATTTGAACGTGATGGTCCGAATCAAAATCCAGGATGCGTACAAGGAGCGAAGCGCCAAGGTGGCCACCATGCTCGAGCTCGCATCCTCGGGGCTGAAAGCCGCGCAGACGGCCGAAGGCGCGATTCAATACACGATCGCCGGCGCAGTGGGTCGGCGTTTACGACCGAGGGCAGCGGGTAAGCAGCCCTTTCAAGCCCCCAAGTGAAGGCCGGCACTGGACGTCCCGGGGGGCTGTGCTTTAGAGAAGGCTGTCACGGACGAGATCGATGACCGGAAACGACGCAGAAGAACCTGACGAGATCGACGAGCTCCAAGACGTCGAAATCATGGACGATGCGCCACGCCCGGGCGAGGATGGCCCCGAGG
This sequence comes from uncultured Myxococcales bacterium, assembly GCA_965533395.1. GTDB lineage: Bacteria > Myxococcota_A > Polyangia > Polyangiales > Houyiibacteriaceae > SG8-38. The sequence continues at coordinate 12,039 of CBESWY010000030.1, forward strand.
GGCTGGCACTGTCGTCGTCCGCGCTCTCGAGGCGCGACCCGCTCGGCGTCTATATGCGGGACGTGCAGCGATACCCGCTGCTCTCGAAGAAAGAGGAACACGAGCTGGCCGTCCGCTTCCTCGAAGAAGACGACCTCGAAGCTGCGAAACGGCTCGTCACCTCGAACCTCCGTCTGGTCGTCAAGATCGCGTACGACTACCGACAAGCGTACAAGAACATTCTGGACCTCGTTCAGGAAGGGAACATCGGCCTGATGCAGGCCGTGAAGAAGTACGACCCGTACAAGGGTGTGAAGCTCTCGAGCTATGCCGCGTGGTGGATTCGAGCGTACATCCTTCGCTACATTCTCAACAACCATCGGCTCGTGAAGGTCGGGACGACTCAGGCACAGCGCAAGTTGTTCTTCAATCTTCAGAAGGAAAAAGCGCGCCTCTCCGCGATGGGAATCGAGCCGACGGCGGAAGTCATCGCGGAACGGCTCAACGTTCCGGAGCGGGACGTCATCTCGATGGACATGCGCTTGGCGGCCGGAGATGCGTCCCTCGATGCACCGGTCGGGACGGGAGAAGGCCGCACGGTGTCGCGGGTGGAGCTCCTTCCCTCCGAAGACGTCCGCGCGGACGACACCCTCGCCGATGCCGAAGTCGGCGACCGGTTCTCCACGAAGATCCACGAGTTCGGTGAGTCTCTCGAGGGCAAAGAGAGAAAAATCTTCGACGACCGCTTGGTTGCCGAAGACCCGAAGACTCTGCAGGCGCTTGGAGATGAATTCGGCGTGAGCCGAGAGCGGGTTCGGCAGATTGAAAAGCGTCTCCTCGAGAAGCTCAAGGCTTACCTGCGCGAAAAGCTAGGCGAGACCGTCGTCGAAGTCTACGAATCTCCCTGAGCGGCCGGGTCGCGAAGCCGGGGAGATGTGGTAACGCCAAGGAATGTCAGGTCGCCTCTCCGTGGTTGCGACGCCCATTGGTTGTCTCGAAGACATCACGCTGCGGGCACTGCGCGTTCTGCGTGAAGCCGACGTCATTCTCGCCGAAGACACCCGTCATACCCGAACGCTTTGCGCGAAGCATGGCATCTCCACCCCGCTGCGTTCTTTTCACGCACACAGCAACGACGACAAGGTGCTGCAAATCGTCGAAGAGCTCGCAAACGGAGCTCACTACGCCTTGGTGAGCGATGCGGGGACTCCAGTGGTGAGCGACCCGGGCGTTTACCTCGTCTCGCGCGCGGCTGAAGCGGGGATCGCCGTCGAAGCAATACCGGGCCCAAGCGCAGTCTTGGCGGCTCTTTGCGTCGCTGGACTCCCAGTTCGTCGTTTCGTCTTCGAAGGGTTTCTGCCTCGCGGTGGCGGAGAGCGGAGCCGCGCACTGCGGAGAATCGCGCACTCGGAGGTCACGGTGGTGCTGTTCGAATCGCCCCATCGCATCCATGCGACCTTGGAGGATCTCGAACGCGAGCTGGGCGCCGAAAGGCAAATCGCACTCTGCCGCGAGCTCACGAAGATGCATGAACAAACCATTCGCGGCACGGTTTCAGAAGTGCGCGGGGAGCTCTCGAACCCGGCCCGTGGCGAGATCACCGTCGTCATCGAAGGCAAAGCCGCCGATGCAGCGATCGAAGACATCGACCTCGACGTCCTCCTGACGGAATGGAAACGCGAGGGGCTATCGAACAAAGAAATGACTCGACGACTCCAGCAAGACCTTGGCTGGAAGCGCAACCGGGCCTACCAGGCGATCCTGGATGCATCCAAGCCGGACCAGACCTAGTGCGCCGACGTCGGGAGCGTCATACACACGCGGAGGCTTCCGGCTGTCCCCGCTTCGGTCCAGATGCGCCCGCCCTGCGCTTCGATCACGCTCCGCGCGACCGCCACCTCGAGGCCAAGCGCATCCGAGCGTGATAGCGGCGTTTCGAGCCGTTCGACGATGGCCAGCGTGTCGGCGGACGAGTCCTTGAGCGTCGCCATCAGGTCGAATTGAACGAACCCTTTTCCGACCTGGTCACGTCGCGGCTGCGCAACGCGCATGACGATGTCGGTCCCCGACGAGCGAATGACCAATACCGAGAGGCTCACGAGCGCGTGGACGGTTCGATGCCGATCGACGAAGACACGCGGCAGCCCATCGGCAACCCCACCGATCACCGAAATGCCCTCGGCTCGAGACCGTGCAAACCCGATTGCCTCGGTGATCAGCTCGTCGGGCACGACCCACTGCGGTTGCAGGCGAAGCGTCCCTGCGTCGATCTTGGACTGGTCGACCACCGTCGAAACCAGCCGAAGAAGCCGCTCCGCGCTGGCGCGAATCGTGCGGACGCTGCTCTCCTGCTCGGCATTGAGCTCGCCGTCGACGCGGCCGAGCAGCATGTCGGAAAACCCCGTAACCGAATTGAGTGGGTTTCGTAGCTCGTGACCGAGTGCCCCGAAGAAGCGGGCACGTTGCCGCGCCGGGAGCTCCGGCTTCGCCGAGTGTGTTTCGATTGTCTCTAGAATCGAAGGGATGGGCGCAGCCACCGAGTCGAAGGGTTTGGACGATTCCTGAGCGCGCAAAAGCCGCTCTACCGACCGAAGCACGCCTGCTCCCAAGAACAGGCCTGCTCCCAAGATGACAAACGCAGCCGGGTAGCGGTCCTCGCCGGCCAACGAAAGCCAGCAGGCGGCGAAGTAGATCGAAACGGCGGCGACGCCCCAGCGAAGCTTCGAAACCGAAAAAAATTGTCCGCTATTCATCGCCCACCCTGCAGAGGCAGTCGAACCAAGAACCGGGACGGCGCATTGCCATGATAGAGCGAGCCCTCGTGCCGGGAGATGACCTCGGCCGTCACGGCGACCGGCCAGCGGCGAATCTCCGAGGCGTCCTCCGATGCAAGTACCTCCACCGTAGTCGGCAGCGCATTAAACGAGAGGCGGTCCGAAGCGCCGGCGGTGATTTCAATCGCGAGATACCCCTCGGAGCGAGCGAGACTCAACTCGATATCGGAATCTCGATGGTCCGTCGCCAGGAAATCGGCGAGCACGAGAATGGAGCGACGGAGTCGGCTTTCGTCCGCCTCGGTGATGCAGGCCTCTTCGGGCAGGACGCACCTGGCGCTTCGCTTGTTCGACCAGAGCTGTCCTGCCTCGGACGCAACGCGAGCCACTAGCTCTCGAACGTCGATGCGGCCCGGGTTCAGCAGGAGATTGTCGTCCGCAAGCTGGGAGAGGTCGAGCGCGCTATCGAGCAGCAATTTCAATCGAATCCCGGAGGCACGGATGATCTCCAAGTCTTCGCGCTGTGACTCGTTCACCTCTCCGTCGATGCCGCTCAGGAGCACGTCGGAGAATCCTAGAACGGCGTTGAGCGGCGTACGAAACTCGTGGCGGAGCGCCGTCAGGTAATCCACCTCTTCATCCCCGGCTACCTCGTCGCCAACAGCCGCCGCCCCGATGGCGGGCGTCTCGACCGTTCGCGCGGGCTCGAACAATGCCTTCGTCTGCGCGCTCTCCGCGGAAGGGTTCAGCGTCGAGCGGACGAGCCAGGCCAGCCCGACCACGACGGCCAGGCCGCCCGCGACGAACCAGCCCCAAGACGCCGCGTCGCGCATTCCTGCGTAGAAGAAAAGGCCGAGCCCAGTCAGCAAGCCGACGAAGGTCGCATAGGAGGCAAACCGCCGGACCACAGTTCGTCGAAACTTCACACCATCTGCAGTCGGCATGCTCCCCACCTAGCGACCGATCTCGACCTCGGGCACGCGAGCAGAGCCTTCGTCCCGCAGCCGCAGCGCCAAGTCGATCCTGGCCGCCGCATTGATGAGCCCGAGGTGACTAAAGGCCTGCGGGAAGTTCCCGAGGAGTGTCCGACTTCCAGGGTCGATTTGCTCCGCCAGCAGACCCAAGTGGTTCGAGGCCTCGGCGTGCGCGACGAAAACCTGCTGCGCCTCGTCAATGCGCCCCGCCATCGCCAAGACCTCGGCCAACCAGAAGCCGCAAAGAACGAACGCGCCCTCTTCGCCGCCGACGCCGTCGTCGGTGCGATAGCGGTATACGTACGGACCGTCCCCCAAGGTAGCCTGAATCCACTCGACGGTGCGAAGGACTCGCTCGTCGTTCGGCGGCAGGAAGCCGTGAATCGGCAAGAGGAGCAAGGACGCGTCCGGATGCTCGTGGTCGTATGCTGCGACGAACCGCTTGCCGGTTTTGTCCAGACCGCGCCCGCAGAGCTCGGCGTGGAGCTCATCGGCGACTTGCTGCCATCGCGCCCGCAAAGACTGGTCGCCAAACAAGGGTGCCAGCTCCGCGCCGCGCCGAAGCGCGAGCCAGCTCATGAGCTTGGAGTGCACATTGTGCCGTTTGCCGGCGCGCGGCTCCCAGATACCATGGTCGGGCTCGGCCCACATGGAGACGACGTTCTCGACCACGCCCCGAAGCCGACGCCAGCCGCGCGCGGTGAGTGAACCGCCGCCGCGCTCGTACACGTAGGCCGCGTCCATGAGCGCGCCGGCCGTGTCGAGTTGCAGCTGGTCGCGCGCGCCGTTTCCGATGCGCACCGGCTGCGACCCGCGATATCCGGCGAAGTGTTCGAGGGTCCGTTCGTCGGGGACACGGCCGCCATCGACCGCGTACATGATGTGAAGCTCCCGATCGCGTTCGAGCGTATCCCGCACGAAGTGAAAGAATTCGCGCGCCTCTCGATTGCAGCCGAGCAAGTTGGCAGCTCGAACCGCCATGGCCGTGTCGCGCGTCCAGGTGTACCGATAGTCCCAATTGCGAACGCCGCCGATCCATTCCGGAATCGACGTCGTTGGTGCAGCCACCATCGCCCCAGTCGGCGCATACATGAGAAGCTTCAACAAAAGTGCGGATCGAATGACGTGGTGTCGCCATGGGCCATCGTAGTCGAGCTGCTGCGTCCAATCGCGCCAGCGCCGTCGAGTCTTGCGGAGCGCGTCGAAGGGGCGATAGGCGAGGATCGACTCGGACTCCGTTGCGTTCCAGCTGATGACGAGCCATCCACGCTCGCCCGCCTTGAGTCGAAAAACGGCCTGCACACCGCCTTCGAGCCGCTGTTCCCAGTGCCCGACGCCCCCGAGGACGGCTAGGAGACGCTCCCCCGTCGTGCCTTTGGCCAAAGCGGAGCGTCCGTCGATCTCGAACGTCGTGCTGACGCGACCGTAGTCGAACCGCGGATCGAACACGACCTTGACGACCGCCTCGCCTTCCACGCATTGCACACGACGATGAACTTCATGCATCGCCGATCGCGGATCGTCGGTCCAGGGCATGTAATCGGTGAGTCGAATGGTCCCGCGGCCTTCGATTCGAAACACCGTCTCGAGCACGTTGGTGCCCGGGTCGTAGCGCTGAAGGCTCTCGAAGGGGTAGTCTACGGGGCTAATCGAGGTGGATCCGCCGTTGTTCTCGTCGAGCAGTGCCGCGAAGACGCTTGGGCTGTCGAAACGCGGCAAACAGAGCCAGTCGATCGCGCCGTCAGCCCGGACGAGCCCGGCGGAGAATCCGTCGCCAATCAATCCGTGGTCGGCAATCGTCAGAGCCCGCGTGGATTGTTCGTCGGTGAAGACGAACGGCCGGTTGAGCCGCTTGGCCGCGCTGTAGAGGTCCATCCGCTCCAGAGAATAGCAGATCGTGCGCTTCGCAACGCACATGCTACAGGCACGCCGTGCAGAGGCGATATGCGAACTGGGCCCTGCCGCTGACCCTGATTGCCCTGACCTTCGCATCCACC
>CBESWY010000031.1:0-17671 GCA_965533395.1 uncultured Myxococcales bacterium
CTTCCACTCGTGGAAGGGGTAGCGATGCATGAAGTAGTACCCGAAGTCGTAGATGAGAACGACGGTGACGGCCTCGAGCGCGTAGCGCCAAGCGGGCGCCGCATGGTCGTAGTAGAGGTAGTCACCAAGGCCGAACATCACCGAGAAGATCAGCGTGACCGACACGGTGATGTTGAGCGCGACGCGCCAGTAGAGCTCCCGGTCGGTCTTCGAGCGGTGGGCGTCGTCGCTGATCATGTACTTCTGGGCGGCCTTGGAACGATAGGCGTACATGAGCGCCGCCTGCGCGAGGCCGGCCGACGCGTAGCTCACGAGAATGACGTACAAGACCTTCATGTCGATTCCTGAGGGTTCATTTTACCACCTATAGTCCACCAATCGGAGAATGAGCGTTCCTCCGATCATGAAAGCGAAGACCCCAAGCGCCGCGAGCCTCGATGCACGCTTGCTGTACGAGGACTTCACGGCCGATGCCGCGCGAAAGGAGGTTGAATCGCTATCGAGCTCGAGCGGCTCGCTGCTCGCAGGCAGGCTCTGGCAAAGCAGTGCGACACCGCGCCCGATATCTCGATCGGAAAGCGCCTCGTGCGTTCGCATGTAGACCTTCCCGGTGTTGACATGCGCCATGCATGAGCCGCAATAGCCCGACTCGCAGGAGTGAGCCGGTTGAAGCCCTGCCTCTTGGGCGCACTCGAGAAGTGTTCTGCCTTTCACGTAGGGAACGGTTCGGGAGCGACCATCGAGCCAGAGGCTGAAGCTGCCTGGTGATTCGAGCGATGCTTCATCGACGCCGTCGGCATGGACGCGGTCAGGATCGGCGGGGGAAACAAAGCGCTCGATGTAGATGAGCTCTTCGTGGACACCTGCGTCTTCGAGCGTTTTTTCGACGAGCTCCATGAAGGGTTCGGGTCCGCAAATGTAGAACTCCGCGATGTCGCTGTGATGGAGAAGCTTGCGAACATCGCCTTGCTCGAGGTAACCGTTTGTCGCGTCGAAGTGAAAATGCACGGCGAGCCGGCCAGGGTGCTGGGCGCCAAGCTGGGAGACCTCGGGCCCGTAGATGACCGAGCCCTCATCCCGATTGGCGTAGAGAAGGGTGATCGAGCGCTTGGTGGTGGCTAGCGCGCTTTTCAGCAGCGCGATGATTGGTGTGATTCCGCTCCCCGCCGCAAAGAGGAACAGCGGGGCTCCCGATCGGGTGTCTGGATCGAGAACGAAGCGACCTTCCGGGACGCTCGCCATGATGGAGTCTCCGGCTTTCAGATTGTCGTTCAGCCAATTGGAGATTCGTCCGCCGGCGACTCTTTTCACTCCAATTTTGAGGGTTTCACCGAGATCGGGGCTGCTCGACAAGGAATAGCAGCGGGTCAGTTTGGAGCGTGCCCAGGGGAGCTCGAGCGTGAGGTGTTGACCCGCGCGATGCCGGAAGGCTTCCTCCAAAGGGGCTGGCACCCTGAGCTCGAACGAGCTGCAGTCCGGCGTTTCTCGGATGACGGCGCTGACTTGGAGCTCGTGGAAGGCAACGCTCATGGCTCGGCTCTCAGACCGGCCGCCTCGAGCGCCGATGCCAGCTGCCCCGCCTTGCAGTAGCTCCGAAGCAAATGCCGGAGCGCCGCATCGGCCACGCGATCTGGATCTTCTTTGCAGCCACGATCCATCCACATCGCCAGTCTGACTTGCTGCGTAGCGATCATCATCCTCGCCATGAGCTCGGGGTCGTCGTCGATCAAGTATCCGTCGTCGATGCATGTTCGCAACAAGCTCGCGACGAGGTCCAGGCCGACGCCGAGCGCCTCGACCTGCTCTGGGCTTCGCAACAACTCGATCGTCGACCAGGCGGTGACCTCCTTGAGCTGCATCTTGGTGAAGTCACGGCGCTCCATGAAGAACGCGAGCTGCGTTCGAGTCCCTGCGATCAGGATCTCGAGCGAGGACATGTCCGCTTCGAGGACGCCCTGGGTGAGACGCATCACCTCGCTCAGTCGGCGACGGTGGACCGCGCGGTAAATCTCCCACTTGGACTCGAGCACGCCGTAGAGCGTGGTGAGCGACACCCCGGCCTCCGCGGCAATCCGCTGGACTTTGGTGGCCTCGTAGCCCTCCTCGCCGAACACGCGCTCTGCGGCATCGAGAACGGCTTCGCGATAGAGCTCGCGCTTCTTACCCCTCAGGGATTCTTGCGCTTTCGCGGCTGTGGAGAGCGTTGACACGATCGGTTCGGAATGATAAAGGCGAAAATCAGAATGTCAATTCCGATTTCTACGGAGGTCCGATTCTCGCCTGCCGAGCCGGCTACGCACATTCCCTGCGTCGACCCCGCCACCCGAGAGCGCTTGGGACAGGTCCGCATCGACTCCGTAGAGGACGTAGAGGCCGCCGTCGCGCGCGCGAGGGTTGCGCAGAAAGCCTGGCGGTCGACTTCTTTCGGCGAGAGGCGCGACGTGCTGCGAAGGCTGCTCGCGTACACGGTCGATCAGAAGGACGAGATCTGCCTCACGGTCCAACGCGACTCCGGCAAGACGCGAGAGAACGCGCTGATGGGGGAGATCTGGCCGACCTGCGAGAAGTTTCGCTGGATGATCAAAAACGGAGAGAAACACCTCCGCCCTGAACCCGTCTCATCGGGCTTGCTGCTGCACAAGAAGGCGCGCCTCGAGTATCACCCACTCGGCGTCATCGCTGCCATCATTCCGTGGAACTATCCGTTTCAGAACATCGTCAATCCGGTGATTCCGGCGCTCATGTCCGGGAACGCGATCGTGCTGAAGCCCTCGGAGTGGGTCGCGTGGTCGAGCGCGAAGTTCATCGATTCGCTTCGCAAAGTCATCGAAGAGGCCGGCCACGACCCGGACCTGATCCAAGCGGTGTATGGGTATGGACCGACCGGCGCTGCACTTGCGCGCTCTGCCGTGGATTCGATTCTCTTCATCGGATCGGTTCACAACGGTCGACGCGTGGTCGAAGCCAGTGCCGAGCGCGTCATCCCGGTAGTGATGGAGCTCGGCGGCAAAGACGCTTTCATCGTCTGCGATGACGCCGACCTCGAACAAGCCGTGCACGCTTCTTTGGCCGGCTGCTACATCAACTGTGGGCAAAACTGTGTCGCCTCGGAGCGAATTCTCGTCTACGAGGGCCTCTACGACGCTTTCGAGACGCGGGCCGCGGAGTTGGTGCGAGAGTTTCGACAGGGCAACAGCCGCGAAGGGGTCGTCGATGTCGGTGCCATCGTCACGCCGCTTCAGCTCCAGGTGATCGAAAAAGCGGTCGATCGCGCGATCGCAGAGGGCGCCCGCGTCGTCGCCGGCGGCAAGCGCGCGCTGAGCGACCAGGGCGACTATTTCGAGCCGACGATCTTGGCCGACGTGACGCCGGAAATGGAGATCGCCCAGGAAGAGGTCTTCGGGCCGGTGATGTTGCTCATGCGCGTACGTGACGATGCACATGCCGTCGAGATCGCAAACGGCGTGTCATATGGCTTGTCGTCTTCGGTGTTCTCCAGAGACCGCACACGCGCTCGAGAGATCGCCTCGAAGCTCGAAGTGGGGATGAGCGCGATCAACGACTTCGGCGGCATCACGTACATGGCGCAAGGGCTCACGTTCGGCGGCGTCAAGGCTTCGGGCTATGGGCGCATGAACGGCCGGGAAGGACTGCGTTCGATGTGCAACATCAAAGCCGTGGTCGACGACCGGTTCCCCATCAACCAACCCAACCGGGTTTTTCCAGTCGCCGAGAAAGACTACGGCGTTTTTAGTGGCGTGATCGAGCTGATCTACGGCAAGAGCCTCGCACAGCGCTGGCGCGGCTTTCGCAAGCTGTTCGGTCGAAACCGCTGATGGAGCGGTACGACTACGTCGTGGTAGGCGGCGGATCGGCGGGCTGCATCGTCGCCGCCGAGCTTGCGAAGGATCCTGCCAATCGGGTGCTCCTGATGGAAAGCGGGCCGAGGGCGGAGGAGCACCCAGAAACCTTGGTCGCTGCGGGCTACAAGGAGGCGTTCGTCAACGACGCCGTGATGGGCGAGCGCTTTTCCATCCCCCAGGCTCACGCCGCGAAACACCGTATCTTCGCGGGCACCGGCACCGTGATGGGCGGGAGCGGGTCGGTGAACGGGATGGTCTATACCCGAGGGTCCCGAGAGGACTATGCGGAATGGCCCGAGGGCTGGCACTGGGACGACAATCAAGCCGACTTCGAGGCGATCGAACGAGTCCTGCGGCCGCATCGGCGGCCGGCAACGAGCTGGACCGAGGCCTGCGTGGCATCGGCGGAAGAACACGGCTTCAGTCGCAAAGAGGACCTAAACGACGGCAACCTGAGCAACGTCATCGGCTACGAATGGATGTCCTATGAAGGCGAGAGCCGGCGAAGCTCGTACGTGGCGTTCATCAAGGAGGCCGGCGAGCGTACGAATCTCACCGTGCTCACCGGCGCGCGCGCGCATCGAGTCGTGTTCACTGCGGAAAAGCGCGCCCGGGCTATCGAGTTCGAGCATGAGGGAGCGCTGCGACGCGCGGAGGCACAAAAGGAGATCATCCTGTCCGCCGGTGCGCTCGAAACCCCGAAGTTGCTCATGCTTTCGGGCGTGGGTCCGGGCGAGCACCTTCGCGCGTTTGACATCCCGGTCGTCGCCGACCGGCCCGCGGTCGGCGAAGGGCTTCACGACCACCCGAACGTGCCCGTGTTCTTCAAAGCCACGGCGGACATCGACTGCTTTTATCCTCAGCTCTATAGCTTTTTCCGAACGAACGAGGCGAGCGACCTTCCCCCGTCGCAGAGCGACACCTGCTACGTGTACTGGCCCGCCCGATCGGCGATGAGGCAGATGATGCAGCGCATGCTTCCACCGATCCTCGTACCCCATCCTTTGTACGGCCGGAGGTCGAGGCAGCTGGTTCGCAACATGGTCGGGGCGGCGTTCAAGGTCGGCGGGATCCAGCGCTTCACCGACCACATGTTCGGTATCATTCTAATCCTCGGGAAACCGAAGAGCCGCGGCATGCTGCGTTTGCAATCGACAGACGTGCGCACGCAAGCCTCGATCGACCCTGCGTACTACTCGCATCCGGAGGATCTGGAAACGATGCTGCGAGGTGTTCGAATCGCCAGAGCGATCGGCGCTTCGGGCGGCCTTGCGCGATGGGCCCCAAAGGAGCTCATGCCCGGAAAGCGGGTCACGAGTGACGAGGCCATCTCGAGCTACATCCGGAAAAACACGATTACCACCTATCACTTCGCTGGCAGCTGCGGCATGGGCCGGACCCAAGCCGACGCCGTAGACCCCCAATTGCGTCTGCGCGGCGTGACTGGGCTGCGAATTGCCGACGCTTCGACGATCCCTTGGACACCGGTTTCCGCCCTCAATGCCCCGAGCATGCTGATCGGCTATCGCGCTGCAAAGCTCATTCAGGGCGGGTCCGCCTCCAATTGAGTTCGAGCCCGACTTGAATCCCCGTCGCGGGATTCACGTCGGATTCTCAGACCAGCGATTGCCGTAGCAGCCCGCGTTCCCCATAGAGAGACCCATGAGCAAAGCCAAGCACCTCTTCATCACGGTCCTCGCCCTGGGCGCTTTCATGTTGCCCGGCGCCGTTTCCGTGCCTCAGGCGAACGCCGCATCGGCGACGATCATTCGCTTTGCGTCCCTCGCGCCTGCCGGTTCGTCGTTCATGAAGTTGATGAAGGCCTGGAACCGGAGCTTGAAGAAGGAAACCGAGAATCGAGTCGAGCTTCGCTTCTACTCCGGAGGCAGTCAGGGCGACGAGCGTGACTTCATTCGCAAGGTGCGGGCTGGACAAATGGATGCAGCCGGGGTGACGACGACGGGTCTTGGTATGGTCGCTCGGCCGGTGCTGGTTTTGACCGCGCCCGGGATGATCACGGAATACGATCAGCTCGAGCGGGCGCGCGAACAGTTGAGCGAACGGTTCGCGAAGATGTTCGAGGAAAACGGTTTCGTCATGCTGGCCTGGGGTGAGGCCGGCAAGAACCGCATCTTCTCGATGGAGAAGTTCGCCAAACCCGAAGACCTGAAGCGGCTTCGGCCTTGGGCATGGAAGGACGACCCCGTGTTCGCTGGCTACATCACCACGATAGGCGCCAATCCAGTACGCATGGGTGTGCCCGAGGTGTATGGCGGTTTGCAGACACGCATGGTCGATACGGTGCCTGCGTCAGCCCTCGCGGCCGTTGCCCTGCAGTGGTACACGCGCCTCAACTACATGGCGAAAGAGAACTTCGGCATCATCATCGGCGGCTCGGTCATCAAGCAGGAGAAATTCGACCTGTTGAGCGAGCATGACCAGAAGGTGCTCATGGAGACCAGCGAGCGCGCCGCGCGTGCCGGCGACATCATGGCGCGCCGGGACGACGATCGGGCGTATTCCTCGCTCATCAAACGCGGCATGATCGAGGTAGACACGGCGGCCCACAAGTCGGAATGGGACGCGGTCGCCAAAAAGACGCGCGAAAATCTGACCGGCCGCGTCTACAGCAAGAGCCTCCTCGAAGCAGTCGAAAAGGCCATCGCCGGCAATTGAGCGAGAAAGGGGCAGTCCCCTCTTAGCCGAGGTCGTCTTCGAGGAATTGGAGCGTGAGGTCGTTGAAGAGCTTCGCGTATTCGACCATCACCCAATGGCCGCAGCTGGAGATCAGGATCGTGCGTGAGCTCGAGCAGCGGCTCGCGACCTTCGACGCGCCGCTCACAGGGCAGAACTTGTCGTTCGCGCCCCAAAAGCAGAGCACGGGACACTGAATCTCCGAGAGCCGGTCTTCCAGGTTTGCCACGCGTATCCGCGCGATGTTGTCTTTGTGCTGCGTCATGGCGACCTGGAAACGCTCTTCGATGACTTCGTCAGTGATCTTCGATTCGTCGTGAAGCTGAAGTCGGAAGACCTTCCGTAGCGTTTCCTTGCTGATGCCTTCCTTATAGAGGACGCGAATCATCGCCTTGATGCCCTCCATCTCCATGTAGGTGTCCCGTGCTTCGAGGCCACCGGGAGCCATCAAGACCAACTTGGCTACGAGGTTCGGATAGTTGAGCGCCATCGCGATCGCGATCGCGCCGCCCTGCGAGTTGCCGATGACGGTGACACGATCGATTCCGAGTGAGTCGAGGAGCGCCTTGTACTGCGCCGCGACATCCTCGAGGCTGAAGGCGCCCTCCTCGGGCTTGGTCGAATAGCCGTAGCCCATCGTGTCGGGGACGATCGTGCGGTAGCCTCGTTCAGCCAGGGGCGGGTAGTTCCCCTTGAAGTTGCTCCAGCCACTGGCGCCCGGGCCGCTGCCGTGGACGAACAGAACCGCGCCACGGTCCCCGCCGCCCACCTCGTGGTAGTGCATCGTGATGCCGCCGCCGACTTCGACGTATTTTCCTTCGGGAACTGCCTCTACGACCATGCCTTGAACCTCAAACTAGAACGCGTTCTATCTCATCGAACGCGGGAGGTCCAATGGAGTCCGCTCATTCGTTCTTGCTTCGGGCTTCTTTTGCACGGCGGTACGCCTTGGTGAGGAGCTGTGGCGGATGGTGCCCCCATTCGCTCACCTTGCCGTGCACTGTGCTTTGCCAGCCCTCGTCGATCTCGATGGCGCCGGCCCCGAACTCGAAGTGGAAGCCCGACGGCGTGTATCCGTAGAACGAGAACATCTTGTCGTTCGGATGCCGGCCGAGCGTCTGGTGAACCATTCCGCCCGAGAAGAGAAAGCGGTCGTAGCAACGGCCTACCTCGTCCATGGACTTGGCCTGCACCATGAAGTGGTGAATGCGCTTGAGCTGCCCTCCCCCGAATGCAAGCGAGTGATGCCGTGAATTGGCATGCATGAAGGTCACGTTGATCTCGTGGCCGAAGTACTCGCAGCGAATGTAGTCGCTGAGCTCGAAGCCAAACATGGTGGCGTAAAACTTCTCGTGCTTTTCGTCGTCTTTGGAGACGATGACGACGTGCCCGAAACCCTGTTCGTCCGCGACGAAACCCGACGGAACGACTTCGGAGACGAAGCGTTCAGCCGCCATCTTGGGTCCGTAGAAGATCTCGATGGGATTGTTGGCCGGGTCACTCGTCCGCACGAGTGCTTGCACGTTTCGGGCTGCCACTTGTTCCACACTGCTCTCGACCACCTGGTGCCCGGCGTTTCTGAGACGCTGCGCGATCTCGGCGAGCTCCTTTGGTCCTTCGACCTCCCAGCCCACGGCCGCGAGGTCATCGGCGGGCCCGGGCTCGATGAAGAAGCGCTGCTCATAGCCATCCATTCGGAGCGAAAAACCGCCGTTTCCCCGACGGTTGACGACTTGGAGACCGAGGGTTTTCGTTCCGAATTCCTCCCATGCCGAGAGGTCGCTCACTTCGAAGACCAAGTATCCCGCTTGCTTCACCGCAGTCATTTGCCTTGCCTCCGGCGGGAGCATAGTACGGAGGCCCTGTCTGGCTACGGAGAAAATTGATGGAGCCCACAACAGAGCCGAGAGGGCTTGCGATCCCAACCGCCGCGGTCATTGGAATCGTCATCGCCACCGGGACGGTCTTTCACATCTGGCTGCACCAGCGCGTCCACGGCGTGTACAACCCGACGCAGATCGGACTGGCGTTCTTTCTCGTGATCAACGTGCTGATCAACTGGTGGGAAATCGCCCTCATGGTTTGCCAAGATCAGATTCGCGCCGAGTACGAGGCGATCAAAGAGCCTTACCGCGGACGTGAGATGCAACGCATCGGAGAAATCTTCGCCCGCCCCATCCCGCTTCTCCAGGTGCTCTCGTTCCGCCAATGGACGACGATTTGGTCCGGCTACTCGCTCTTCGACCCGGGCTATTCCGACCGCCGTTCGTTCGGCTACAACATCGACGTCGGAAACGGCTTCACCACGATCATTCCGGCAACCGTGTTCGCCTTCGGCATGACGTTCGAGCTGATGCCGGCACGCTGGCTCGGCATCCTCGGCCTGATCATGTTCTGGCAGATGTTCTACGGAACCGCCGTCTACTTCTTTCAGTTCTTCAACAACGACCGTCACAAAGGCCACTCCGTGAAGGACTTGCTGCTGTTCGTGGGGGTCACGAACCTGATGTGGTTCATCTTTCCGATCTGGGGGCTCTGCACGAGCATCCAACTGGTGCTCGAGGGCTCGTACGGAGTCTTCCGCTAAACCGGACGTCGCGCCCCCGACTTCAGCATCATTTTCTGCATCTGTTTGAAGTCGGCAACGGCCTCCGAATGTCCGGTGGCGAACGGATAGTCGGCGCCGATCGCGTGTGCGACGACGAGCCCCGACATGAATGAGAGGTCGTGGCCGCCCTCCGGGGTGGTGAACGTTCCGCAGTAGTGGACCCCGTCCCTCCCTTGGAGATACCGCATGGCCGACATGATGATCAGGTTCTGAAGTGAAACGCTGTGCGTCGGATGGGGCAGCTCGATTCGCTTCTGGACTCTTTCGATGACCCGCTGGGAGTTGAAGGTGACCAGCATCGGCACGCCTTTGTCTTTCGTGCTTGGGTTTTGCGCCGATATCACGAACGTGCATTCGAGCGCGCCCGCCTCGTTGATTTCCGAGTACGTGTTGAACTCAGAAAGAATTCGTTCCCGATGCTTGCCAGGCAAGATGCTGGTGTCGGAGTGCACGACGAAATTCGAAAAGGCGGGGTCGACGTCATCAACGTATTCCGCGTTGCCCAACAGGAGGCGCTGAAGCCAACTTGGAGATTCGAGCGCGTTCAACACGGAGGTCGAATCGCAGGCGAAGACGACCTCGTCGGCCTCGTAGCGCCGGCCTTTCGAGTCCGAGATCACGAATCGGTCGTTGCGCCGCTCGACGCGGGTGATCTCGTGATCGGTGTGCACACGATCGGAGAATCGTGCTGTCATCCGGTCGAAAACCTGGCGGGGAGCGCCCCTCCAGGTGCCCATCTGCGTCGGCTCTTCGAGCGGTACGATGCTCTCGAGCAAGGGCAGGATCACCGCCGGAACACCGCGCATCGAGGTGGTGATGAAGGTGGCACAATGGATCGGAACGAAAATCGTGTCCCAGAATTCACGAGAGATCCCGAAGAGCCTCGCCATCCAGTAGAGCGGGATGAGGTTCAAAGGGTTGAAGTATGAGAAGTGGTAGAGCGAGTGATGTCGCTCCTTGGGAAGGAAGAAGTCGTTCACCTTGCTGACGAAGGCGACGAGCTTGTTCCATCTCCGGAACTCGGGCGCGAAGCGCTTCTGAATGCCCGTCTGGCCGTCTTGGCAAAAGTGCCCTTCGGGGGTCTGCACGAAATAGGAAATCGGAAGTGTTTCAATTCCGACGCCGAGCTGGTCGAGGAGCAGCTCGTAGTTGTGGTAGTACATCTGCGGCCAGGCGACGACGAGCAGAGGGGAGTCCACGTGACCGCCGTCCACGCTCCATCGAAACGTCTTCGCATTGCCGCCGAGCGCCGTGCCCTTTTCGAAGAGATCGACTTCATAGCCTGCGCGGTGAAGCGCCCAGGCTGCGCCGACGCCGGCGATGCCCCCTCCAACGACCGCGATGTGCTTGGTCATGCCGCCCTTCCCATCTTCATTCGCTACGAGCGTTTCGGCACCAAGTCGACGATCGGTCCGTGGCGCAGAGTATGCCAGAGCCCCTTGTAGATGCCGAGCGATTCATAGACCGCCGCGGTCATCATCACGGTGCGTGTCTGCCCGATGATCGTGAGCGGGAAACCACTGTGCAGGAACGCAAACGAGAGCTTGTGCTCCGGGTTGGCCCAGCCGCCGGCTCCCCCGAGGCCGAAATGCCCAAACGCCTCGGGAACGTCGAGAAGAAACGCGTCGGTCCGGTGGTAGCCGAGCTTCCAATGAAGAGGATAGATGGCCACTCGGTCTGCGCGTTTCGTTTGGACCTCGGATGCCTTTCGAATGACTGCTTCGGAAACCAGCCGGACACCGTCGAGCTCTCCCCCCATGGAAAGCGGGGCGTACATCTTGGCGAGCGAACGCGCGGTCGCAACGCCGTTCAAGGCGGGCAAGCAAGCTTTCCAGAACGCGGGATGCGAAAAGAGCTCCTTGGCGTGCCGTGGAGTGAGCCCACGCCTGCAGAGGTCTCGCATTTTTTTCGAGTGAACCCAGAACGGAACGCGATAATCCGTGGAGAGCGGCTTAGCGCCGGCTCGCTGAAGCTCGGGTAGTCCGACGAAATCGGGAATGCGATCCATCTGCGTGTCCGCGCCACCAATGTAGAGGCCGTCGAGCTGCAGAGGTTTGGCGATGCGCCGATCGATGAACTCAGACACCGTGAGGCCCGAAATCCGTCGAATCAGCTCGCCTACGAGCCAACCAAACGTGACGGCCTGATACGCATTGGCCGTTCCGGGGCGGAAGTCCGGCTCCGTCTTTGCGAGGCGGGAGACGATCAGATCCCAGTCGAGGATTTCCGGAAGCTTCTCGATGAGATGCACTAGCTTGTGGAGGCCGGCTTGGTGAGACAGCAACTGCCGGACCGTGATTTCTTGCTTCCCGTTGCAGCCGAACTCGGGCCAGTAGTCGGCGACCGGCGCTTCGTAGTCGATGAGCCCGTCGGTTGCGAGCATGTGGACCGCCGTCGACGTGATTCCCTTCGTGCCCGAGTAGCAAATCGACATCGTGTCGCGCTGCCAAGGCCGGCCGTCCTTGCGCGCGCGGCCGCCCCAAATGTCGACGACGGGCTTCCCCTCGAGAAACACCGCTGCGGCAGCGCCTCCGCCGTAGTGCTCGATCTGCTTGCGCATGAGCTTCGCAACAGGCTCGAATCGCGGTTCGTATGCACCGTGAATCTCGATTTTGGTAGACATCGCTCCTACTTGCCTAGCTCAGCGCGCTAGATCGGTCCAAAGATCGCCGCAGCGAAGTCCAATAGGAACATCATGATGAGGCTCGCGGTGCATGCTGCCGCGGCGGTGATCGGCAGGCTCCAATTTGCCTCTCGTCGTTCGTCGAGCGGATAGAAAATCGGGAAGCTCGCCACGAAGTAGAGCGAGTAGAAGAGCGAGCCGTACGCGAGCATGCGCTCCGTGTCTTTGTAGTAGAACTGGCTTTCGATCCAAGGGTTTGCCATCGCCTTGGTTTCCATCCACGCCCAGGCATAGGCGATGAGCAGAAGCAACACGGGCCATAGGAGCGCGCCGATCGGTAGCCGAGAAGTACGAATGCGGCGAAGCACGATCACGGCGGTCGTGTGATAGGTCAGGAAATACGCCTGTGTGAGCGGGTACATGATCAGCGGAACGCGCTGTTCGCCCGACCCGACGAGCGTTGAATCCAAGTTGAGCTCGATCATCGGGTAGTCGTAAACCATACCGAGAACGTCGAAGAAGTACTCGCTGCCGAAGTAGTTCGCCGCAAAGTTGAAGATCGCAATGTAGAGGTTCGCCTTGAACCAATAGGTCTGGTACCAGCGCCGACCCAGCGGTTTCTCATCGCGGATCAAGGCAGGGACCGCCACCAGGGGCAGCGCGACTGCGACACCGACCGCCATGAACCCCCACTCGCCCAGTCGATCGGTGACACCGAGGCCCATCACGAGGCCCATCATCGCCATCCAGACCGGCGAGTAGGCGAGGAAAAACTTCTCCCCCCAGGCCTTGCTCGGGTTTGCGGAGAACCAGCGCGGAACGGCGTTGCCGGTCATGCGCCCCGGCGGCGATATCGAATGCGAATTGGCGGCTTTGGACCCAGCACCAAACCTTGAAAATCTGTTTCGACCGGATCGCCGAATAGCTCGAAGTCATATCGGTTGAGGAGGACGGCGATGATCGTCTTGATCTGCAGGATTGCGAAGGCGTTTCCCATGCACTTGTGCCGACCGCCACCGAACGAAATGTACGCGAACGGGCGTTTGTCTTCTTCTCGGCCGGGGCCGTAGCGATCCGGGTCGTACTCGAGCGCGTTCTCGAACACCGACTCGTCCCGGTGGGCGACCATTGGGGAAACCGCCACCCAGTTCCCCTTCTTGACCCGATACCCTAGGATTTCGCAGTCTTCGAGCGCCGCGCGGAGCAAGATGAAGAGCGGGGGATGGATTCGCAGGGCCTCTTTGACCGCTCCTTCCGTCTTTTCAAGGTCGCGCAGCGATTGAAAGCTGTACTCCTCGTCGTCGGCATAGCGTGCGTGGACCTCGCTGCGAACTTCTTCGAGGAAGCGCGGGTTTCTCAAGAGCTCGATCAAGGTCCAGGCCGTCGTGACGGAGCTCGTGTGGTGCCCGGCGAACATCGCGGCAACGAGCATGCCCGTGATCTCGTGATCGCTCAGCCTGCTGCCGTCGGAGTACTCCGCGTCGATGAGGGTCTGAAGAAAGTCCTCGCCCCGGTAGCCCGACCGTTTTCGCTTTTCGACAATTTCGGAGACCATCTCGCCGAGCCGGGCGCGTGCGCGGTCCCGACGCCGGAACGCGGGAATCGGCAGGTACGGATGGATATAGCCCCAGGCGACGATGCCTCGTTCGAGGTCGTAGTAAACCTTCGAGAACTCCTCGCTCATCTCGTTGCGAAACTCCTTGCCGAGCAGGCAGCTGCTCGACGTGTAGTTGGTGAGCATCCCGAAAAATGCGCCCGCTTCGATGACACCCTCGTCGCCCCAATCGCGAATCACGTCGAGCGTCTCCCGCGCTACGATCTCGGTGTAAGTTCGCATGCGATTGTTGCGCAGGGCTGGGTAGAGCGTGTGCATCTGCTCGGCCATCCTCGCCGGCTCGGCGCCATAGGCGACACCCTCGCCAAAGACGGGAACCATCATCTTGTAGGCCGCACTAGGGCTGAGAACTTCGTCGGGCTGACGAAACAACGCCTCGTGCGCCTCGGGACCCGTGAAGAGAATCATGTCCTTGCCGAAGAGCTTGAAGCGACCGACCCGGCCGCACTCGTCATAGGTCCGCTGAAGCAGGCCAATGGTGTCTTTGACGAACGCCATCGTGTGACCGATCAGCGGGAGACCGCCCTTCAACTTGGGAGGCCTCTTGAGCTTGCCCGTAGTGAGGGGCGTTGCGGCGCTCTGTGCGGGTGCTGTCACGCTGTGCTCCTAGCCGGTCGCATGTTATCTGGGAAACAAAGGAGCACCAATGCGAATCAAAGCGGATTTCGATCTTTGCAAGGGACACGCGAACTGCATGGGCGAAGCGCCCGAAGTCTTCGAAGTCGACGAGAAGGGGTACCTCAACATCCTTCAGGAACAACCGCCCGAGGAGCTGCGCGAAAAAGTCGAGCTGGCGGTCAAGCACTGCCCCACGGGCGCTCTGAGTCTCGAAGGCTGAGCCCTCACTCCCAGGGCTTGATGCTGAGAAAGGCATCCGTGCGGCTCAGCTTGTTGCTGAGCCCGGTCGCGAGATTTCGAAACAGCACCAGGCCGATGTCGCTTCGCTGCTTCAAGAGTTGGTTGAGGTCTTGGTGGGCCACCACCGCCGCCTCGACGAAGCCGTCGGCAACCGCAGTAGCCGAATGCGGCGTCTTGCGAAGCAGCGAGACTTCACCGAGAAGCTCGCCCTGCGCGACCGTGCCGACCTCTTCTGCAGGCGTCCCCGAGAACACCCGTGCCTTGCCCGAGAGCAAGATGTAGAGCCGGGCGTCGCGCTCGCCGGCCTTCACGATCGTCTCTCCATCGTCGAAGGCCACGGTCTCGAAAAGGGTGGAGAGGCGCGAGGCTTGCTCGCGATTCAATCCGTGTCCGAGCCGCGTCGTTGGTAAGAGCTGAACGAGCTTCGGCTGAATCGCCCGGGTGTTGAGGTTTCGAACCACCATCTCGACCACGGGTTTGGATTCCTCGCAGACGTGCAGATCGTCGGTGCGAACCGGCACGTAGAATCGTTCCATCCGAACGGTGTCGAGCCGCTCGACATGGTGGAAAACCGCGGCCGGGAGATAGGCGACCGGGACGAATCCGAGCTCCAGCAGTGTCTTTTGCATGCGGGGCGCGTGGGCGTTGACGTCGACTTCGACGTAGTCGACGCGCCATTCCTCACGCGACCGACGCATGAGCTCTTTCAGCAGCACGCGCACCGGGGACTCGTCTGCACAGACGAGCTCGAAGATCCGAACCGCATGGTCGAGACGGGCGTCGTGGGCGTAACCCACGGCGCCGACCAGATGCCCGTGCTTTCGCGCCAGCAGGTATGACGTGTTGTGCGACTCTAATGTGCGCAGCCCGAAATGAACCCGGGCGGGGCCAAAAATCTCGGGGTGCTTCACCCGGCCCCGCTCGAAGCGCAAGAGCGTAGCGTAACCCTTCGCGCTCATCTCCTCGATTTCAAAGCCGGTATCGAGCGCGTACGGCGGCGACATCTCATCGGCGATCGCATCTGGCTCGATGCCGCAACTTCGAAGCGCGCGCTGTGCGAGGCCGTAGACCTGTGGAGCGACCCGAGGATGATTGCGCCTCAATTTCAGTCCGTCTCCGAAATGGCGTGCAAAGAGCGCGACTGGCTCTCCGTTGTGGATCGGCAAAAACCCAACGGGCGCAAAGCCGTGCGAGAGCGAGATTTGCTGCGATCGGGTGTGGGCAACCCGGTTGTCGGCGAAACCAATGTGTAGATAGGGCGCTACGCGCGCGATGCGCTCGGTCATCAATGCGTGGCCGATGTGCTGACCTCGCTTGTCGGGATGCACCACGAGGCGCCCGAACTCGCCGATGAGATCTGCATAGGCGCCGACGTCGATCACCACCGAGGCCGTCGCAATGACGCCCTCGCCAGCCTCGTCGGCTACGAGCACAATCGAGTTGTCGCTGTACATCATCTTTCGGAGGTAGGCGGCCGAGACGAACTCGGGATGGGAGTAGCGGTCGCCGTAACAGAGATTGAACAGCCTCTGAATCGCAGGCACGTCGCCTTCGCGAGCAGAGCGAATCGTCACGGCGGTGGGGTCGACTTCGACCATCTCGCCCATCTGACATGCAAGAAACGGTGCACTTTCAAAGCCCTCTAGACGGCAACGGAGGCGGAAGCGCGCTTCCGCCTAGCGGCAAGGGCCTTTACCTGGCGGCGGGCATTCGGCGACAGCGAGCCAGTCCATCGTGAGCGCCACGCCGACGTGAATCAGGACCCCTCCCCAGATGGACCGGGTGCGCATCGCTAGCGTCCCGAGCGCGATCCCCGCAAGGATTGCGCCGAGCGTTTCGAGGAGCGGCTTGGGGTAGTGAATCATGCAGTACGGCACGATCATCACGAAGATGGCTCCATAGCCGAATTTGTGCCGCAGCCCCTTGAGCATGTAGCCGCGAAAAAAGAACTCCAGCGCGAGGAACTGAGTCGCGTACAGAAACTGCCAGGCCACGAAATGACGAATCGACTGGTTGGCGTACTTGTAGAACGGATAGGTTCTTAGAAACTGCTCTTGCTGCGCCACGAGCAACACGAAGGGAAGCACCAGCAGATAGAGCCCGACGTAAATCCAGAGATGCCCGCGGAATCCCTGAAAAGAGATGTAGTAGTCTCGAATGCGCTCTCCCGGCATCAAGACGATGGTCAGCATGGGGATGATCACATAGGTCACGATGCGAACACCGGACCACCAGGCCCTCGCCATCAAGTCCCACTCCGCCCGTGAGTAGACTTTGGGGTCGTACGGGACGAGATCGGAAAAGGTCGCGTTGCCGCCGAAGTACCGGGAGATCGTGAGCACGACGGCGGTCGTGACGAGCACGACGACGGGTCGCCAGTCGAGCTGCTCGGCGCTCGAGGTGTCCGCCTGAGCGTCGGCTTCGCGCCACGAATCCAAGAAGACACGCGTAAGAAATCGCTTAATCCAATCCATTGGGGCGCGGGACTATAACCGATTGACGAAGCAGATTGTAGGCTAAGCTCTGAGACCGATGGCATCTGCCGCGAACAACCGACTGAGAAACGTGCTCGTGCTCTCGACGCTCGCAGTCTGCGCGCTCTTCTTCGCTGAGGGAGCGACCGCCCTGCTTGCCGAGCGAGTGCTGAGCGACGAGGTTGAAGACCGCCCCGCGACTGCGCGGAAGGCCGCGGCACCATCCCGTACGCCACGCAAACGCGATCCTGGTATCATCCTGAGGCGGAATATCTTCAATTCTGCTTTAGGCGACCTGTCGAGCGTTCCCAGCGAATACTCCGAGTTGCCGATGGAGGACTTGCCGGCAGAAGACGTCAAAACGCTTTGTACCGGGGACATGCGCGTGATTGGCACGGTCGTGATCCCTGGCGACCTCGAACGTTCACTCGCCGCAATCGTCGGTAGCGACAAGAAGGCGGGCCTTCACTACGGGGGGACCGAAGTGGAGGGTTCTAGGATTCGCGCGATCGAGTCCGATGCCGTGGTGCTTCAGGGCAAGGCCGGGCTCTGCCGGCTCGCAATGTTCCAAGTTGCCGGGGCCGCCAAGAAGCCGGTCTTTCGGCCAGCGAAGAAGGCCGACGCGAAAAAGAAGCCGAAGACCAGAAAGCGCCCGACGGCGGATCGCAATGCTGGCTTGAGCGAGAGCGAGATGGCCGAAGGAATCGACCGCGTGAACGACAACAACTACAGCCTTTCGCGATCCATGCTCAACAAGGTGCTCGACAACGCCGGCAAAATCATCGGCATCGCCGCCGTTGCACCCAAGATCGAAAACGGCGAATCGATTGGCATGGAGATTCGGGGCGTCCGGCCCAACACCTTGCTGACCAAGATCGGCATCCAGAACGGTGACATTCTCGAGAGCATCAACGGGCAGTCGCTGAGCAACCCGGA
>CBESWY010000032.1:0-17575 GCA_965533395.1 uncultured Myxococcales bacterium
GGCCGGCGGCCGGGCTTTCGCTCGGTGCGGGCGGCGCCGTCGCCGGCCGCGCCGACGCGGGAGGAGGGGCCGAAGATGCAAACGGCGGCGCCGAAGGAGGCACCGTGGCGTGAGAGACCTCGTCCGGCGGAACGTCCGAAACCATGATCACGTCATCGAGCTCGACGTCTTCATAGTCACCGCTGCCCAGGTCCATCTCATCGGCAGCGTCCGCGCTCTGAGGACTCTCCGAAGGCTGCTTCGCCTCGCCGCCCATCAGGAGCGCGTCGAAGGCGTTCTCTGCAAACTGATCGATTTCGTCGTCGATTTCGTTCGGCTCACCGACCTTGGTTGGCAAATCGCTCGACATGTTGTCCTCCGACATTTGGTCTCCCCTTCGATTCCCACGGCGAGGTTAGCAGCGTTCTCGTCCTTCAAACGAAACACCGTCGAATCCGCCCCCCGGGCGCATGCAAAGTTACGCCGCCGTCAAAAAAAGAATAGAGGTCCAGGCCTTGGTCTGTCAACGTCGCTGACACGCAAACCCTGGGGTTCGAGGAGCGTCTCAGTAGGCGACGCGCGCGTTCGCCGCGAGCTGGAAGAGCACCGGGCGATCCAAGTCTCCGAAAAACGCGTAGTTCACACCGCCTTGCTGGCGGATCGTGACGACGTTGCCGCCTACATTGTAATAAAACAGCTCACGGCCACCCACATGCGTACGACGTGCATTCCGAACCATCTCGGGCGACTGGAACACCAGAAGCGTGACGCGTCGCCCGCCGCGGTTGTAGTAAAGGGCAGCGGCGGGATGGGCGCCGACCTTGATGTAGCGAGCGCCGACGAACTTCATCCCCGGCTCCGCGAATTGTGCCGGTTTCACCGGGAACGGGGTCTTGCCCTGGAAGTAGCGAACGACGTCTTGCGGCGCCTCGGCCTGAACGTCGGAGGGCAAGGCCTGCGAGTGCAGATTCATGACGTCTTGCAGCATGCCGGCGCCTTGGTACGCGGTGCTCTCGGGCAAACCTATGACGCTGCCGATGATCAAGACGGCCGCTGCGGCAGCTGCGATCGGCCAGGTCTGCCGCCAGCGCATTGGCCGCGCTTCGATTGAAGTGCGTTCGGCCCTCGTCGAATCAATCTCGTCGAAGCGATGAAGCGTTCTGCTCCAAAGATGTTCGGGCGCATGAACGCCAGCGATCGCGTCACGTGCCTGCTGATGAAACGAGCGCTCGAAGGCGAGATGCTCCTGACAAACCGCGCACGCTTCCAAGTGGCGCTCGAATTCAATTTGCGACGCAGGGTCGAGCTCTCCGTCTATGAATGCGCCAAGATGACGTCGCACGAGCTTGCAAGTCATCACTTCGCCGCCTTCCTTGCACGAAACGCTTCGAGCGGAATCGGGTCTTCCAATTCGCTGTCGTCTTCTTCGATGATGCCGAGTTGCACGGCGTGGGCCTGAAGAGAGCCTTGAAGCTGCTTACGAGCTCGATGCAAGCGCGACATGACAGTTCCGATCGGGCAACCGACGACCTCGGCAATTTCTTTGTACGAAAGCTCTTCGACGTCGGCGAGCATGACCATGGCGCGCGCCTCATCGGAAAGCTCTTCGAACGCTCGCCGGATCTCTTGCGCGATCAATCGGCGCTCCGCATCACCGACTGGGTCGGTCAGGCCGCGCATGCTCGCGCGGCTCATCACGCCCTCCCCGACCGGCGTCGCCATAGGGCCATCGAAGACCTGTCTCTCGCGGATTGCGCGCCGGTAACGATTGACGAAGCTGTTCATCTGGATTCTCAGAAGCCAGGCCTTGAAGTTCGTGCCTGCCTCGAAGCGATCGTAAAACCGGTACGCCCGTACCAAGGTGTCCTGCACCAGGTCTTCGGCGTCGACCGGAGAGCGGGTCAACCGCAGCGCCACCGAGTAGAGCGTGTCGAGAAGGGGACGCGCCTCCGCCTCGAAAAGCCGCCGCTGAGCCTCTGCTTTCTTCGATTTTCCTGGCATGCCTGCTCGTAGAACCCCTGAAATCAGGAATTATTCCACGTTATCAGGCGGCTCATCTTTTGGGGAGCCCTGGCGAAGCTTCGCCTCGAGCTCCTCGATGCGAGTCTGAAGCCGGACCACTTCACCCTGCAGCTGCTTCACGTGGCTCGCCGCGGTCTCGAGGACGCCGCGAACGCGATCGTCGGCAGCGTTGTAGACCTCCGTTCCGAGCTCCTCGGCACGACCAACCAGCTTGCCAACCGGGCCTTCCTTAAGCGAAGCCAGGAACTTTTCACGCCCCTGTTGTATGAAACCCCGAAGGCTTTGGACCGACCAGGTCGTAGCATTTCCGCTCTTTTGCTCTTCGTAGATGATTTGGGCGAGCGTGACTTTGGTCAGGTCGTTCTTCGACCGGTTGTCGAGGACTTTGACCTCTTCGCCGTTTCGGACGAACTCGGCGATGCGGTCGAGGGTGACGTACCTGCTCTCGCGGGTGTCGTAGAGCTTGCGGTTCGCGTAGCGCTTGATGACCCGAATCTGTTCCGTCTCTGGCATCTCTACAGTCCAGGCTAGTCCGGCAACGCACTGCGTCAAGCTGGCGCTTTCAGACGCCCTCACTAGGCTGATCAAAGGGGTACGGACGCCGTGGAGCAGGCAACATCGTTCGGAGCGCTCTTTCGAAGGCTAGCCCGGTTGGAAGAAATCGAGATGCGCGTCGGTCTCATCTGCGAACAGCTCGAGTCCTTGTCCGCCGAACAAGGCGTCCAGCTTTTCCGCGAAGCGCACCGGGGAGCGGCCCTCGGGGGGGGCGATGCGCAACTCGTGTTTCTTGCACTCGGCTGGGCGCTCTTCGAGCCGCGGATCGAAGCGCGCAGGTTTGAGCTCGGCATGACCGCGCGGCGCGCAGAGCATCATCAGGTTGCCGACTTCGTCCTGCCGCCCGTCGAGGAAGACGCCCCGGCCGAGGACAAGCGACGCATTCCGGATTTTGGTCGCGGTCGGCCGCTCGCCCTTGGCGAACGCAAATCGCTCGCGCGCACGCACGACCGTTCTCTGATCCAACGCGTCGTCCGCGACCCGCACCCAGATGTCGTTCGCATTCTGCTCGACAACCCTTCGTTGACCGAAGAGAACGTCATCCAAATTTGTGCGGCGCGTCCCAACGATGCCAACGTCTTGCAAACGGTGTACCGCAATCGTCGCTGGGTCGTTCGCTACCGTCCGCGCAATGCGCTCGTCCGCAATCCCGACACACCGCTCGACATCGCGCTTCTTCTCTCGCCCCTTCTGCGCAGGCAGGAGCTCCGGGAGGCTGCGACATCCTCGGAGCTGGCCCCAGCGGTCCGACTCAGCTGCAAGACGATTCTCGAAACGCGAACTAGCCTGTCGCCGCCGCCGCGCGAGTGACGACCGCTACTTGGATTCGACCTTGTCGACGACTTCAGCGTCTTCGACACGGGAGCCGGACTGCTTCGGGACCTGCTTGTCCGCCGGGGTCACGTCTGGCGTCACATCGATGTCATCATCGGTGTTGAGGCCCCGCTTGAGGTTTCGGATGGCTTTTCCGAGCCCTTCGCCAATTTGAGGCAGCCGTCCGGCGCCGAAAATCAGCATCACGATCAAGAAAACAATGACTAGCTCGCCAAATCCAAGATTGGGCACGGTATCCCCTCCGGTATTGTTCACGGTACGCTGCCCAGGCGCGGTCTGCAAGCCCAGAGGTATGGTATGGGGAGCCCAGATGGAGAGCTATCGACAGCTGGATCCGACTGGTATTCGGGGCCTTGTCTTCGATATCGACGATACGGTCACCCGGGATGGCGTATTGGAGCCGGCCGCGTACAGCGCGATGCACCGGTTGGCAGGCGCCGGGTTCGAGCTCGTTGCGGTTACCGGCCGGCCGCTAGGATGGACCGACGTGATCGCGAGGATTTGGCCCGTTCGGATCGCTGTCGGCGAAAACGGCGCGGGCTGGGCCTGGGTCGACGCGGCCGGGACGCACGAAGGCTATTTCTGTGACCAGGCGGAACGCGAAGCTCAGGCGAGCCTATTAGAGTTGGTTCGTCAAGAGGTGGCCGCTGCGATGCCGCAAATCACGGCGACGAACGACCATCGCCACCGCCGATGCGACCTCGCCTTTGACGTGGGAGAGTCTCGCACCGTTCCTCGGGCCGAAATCGACGCGCTGGTCGCGCTGATCGAGAAGCTCGGCGCGCGCACCTCGGTGTCGACGGTGCACGCGCATGCAATCCCGGGACCCTGGGACAAGGCCGAAGGCGTGATGCGCGCCCTGCACGAGGTCCTCCACATCGACCTCGGCGCGGAAATCGATCGATGGGTCTTCGTCGGGGACAGTGGCAATGACGCCGCGGCGTTCGCCCATTTTCCAAAGAGCGTTGGCGTGGCCAACGTCCGAGATCACCTGGATCGTCTCCCGGTTCCACCTCGCTATATCACCGACGGTGACCGCGGCGTTGGTTTTGCCGAGCTTGCTGCACACTTGGCGAACCACGGTGGCTAAGCGAAAGATGTCTCGCAGCGCGACCGGATCGGAAGCGCACTACCAAGACGGACGGTACTACGACCAGGCCTATCGCCGCCGCCGGCACGACGTTCGCTACTACACGAATTTGGCTCTGGAGTCGGGAGGGCCTGTGCTCGAGCTCGGTGTCGGAACCGGCCGCGTCGCCCTCGCCATCGGCAAGGCCGGCGTCGAGGTCGTGGGCGTCGAACCGATGGCGCCGATGTTGGATCGGGCTCGCGAGCGACTCGACCAGTTGCCCCGTGCGGCCCGCGACCGGATCGAGCTTCGCCAAGGGACACTCGAACGTCTTCGATTGCGTCGAAAGTTCGCCTTAGTCATCGCACCGTTCAACGTGTGGATGCACCTGTACACCCGCGAGGAGATTGAGCGAGGCTTCAACACCGTCCGCCACCACCTCCAACCCGGGGGACGCTTCGCCTTCGACGTCTTACTCCCGGACCCGGTCAGCCTCGCCCGAGAGCCCTCCAAGCGATACAGCGGCGGTGAAGTGCCCCACCCACGCGACGGATCTCGATATCGGTACAGCGAGTACTTCAGCTATGACCCGTCTGCCCAAATCGAAACGGTGATGATGGACTTCGAGCACCCAGACGATGAAAGTCGCTCGTTCTGCACACCCCTTACCCAGAGGCAGTTCTTCCCGGCGGAGCTCGAAGCGCTGCTGCACTACAACGGCTTCAGAGTCGAATCCCACGTGGGCGACTTCGAAGGAGCGGCGATTGACGCGGCGACGGAATCTCAGGTCGTCATTGCGACGCTGCGCTAGTCCCGAAGCAGGACGTCGCAGTAGTACTTCACGCGCTTGACCAGCTTGCCGTGGGGTCGGCGGTGGATGTCCTTTTTGAGGGCAAGCATGACGCGTCGCTGGAAGGTGTAGCTGTTGCGCACGGGTTTGGGCGCAGGGGCAGCGCCGGCCATTTCGATGGGAGCCCAGAGCGCTTCGGCCGGCCACCGCCAGGCTTCGAGGTCGGCCGGGTGAATCCTTTCGATCATCCGCTCGGCCAGGTCACGCTTGTCTGATTCGTGTGCGAGCTCCGCTGCCCACTTGTCGATCTTGTCGGCCACCGGCCGCGCCTCGCGGTTGACGGTGATTGGGTCGCCCATCCCCTTCTTCGCCGGCGCAACCTTTCCGTATTCGACTGCATCGGGGTCGTTCTCCAAGCCGAGGAAAGCAAAAATGCGCTCGAGCTGCTCCGAGGGCTCCGTCACCAGATCTTCGTATGCGACGTGCACGAGGGGAACCGGGCGCTCCCGCAAGAACGCTGCCATGGCCGGCACGTAGCGTTCGAGAATCGGGTTGAACGCGTAGGCGCCGCGCCAGTCACCGTCGAAAAAGCTGTTCGCATAGGAGCTGAAGACGGCTAGCGGATGTCGCGTCAGCACGACGTACTTCGCGTCCGGGTAGAGCCGCACCAGAAACGGCAGAACGAGCGCGTTGGCGGGTGTTTTGTCGAGGAAGTAGCTGCTTTGGCTCGTCGACAACATTCGACCGTAGAGCGTATCGGTGTACGCGCGCAGCGCATCGAGATAGTCCCGCTCACCAGCCGGCAATCTCTGAATGAACGACTTCATCGCCACAGCCGCGTTGATGTGGTCGTAGGGCGCCTTATCGACGTTGTCGTAGACGCCGAGGTGTGCGATCGGCGTGATGAGATGAGGCTCCGGGTGCGTGAAGATCTCGGCGTGAGCGCCCATCATGCGCTGGAGCAGCGTCGACCCCGCACGGGGCGGCGAGATTACGAAGACGAGTGACATGACGCGTGGCGCAAGCCCTACGCTCGCGCAGCGAGCTGCCGCAAGACGTACTGTAAGATGCCTCCGTTCAGGAAGTACTCGACCTCCTGGGGGGTGTCGATCCGTGCCTTGACGGTGAACGACTTGCCGTCGTTTGTGCGGACCGAAAGCGACTTGCCGGGAACCAATCCGTCGGAAATTCCAGAGACCGTGAAGGTCTCTTCGCCGCTGAGCCCGAGGGCAGCGCGGCCCTCGCCTGGCTCGAACTCCAGCGGAAGAACGCCCATGCCGATGAGGTTTGACCGATGGATCCGCTCGTAGCTTTCGGCGATGACCGCTCGAACGCCGAGAAGCAGCGTGCCCTTGGCCGCCCAGTCGCGCGAGGAACCTGTGCCGTACTCTTTGCCGGCGATGACGATGAGTGGGGTGCCGGCCTCTTGGTACTTCATCGAGGCGTCGTAAATGCTCGTCTGCTCGTTCGTCGGCAGATAGCGCGTGATTCCGCCCTCGGTGCCGGGAGCCAACAGGTTGCGAAGACGGATGTTGGCAAAAGTTCCGCGCATCATGACTTCATGGTTGCCGCGGCGGCTGCCGTAGCTGTTGAAGTCTCGCGGCGCTACGCCGTGGTCTTGCAGGTACTTCGCAGCGGGGCCGTCGAGCGCGATCGAGCCTGCCGGAGAAATGTGATCCGTCGTGACCGAGTCGCCGAGCAAGCAGAGCACGCGGGCCCCGTCGATGTCGCGCGGAGGTGCGGGCTCGCCGACCTCGACCCCGTCGAAGAACGGCGGAAGACGAACGTAAGTCGACTCTGGGTCCCAGCGATAGCGATCCGATTCCTCGAAGCGCACGTCGCGCCACTGCGGAGGCCCCTCGAGCACGACCGCATACCTCTCGACGAACTGTTCCTTCTTGACCGAAGTTCGAAGCGTCGCGGTGACTTCCTGATGGCTGGGCCAAAGATCGCGAAGGAAGACGTCCTTACCTTCCCGGTCCTGGCCGATCGGGTCGCTTTCGAAATCGATGTTCATCGTCCCCGCAAGCGCGTACGCCACGACCAGCGGCGGCGATGCGAGGTAGTTGGCTCGCGTCAACGGATTGACGCGCCCCTCGAAGTTGCGGTTCCCGCTCAGCGCAGAGGTGACGATCAAGTCATGCGCCTTGACCGCCTCGGCGATTTCCGGGTCGAGTGGACCGGAGTTGCCGATGCAGGTCGTACAGCCGTAGCCCACCAAATTGAAGCGAAGGGCATTGAGATCCTCCATGAGACCCGATGCCTTGAGGTACTCGGTGACGACCTGCGACCCAGGGGCAAGGCTCGTCTTGACCCAGGGCTTGGTCTGAAGCCCCTTTTCCACGGCCTTCTTGGCCACGAGCCCTGCTGCCAGCATGACCGAAGGGTTGGAGGTGTTCGTGCAGCTCGTGATCGCCGCGATGACCACCGCACCGTTTTTCACGGTAAAGGTTTCGTCCCCGCGAGTGACCTCGGCACCCTTGTCCGCCGAGGCTTCGAAGCCTTGAAGCACGTTCTGAAAAGAGCGCTTCGAGTCGCTGAGTGCGATGCGGTCCTGCGGGCGCTTGGGCCCGGCGATCGAAGGCACCACGTCTCCGAGGTCGAGAGCGAGCGTGTCGGTAAACCGAGGCTCGGGCGCGCTCGCCGTGTGGAACAGGCCCTGCTCTTTGAGCACCCGCTCCACGATGTCGACGTGGGGTGCTTCGCGTCCGCTGAAGCGCAGGTACGCAAGCGTTTCGTTGTCGACAGGGAAGAAGCCCATGGTCGCGCCGTACTCTGGCGCCATGTTGGCGATGGTGGCGCGGTCGGGGAGCGCGAGGTTTTCCATACCCTCACCGTAGAACTCGACGAATTTCCCGACCACACCCTTCTCTCGAAGCATCTGAGTGACGGTGAGAACCGCGTCAGTCGCCGTGGCACCTTCTGGTAACTTGCCGGTGAGCTTGAAGCCGACCACCTGCGGGAGAAGCATGCTGATCGGCTGACCGAGCATCGCCGCTTCGGCCTCGATGCCGCCTACGCCCCAGCCGAGTACGCCGAGGCCGTTGATCATCGTCGTGTGCGAATCGGTGCCGACGAGACTGTCGGGATAGGCGATGCACTGGCCGTTGACTTCCCGAGTGAAGACCACGCTGGCCAGGTACTCGAGGTTGACCTGGTGAACGATGCCGGTGCCGGGTGGCACGACGCGCATGTTCTTGAACGCGCTCTGCCCCCACTTCAAGAACTGGTAACGCTCCTCATTGCGCTCGAATTCCCGCTTCACGTTGTCTTCGAACGATCGCAGCAAGCCGTAGGAATCGACTTGCACGGAGTGATCGATGACCAGGTCTGCCGGTTGCAGGGGGTTGATGAGGCTGGGATCGCCGCCCATCTTCGCGAATTGATCGCGCATCGCGGCGAGGTCGACCACGGCAGGCACGCCGGTAAAGTCTTGGAGCAGTACACGCGACGGGCGAAACGCAATCTCGGTGCTGGGCGCGGCAGCCGGGTCCCAGTTGGCGACCGCTTCGATGTCCTCGCGGGTGACGGTCTTGCCGTCCTCGAAGCGCAGGAGGTTCTCCAGCAGAACGCGGATCGAGTAAGGGAGCGTATCGATGCCCGTGAAGCCGGCCCGGGTGAGCGCGTCGAGGCGGTGAATGACGACCTGGTGGCCTCCCGCATGCGTCGTAACCCGGCTCTTAAAAGAGTCCTTTGCTGTCATGAATGATTGCCTACCACGACGGGTCTGGCGCGCCACCCTGGTCCTTGGCTAAGCTGAAAACGCTGCGTGACAAGCGCCGACAGAAGCGCTAGACAATGCAGCCGCGGCGCCGTAGCCAAGTGGTAAGGCAGAGGTTTGCAAAATCTCCATTCGTCAGTTCGATCCTGACCGGCGCCTCTAGTTTCGACCCATAGCGGGAGGTGCGCGGGCCAAGCCCGAACCACAGCCCCTACTTCGGCAAATCCGGCTGGTCGAGCGTCCCGCCGCAATCGAGCGCCCCGAGGAACGCCACCAGCGCGCCGAGCTCCTCAGCGCTCAGCCCTCGGTCGGCTAGCAATGGCGTCTTGTTCTTGTTGGCAATCCCCCCGGTTGCCATGATCTTCACGGCCTCCGGCAAGGCCGCCACCGAGCCATCGTGGAAGTACGGCGCGCTCTTGGAGACGTGGCGAAGCGACGGCACCTTGAAGGCAGCCCAATCGGAATCTTGTTGACTGACGGCGTACCGGCCTACGTCGATTTGATCCTCGGCTTTGCCAGCAGTGCCAATCCCAACGTTGTAGTAAAGGCCGCCGGGAACCCCCATTGCGCTCGAGAAGAGTGGCGGCGCGTGACAAACGGCGCACTGCCCCTTCCCCATGAACAGAGCCCAGCCCTGCTTCTGTTCGGCCGTGAGCGCGTTCTCGTCGCCCTTGGCGTATCGGTCGTACGCGGTGTCGTTGCAGATCAGGGTGCGCTCGTACGCAGAAATCGCCTTCGCGATTGTGTCCGGTGTGATTCCATCAGCGCGGAATACCTTCTTGAACTGCGCCCTGTAGCCTTGGATCTTCCCAAGCTCGGCTGCCTTCGCGGCGAGATTGTCCGCACCAACCCCCATGTTGCCTCCGCCCCAGGCACCCTTGGCTTGCGCTTCGAGGCTCCCGGCGCGGCCGTCCCAATAGAAAGCCTCGAAATACGCCGTGTTCCAGATCACGGGGCTATGCCGAGTGAGCTGCTTCTCTTTTGCGCCAACGGCGAGCGGTGCCTCCCCGCCATTGCCATGTTCGTTCTGGTGGCAGGAATAGCAGGAACGCGTCCCGTCGACGCTCAAACGCGCATCGAAGAAGAGCTGATGACCCAGCGCGACCTTTTCGGGAGACTGAGGATTGTCCTCCGGGATCTTGAGCGCAGGAAACGCAGCGGGCGCCGGTGGCATCGCCACATCCTTTGCTGGCGCCACAGCTGGCGGCGCGGCCTTCTCGTCGGCGGGCTTGCTCTTGCAACCCGCGAAGGCAAAAACGATGGAGAGGCTGGCGACCAGCGCGCGTGCGGTGTGGCATATGCTCGGCATGCGGCGAGTATCGGGACAGTCACCGCTGCTGGCAAGGCGAGATCGTCGATTCCGCGGAGCTCAGGCCTTCGCCGGCCCGAGGCTATCGGCCAGCGCCCGGGCCTCCACGACGTTGTCTTCGATCGAGCAGTAGGTCCAGGCGCCGTAGCGGCCAATCGAATGAACGTCCTGCGCAGCGAGCAGCTCTCGCTTGTTCGCGGCGGTCTCAATGGACTCGGTCGTGATGTGCACGTACGCCGGATCGAGCAGGACGTCGTGGGAGGCAAGGAGGGTTTGGTTCTCGAGCACTCCGCAGGTTTGGAGATCGGTGATCACCCTCGCTTTCAGAGCGCCACGGTCGTCCGGCGAGAGCTCGACGTCCCAGGGCACCCCAACCTCGACGTACAAGCTCATGCGGTCTGAATCGAAAATGTTGTCGTAGAAGCCGACGCGGTAAAACGAGATGTCCCGCTGCGGATAGTAGATCCAATGGAC
The DNA here is from genome assembly GCA_965533395.1 of uncultured Myxococcales bacterium. Classification (GTDB taxonomy): domain Bacteria; phylum Myxococcota_A; class Polyangia; order Polyangiales; family Houyiibacteriaceae; genus SG8-38. Next base: position 10,754 of record CBESWY010000032.1, read on the forward strand.
GTCGGGCGGCCCTTTGCTATCGAAGCCCAGGTTGAAAACCTGAACCCTGTTGTGGCTGAAGACGGCCGAGTCGTGCTCGATCCCACACATGTCGAGCAGGGATATGAGCGGGGCGCTGTTGACCAAAACGTCGTAGCCGATCTGCCGTCTGTTCGTGGTGGCGACTTTGGCGTTGAGGTCGATGCTCAGGACCCTTTCGCTCAGTGCGATTCGGTCGCTTCGCACCCCTTGAGCGATGGCCTCGATGTACTGGACCGCGCCTCCCCTTGGATAGGTGAACGTCGCATTGTAGCCATCGACGCTCGGGGCGTCGGCGTTCCGCAGAATCTCCTCCAGGCTGGCGTGTGGAAAGAAACGGCCCATCGCCTCGGGGTCGAGCGCAGCCAGGTTCATGGCGTAAAGCTTTTCGTTGTATGGGATCAAGAACTTCTCGGCGATGCCGCGACCGTAGCGCGCATACAGCATGTCCTTGAAGTTGCCGCCCTTCTCCTTGGGCCTGTTGTGCAGGTCCTCGAGGCACTGCGCGTACTCTGCCTCGGGGAGCTGATGGATGTTCTTCTGAAACGGGAAATCGATGTAGCGGTCGGCGTACCAAATCCGACTGTCACGCGTCACGCGCAGAATCTCCTGATCGCCCATCCGATCGATGAGGTATGCCTCGATCTCTGGGTAGCGGAAATGGAAGAAGTGCCCGGCGTAGTCCCAAGTGAAGCCGTCGCGCTCGACGGTCCGGCAATAGCCCCCGATCTCATCCTCGGCTTCGACGACCAAGTAGTCGTCGTCTCGTAGCCAATCGGCAAACGCGAGGCCCGTGACGCCCGCTCCGATGATGAGGTAGCGCGTACGCTCCACGTCAGCGACCTACCACATCGGGGGCACTGGCGGCGAACCCTCGGACGACACGAACGCCTTGATCGACCCGGCGGCCGAGGGCGACGGGCTCGCCGTCCGGTGCGAAGAGCGCGAGTGACTCCTCGGGCAAAGCCTCCCGCCAACCCTCATTGACGATGACCTGCGGACCAATGGGCCGGCCGTGACGGGCGTGGGCGACACCTTCCTCACTGAGCTCGACACGTCGCAGGGTGCCGCACGCTTCTTTCAACGGAATCAATCGTGCTTCGATCTCCTTCGCGGTCATCTGGTCGCCGTACAGCGCGGAGTCGATTGAAAACGGACCGCTCGCGGTTCTGCGGAGCTCCTTCACGTACCCGAGCGTCCCGAGGGCTTTGGCAAGATCGAGAGCGAGCGAGCGCACGTAGAAGCCCTTGCCGCAGTGAAGCCTCAGGCGGAGCGTCTTCTCCCCGACCTCGACGACGGTTGCCTCGTGAAGCTCGACCTCGCGCACGGGGGCCTCGACCTCTTCGCCACGACGCATCCTGCGGTGAAGCGGCGTACCGGCAACTTTGATTGCGCTCAGCTTGGGCGCCGTTTGAGGCCGGCGTCCGATGAACGGCTGCAGCGCCCGCTCCACAGCGGGTCGATCGAGCTTCGGCACGTCGGCCGTGTCGATGACCTCGCCGTCTGCGTCGAGCGAATCGGTCTCCACTCCGAGGGCGATATTGACCTCGTAGCGCTTGTCGTCGGATTGCAGATGCGAAACGAGCTTCGTGCCCTCCCCGATCGCAACGACCAAGACGCCGGTCGCAAGCGGGTCGAGCGTGCCAGCGTGGCCCACGGAGCGCTGCCGAATCGCCTTCCGAACCCGCTGCACGACGTCATGCGAAGTGCAGCCGGTCGGCTTGTCGACGATCAAGACACCGTTCATCCGAAGTGCTTGGTGAGCTCGGCTCGCAGCCGTTTTTCCGCCTCGTCGATCGAAATGTCGAGCTGGGTGGCCGCAGCGGCCCGATGCCCCCCGCCGTGCAGGGCAGCCGCGATCACCGAAACATCGGCATCGCCGCTGGAGCGAAGGCTGATCTTGGTCTCCAGCCGCTCGCCCCTTTGATCGTGAACCTGCCACTCCCAGAGCAGCGCCCCAATCTCGGCGCCTTCGACTCGACGGGCGTAATTCACCATGCCCTCCACCATGTCGTCGTCCGCGCCGCAGATCTGGAGCATCTCCCGCGTCACGCGCATGATCGCGACCCGGCCGTCGAACGCGAATTCGAGCGTCGCGATGATCGCCGAGAGCAGTCGAAGCCGGGCGGGTTTCCAACGCTCGAACAACTGATAGGCAACCTGCCAAGGGTCCGCCCCTGCTTCGATCAGGCGTGCGCCGAGGCGCAAGGTCGTGGGCTTCGTGGTCGCGTATCGAAACCCGCCGGTGTCGGACACGATGGCAGCGTAGATGGGCGTTGCGGACCCCTCGGGAATCGACTCGAGTCCGAGCCCCTCGATGAGCTGAACCACGACCTCGCCCGTGGCAGCGGCACTGGTATCCCGATAGACGATGTCGCCGACGTCGTCGTGGGCATGGTGGTGGTCGATGATGATGACCGGACCCGTGACCTCGGCGCTCGGGAATCCGGGCGGCAGGAGGGCCTTGGCAGCAATGTCCATCACCCAAGTCGCGTCGAAGCGCAGGCCCGGCGGGACCTCTGCAAGGCCCTGCTCGCCGTCCAGCAAGAAGAGCAGCGAGTCGGGAATCGCTTCCGGCATGAAAAGCGTCGCTTCTTTGCCGATCGTTCGAAGGGTCTTGATCAGCCCGAGGGCCGAGCCGAGCGAGTCGGCATCCGGGCGGCGGTGGCAGGCCACCAAGAAACGTTCTCCGTTACGGGCTGCGTCGAGCACCTCTTCGATCACTTGGAACCCTCCGACCCTGCGTCCGAATCTTCGCGGATCTCTTCTAGAATGGATTCGATTCGAAGTCCCGAGTCCACCACGTCGTCCCAGTAGAACTCGAGCGAAGGAACGTGTCGCAGCTGGAGCCGCTGCCCGATCTCGTGGCGAAGAAAACCGCTCGCTCGCTGAAGCGCCTCTACCACGAGGTCTTGGCGATCGGGGTCGATCTCTTCGAGCACCCGAACGTAGACCCTCGCGATGCTCAAGTCGTCTGTCATGCGCACAGCGGAGATCACGACGTCCTTGGCGGCCGGGTCGCGGACGCTGCCGCGAAGCACGAGCTCCATCAGCTCGCTCCGAATGCGCTCCGAAACCCGGTCTGCCCTACGAAAACTTTTTTGCGCCATCGCTCAGCCCGTCCAGTCCCCGAACTCACCCAAAGACACCAGCTCCATCGAGCGATTCAAGATCACGGTGTCCGCCGACCCTTCCACAAACTCCGCGATGGCGTCGAGCATCGAATTCGCGTGACGCCGGTCGCCAGAAACCACTGCAAAGCCGAGCGTGGATTGCCGATGTGCGTCCTGCTGCCCGACCTCGGCGACCGCGACATTGAAGCGGTTCGCGGTACGGTCGAGCACCTTGCGCACGATCGAACGCTTGGCCTTGAGCGAGCTCACCCCCGGCAAGGAAAGCGAAATCTGGCAAACGCCGACGACCATGATCAGACCTTTCGGCGCTCAGCTCACTCGAGGGTCGCCTCGACCTGCTTCTCTTCGTAGCACTCGATGATGTCTTGTTCTTTGATGTCGTTGAAGCCTTGAAGGCCAATGCCGCATTCCATCCCGGACTGGACTTCTTTGGTGTCTTCTTTGAAACGTCGAAGGGAGCCCATCGGGCCCTCCCAGACGACAACGCCGTCCCGCACGAGACGCGCCTTGCCTCCGCGATTGATCTTGCCTTCGAGGACCATGCAACCGGCGATGGTGCCGATCTTCGGAATGCCGAACGTTTGGCGAACTTCGGCTTTGCCGAGGTCCTCTTGTACGATTTTCGGCGCGAGGAGGCCCTTCATGGCGGCCTTCACTTCGTCGATGGCCTCGTAGATGACGCTGTACGCTCGAATCTCGACGGCCTCCTTCTTGGCGGTCGACGAGGCCTTGCCCTGTGGCCGTACATTGAAGCCGAGGACGATGGCCTGCGACGCGCTTGCGAGCATCACGTCGTTCTCAGTGATGCCGCCCACGCCGGTATGAATGACGTTGACCTTGACCTTCTCCGTCGCCAGATCGGTGAGCGCGCCTTGGAGCGCCTCCACCGACCCCTGCACGTCGGCCTTGACCACGAGCCGAAGCTCCCGGACATCCCCGCTCTGCATCATGGCCTGGAATTGATCGAGACCCCGAAGCCCGCCGCTCGGCGACGCGCCCGCAGACCCGGGCTTTTTTCGCGCCCCAGCCACTTGCTGGGCCTTCCGCTGGTCGGTCACCTCGTAGAAAAGGTCGCCGGCCGCTGGAAGCTCCGCCAAACCAAGAACTTCGACCGGCGTGGCAGGGCCGGCGCTCGGGATCTGATTGCCGCGGTCGTCGGTCATCGCGCGAACACGACCCCAGGAGCCACCGGCAACGACGTAGTCCCCTGCATCCAAAGAACCGTCTCGAATCAAGACGTTAGCCACCGGACCTCGGCCGCGGTCGAGATATGCTTCTAAGACGACACCCTCGGCCGGGATACTCGGGTTTGCAGTGAGCTCGAGGAGCTCGGCCTGTAATACAACGTTCTCGAGGAGGCCATCGATGCCTTCCCCGGTGATGGCCGAGCACGGGACGAAAACGGTGTCTCCACCCCAGTCTTCCGGCTGCAGGCCCAAGGCAGCAAGCTCGTTCTTCACGGTGTCCGGATTTGCCTCCGGCTTGTCGATCTTGTTCACCGCCACGACGATCGGAACCTTGGCCGCCTGCGCGTGGGCGACAGCTTCCCTGGTTTGCGGCATGACACCGTCGTCGGCGGCAACCACGAGGACGACGATGTCGGTCGCCTGGGCGCCGCGGGCTCGCATCGCGGTAAACGCTTCATGTCCCGGTGTATCGAGGAACACGACCGTGCCCCGACTGGTGTCCACGCGATATGCGCCGATGTGCTGGGTGATGCCACCCGCTTCGCCCCCGACGACGTCGGCCTCGCGAATCTTGTCGAGCAGCGATGTCTTACCGTGGTCGACGTGACCCATGACCGTCACGACGGGAGGCCGATGGGCTCGGTCGCCAGCTTTGTCCTCGAACTCGCCTCGTGCGTCGCCGACGATTTGGTCCTCGCTCATGGCGACGTTTTCGACTTCGTAGTTGAACTCGCCGGCCAACACCGCGGCGGTGTCTGCATCGAGCGTGCTGTTGATGTGCACACCGGACACCCCGAGCTCCATCAACTTCATCAGCACTTCGGTTGCCTTGAGGCTCATGCGCTGCGCAAGCGTCTGAAGCTGGACGTTGTCTTCGATTCGAATGACACGCTTCTGCGCGCCTGGCACTGTGATTTCGGTTTGCTTGGGCTTCTTGCCAGGCTGTAGACGCTTCTTGCCCGGCCGCCCCTGCGGTCGACCAGTAGGACCGATCGACGAGCGGCCGCGAATCTCGCGGCGCCTCGGCGCATGCTGCTCCCGCTGCGCTGCGTGCTCGGCAACGATGCGTCGGCGGGCGCCTTCCGAGAGTGGTGTAGCGCTCGGGGCCTTCGCCTTGCCGCGGCGCATGACGCCGGGCGGCAGTGGATCATGAGAGAATCGACCCTGCTCGCCGGGATCCGCGGGAAGCGCCTGCTCCCCGAGAGGCTGCGCCGCGCGGGGCTCCTGCGACGGCGCCGGTGTTACAGCCGCCGCGGGCGTAAACGGAGCGGGCTCCGCTGCCACGGGCGTTTCGTCCCTCGCAGGCTCGGCCTCGGCCACTTGCTCCTGTGTGCTCGTTGACGCGGCGGTTGGAGCAGCCGGCTCTGGCGAGGGCTCCTCCGTCGGCGCGGACGCAGGCGATTCCGCAGCCGCTGGCTCTGCTCCCTCGGCCTTCTTGCGGCGCTTTCGGCGTACTACCGTGGGCCGAATTCGTTCTTCGACCATCGCTTCGCTGCGGTCCTTGCCGAGCGACCGCTTGATGCGGTCCACCTCGACTGGATCCAGAACACTCATGTGATTGCGCACCTGAATCCCCAGGGTCGCAATCCGCTGGATCAGGTCGCGATTTTCGACCCCCAATTCCCGTGCGACCTCGTAGACTCGAACCTTACTCATCCATCCTCCGATAGGGCCTCGATATGCGACAGGCAATCGAGAACAGCGCGTGCGATACCCCGATCCGTCACCAGGATTACGCCAAGTTCCGATCGTCCAAACGCATCCCCTACGCTCGCCTTTGTCCCCCAAGTGACCGTCGCGCAACCAAGCGCGGTGGCCGCGCGTGCGAGCTCGTCGCCTCGACCTCGGGAATCCTTCGCGCGGATCAGCAGATCCCCCCGATTTGCCTTCAAAGCAGAACGAACCGCGTCCGCGCCGACCGCCAGACTGCGCGCGCGCTGGGCAGAGCTCAACAGGCCTAGGGCACGCCGCTCGAACTGCTGCGCAACCATTCGCTCGACGGTCTCCGGCTCGACCTGAGCCACGCCCCGAAGCGCCCGGGCTAGGCCGCCCCGCAGCGCCGCCGAACGGATGCAGGCCTTCTTGGGATGAACAGACACCCCCCGGCCGCCAAGGCGCCGCCCGAGGTCCACAGCAACGAAGGGTGCGCTCGGCCCGACCACCAAGCGAACGAGTTCGTCCCGCTCCGTGCGGCTACCGCAGCCGGCGCACATCCGCCTCGAAGGCCTGTCTCGTTCGGTCCTGCCCATCACGCCCAGCATCGACGTTACCTCTACCGGGTCTCCTGGGTGGTCTCGGTCTCGTTCCCAGTCTCGGTCCCGGACTCGGAATCCGTCCCGGACTCGGAACCCGTCTCCGCCGCTGCCTCCGCCTCGGCTGCTGTCTCCGCCTCGGCTGCTGCCAACGCCGCTGCCTCTGCTTCAGCGACAGCCGCTGCTTCGGCTTCCAAGCGTGCGGCTTCCGCCTGGGCGACCGCGACGCTC
>CBESWY010000033.1:0-17044 GCA_965533395.1 uncultured Myxococcales bacterium
GCGTCGTGTCCCGTGCTCAACAGGAGCGAGCCGACGAGCAAGCAAATGAGCTGTTTTCTAGAAGTCACGATTCATTCCCCGACTGATTTTCCAAAATGGCGTCTCATTCGATGTTGTAGTCAATGGAAATTTCTTTGTTCTGCCGTTTGACCGCGAGCGTGAGCTTGTCGGCGCTTCGCAGTCGCGCATACGCTTCGAGCGCGGTGTCTGGGCTCGTCATGTCGAACCCGTTGATCGTACGCAGCATGTCTCCGTTTCGAACTCCGAGACGGCCAAGTAGGCTGTTGCGGCGAATGCCGTAGAGCTTGACGCCTACGACGCGTCCGTTCTCTTCGTGCGGGATCACGCGAGCCGACTTCATCAGACTTCCCTGATTTGCCAAGACTTTGTCGACCAAGTCTCGCTGGATGTTGTATTTGGTGTCGCTGAGTTTCTCGATGCCGTCGGTGAGCTCTTGATCGCTCAGGCCAGCTTTTCTGTCGTTCCCCGGCTTGGCGGCCGCGGGCTTCTGCGCGATTGGCGCGCGAAGTGCCGCCGCCTCCTCTTCTTCAAACATCAGCAGTTGGCATACCCCACTCGATGCGCTCATCACGATGCTCGAAGAGTGAACCGCTAGCACCCGCGAACCGTCCACGTCCGAGCCCTCGCGATACAGCATCGTCTTTCCGTCGCTCGAGCCCGCGATCGCAGCAAATGACCAGTCCGGGGCGACCGGGCTCACCACGGAGCCGACGAGCCGGAGCTTGCCGGTACATTTCGGGGGTGGCCGGTTCGGGTCCCAGTCGTCGACGGGCTGCCCGTCTTCGCCGAGCGGAATCTCGGGCAGCGGCTCAGCGGTGAGGTCGCCGCGCGCCGAATCGAAGATGTTCCGTTGAAGGATCGTCGCGGGATCGCGATCGCGAAGAAACGGCGGCAAGGTCGGCGTGAAGGGTTTCCCGGGCGGCTTCACGGCAACGCTACTGGGCGTAAGCAATTCCGCAGCCAGAACGCGGGTCGTTCCTTGCGCCAGGAAGAAAGCGCAAAGGGCCAGCGTTACGAGAACGATTCCAACCGAGATTCGTCTTTGTCGTGGAGTTGCCACCACCGGTTAGTAGAGCAACCACCGTGCCGAACCCAAACCGCTTAAACATGAATGATTTCGTGCTCCCGGACCCAATTCCGCCCCGGGCCCGTGGACAACGTGGCGGGCTAGATCCGCGACGTTTGACAAAATGACACCAGGAGCGGCGCGGCTGTTCAGGCGGCCTCGTCGCCCTTCTCGGCCCCGAGCTTGCGATAGATCGTCCGCGCCGAAATTCCGAGCAGCTGGGCAGCGAGCTGTTTGTCTCCGGAGGTGTGCTTCAGCGTGCCATGAATCACGCGTCGCTCGACCTCGCTCAGTGCGGTCCCGACCGGGAACGTGAACGCATCGAACTGCGGCTCTGCGCGCGCCACGGGGTCTGGAAGGTCCGCAAGCTTGATGACGTCGCTCTTGTTCAGAACCACGGCGCGCTCAATCACGTTCTGGAGCTCTCGGACGTTTCCCGGCCAGTCGTAAGCGACGAGCTGTTGGAGCGCGTCTCGGTCGACCGCTAAGGGCTCTTTCTCGTTCTTGGCGCAGTAGGTTGCGACGAAGTGCTCCGTCAACAATGGAATGTCGTCGCGCCGTGCGCGAAGCGGAGGGCTCGTGAGGGCGATCACGTTGAGCCGGTAGTAGAGGTCTTCGCGGAACTCTCCCATCTCCACCGCTGCGTGAAGGTCGCGATTCGTCGCCGCGATGAGGCGGAAGTCGGCTTTCTTGGTCTGTCCCCCGACGGGTTGGTATTCGCCTTCTTGAAGAACGCGAAGCAGCTTCACCTGCACTGCGGACGACAGCTCGCCGATTTCGTCGAGGAACAGCGTGCCGCCTTGAGCCTCCGCGATGCGGCCGCCTCGTCGCGCAATCGCACCGGTAAAGGCCCCCTTTTCGTGGCCGAAAAGCTCCGACTCGACGATGGTTTCGGGGAGGGCGGAGAGGTTGACGCCGACGAACTGTTTCCTCCCGCTTCGCTCGTGAATGTGACGCGCGAGCAACTCCTTGCCGGTCCCGCTCTCTCCGAGGATCAATACGTTAGCGGAGGACGGCGCCGCTTGCGTCGCGATCTCGAGAGCGCTCCGAAGTGACGCCGCTGACCCGACGATGCTCCGGTCGCTGAGCTGCGAAAGTTGCTGTCGAAGATCCTTGTTCTCGACGACGAGCTGATGTCGCTCCGCGGCCTTGCGAACGGTCTTGACCATCTGGAGCCGCTTCAAAGGCTTCTCGACGAAATCGTATGCGCCTGCGCGCATGGCTTCGACCGCCTTTTCGACCGTGCCGAAGGCGGTCATCAAGACGACCTCGGCATCAGGGACGACGGTCTTCAGGGCCTTGACCAGCTCGATGCCGTTCATGCCCGGCATCATCAAGTCGCTCACGACGACGTTCACCGGATTGTGACGACAGAGGTCGAGGGCCTTCTTCCCGCTCGTCGCGGAGAGGACCTTGAACCCTTCTCGCTCGAAGATGCGTCGAAGGGAGTCGACGTTCGGCGCTTCGTCGTCGACGACGAGAACCGAGATCTCGTTTGAATCGGCCATTTGAGACTCTCTGGCAGGCAATGTTGACACTATGTCACGCGATGACAAGTCGTCCAACTCTTTGGCCGCTCGATAAATATTTGTAATCACTAGGTTTATCTCCGAACAAATCGATGTCGATGCACCGTCACGCCAGGAGCAAGATGCAATCTATGGGCCAGGTTAGAAGAGGAGGGGAAGTTGGGGCCCCTGCGCCGGCTCTCGGCGCGGTGCCGGTGCCGCTGCCTCGCCGGAGAGGTGCTCGAGGCCGAGTCTCTCGCAGTGTAAGGAAAACAGCTTTTCGATCATCGCCCAACGCGGCCCTTGCCCGACCATGCGAGCGCCAAAGCGCGCATCGCTCTCTCGACCTCGCCGCAAGTCGCGAATGGCGCTCATGATCTTGGCGTGCCGCAGTGGAAATGCCTCGGCCAGCCTCGCCGAGAAGACCGGGCCGACCTCCAGCGGTAGCCGCAGGAGAATCTTGAATGCGCTCGACGCACCGGCGTCCCTGGCGCGTTTCAAGATCTCCGGGATCTGATCGTCGTTGAGGCCGGGGATGATCGGCGCGACCGCCACGGCTGTGTCGATCCCTGCGTCCGATAGCGCTCGCAGTGTCTCGAAGCGCTTGCTCGGTGGGCTTGCAAAAGGCTCGATCGCTCGTGCGTCATCATCGTTGGCAAAAGGAATGCTGAGCGTGACACGGCAAGCCGACATGCGGTGTAAGGTCTGCAAGACATCGATGTCGCGCCGCACGAGCTTGCCCTTCGTGATGATCGCCACCGGGGTTTGGTACTCCGCGCAGGCTTCGAGGCTGCGGCGGGTGAGCTGATAGTGCGATTCAATCGGTTGGTAGCAGTCGGTGTTTCCGGAAAACGCAATCAGCTCCCGCTTCCAAGACTTCTTGCGAAGCCGCGCCCGCAGCCGATCGACGATATTGACCTTCACGACAATCTGCCGCTCGAAGTCCGTGCCTGCACCGAAGCCGAGATAAGGATGCGTCGGGCGCGCGTAGCAATACGCGCAGCCATGAAAGCAGCCGCGGTACGGATTCAGGCTCCAGCGAAACCCGACGTCTGGGCTCTTGTTCTCGGAGAGGGCGCTCTTGGCATGCTCTTCGTGAAGCCGAAGATCCGCAGGCGGAGCCTCACCCTCCCAATCGACATGGGCTTCTTGAAAGCGATTGGGTGGGTTGTCGCACGGCCGGGGCACTGAACCCCTGTATAGTATCGCGGCGACCTCGGCTTGGCAATCGGAGACCTAGTCCGCGTATGGGATGGCCTCGCAGGCTTCGTGGGCTCCCTGCCACCTCATCAAGGTCGTCGCCGGTCTCCCATCGTCGTCGTATGCGATCACCGCATAGGTCAAGCCGCTGTCTTGGCCGAGGTACTGAAGGTCCAGGTTGATCATCTTCACCCAGGTTCCCGTATTCACCAAGATGCGGTCGTTCGGGAGCTGTAGAAACCGCGGGCCGTGGCTGTGGCCGACGATCAGAGTATGGGCGCCGCGGGTTTTGTTGAGCGCGCGGATCGCCCGCTCATCGTATCCGCCGCTCGTCACTTCGAGCACTTCTTCGCGCACCAGCCGCGGCAGATTCATGATGCGGTCGCGCCAGGCTTGAATCGTGAATACGCGGTGCCGAAGGAAATAGACCGTCGAGCGCCAGAGGAACTTGAGCACGAAGCCCGGATCGAGCAGCGCCGACGACCAGAGGAATCGCCGTAGGGGCTGGATTCGATCGATGTGGCTTCGAATCTCTTTGAGCGGATTCATCACCTCGAGGATCCATAGGCTACCCCAGGGCAGCGCCAGCACTTCGGTTCCGTCGCGGCGCGTTCGCGTCATCTGTGCGTAGTCGACGCGATGAATGCGTTCGAACTGATGTCCATGGCGGATCTGGATGCCTTCGGGGAGGTAATAGGTGTCGGACGAAGTCACGAAGTGGACGCGCTCGTCAGCCTCGCCCGGCGCTACGTAGCGAAGGAAGAGCTCTTGAACACCGGTGAACCAGAACTCCATGTCGTGGTTTCCGGGAAGATAAGTCATTCGGTTCGCCGGCTTCTGAATGAACTCACGGAGCGCGAGGACGAATCTCGGGTGTCCCTCGAGGCACTGCTGCAGCTTGGCAATAGCGATGTCTTCCGTCACCTCGGTCGGCCACTGGTCTGCGATCTTCACCTTCAAGAGATCGAAGATGTCGCCGTTCAGGATCAGCTCGATGCCCCCCTCGGGCCCCACAAGATTTTGGTAGAACGCCAGGAGCTCGACGAAGCGGTCGTCGTGAATGAAGTCCTCGAGCGGATTCAGCTGACCACGCCGGGTACCCGTCCCGAGATGCAGGTCGCTAATCACAATCCGAAGCAAAGTCACGGTTCGCTACCTCCAATTGAGGTTACGCAGAGGGGAGCGCGCTGGGCCAGCTTCTTACAAGCCGCTCGACTTCAGGCTCTGGTTTTGCTCCTCGGTCAGTGGCAGGTGAAGCCCGCACTCCCTTGTTTTGCCGAGGATACGGCCGTCGCGCGGATCCATCTCCGCCGTGGTCGGAATCGTAGAATGGTGGTCACCAATCGAGCGGTACCCTTGCTGGACCATCGGATGATAGGGAAGGTCGTGAAGGTCCATGTACGCCGTCATATCATCGCTGGTCCAATGCAAGACGGGGTGAACCTTCACTCGGCCGTCTTGGCGATCGACTCGTCGCAGCCCGGCGCGATGCTCTGTTTGTTCCGCCCGCAAGCCGGCCATCCAAGCCTCTGCACCGAGCTCACGGATTGCCCGTTGCATCGGTTCGACTTTGTTGATTTGCAAGTAGCGGTTCACGCCGTCCTCGCCCTGCTCCCAGAGCTTCCCGTACAGCGCTTCCTGACGAGCTGGAGACACCTGCGCGGAGTAGAACCGAACGTCGAGCTTCAGACGTTGAGTCAACGCTTCCGCGAATTGATAGGTTTCGGGAAACAGGTAGCCGGTGTCGACGCAGATGATCGGCGTTCGAGGAGCCACCCGGTGCACGAGATGCAACATCACTGCCGAGGTCGCGCCAAAGCTAGTCGACGCGATGAGCTTGTCGCCGAAGCGATCCGAGGCCCAGGCGATGAGCTCTTCCGCGGTGGAGGCCCCGACGGCTCGATTTTCTTCATCGAGGTCGGAATCAACTGAGGCAATGCGGGCAGCTTCCATGGTGACTCGGAGTAACTTGACAAGTCTGCTGCGCTTTTGCAATGCGTCCAGGGCAGCGGCGCTAGCCTAGGCTCGAAAAGCCGAAAAATACAGACTTTTTTGTCGCCAGACGTTCGAATAGTTATCGACTTATTCAGTCAACAATCATCGCAGGGTGACGAATTCCTCGGCCGCGGTCGGGTGTATCCCGATGGTCGCGTCGAACTGGGCCTTGGTCGCGCCTGCCTTGATGGCTACCGCGAGGCCCTGGATGATCTCCGCTGCTCCGTGGCCGGCCATGTGGGCGCCAACCACTCGGTCGTTGGATGCGTCCACCACGAGCTTGACGATCGTGTGTTCTTTTCGTTCGCTAAGCGCGAGCTTCAAAGGGGTGAAGACCGACTTGTAGACACGCACGTCCTGACAGCGGTGCCAGGCGTCTTGCTCGGTCAGGCCCACCGTCGCGAGCTCCGGTTGACAGAACACGGCCGTGGGAATGCTGGCGTAGTCGATACGGTGCTCGCCGCGGCCGTAGAAATGGTGGGCGAAGTGCATCCCCTCGGCAACGGCGACCGGGGTCAGCTGAATGTGATCGATGACATCGCCAACGGCGTGAATCGAAGGGACGGAGGTGCTGTAGTTGTCGTCGACGACGACACCTCCGCGCTGACCGAGCTCCACGCCGAGCTCTTGCAGCCCAAGGCCATCGACGTTGGGCTCGCGCCCGATTGCGAAGATGGGGAAGTCCGTTTCGAGGAGCTCCCCGTTGTCGAGCAGGGCCTCGAATGCCGAGGCCGTCTTTCGAATCTCCGTGACCTGCGTTTCCAGGACGATCCGCATCCCCTTGACCTCGAGCTCGGCGTGAAGATGGCATCGAAGGTCATGATCGAATCCTCGCAAGATCTCTTCACCACGGTGGATCAAGGTCACGTCGACCCCGAGCGCGCAGAGCATCGAGCCCAGCTCGAGCGCGATGTAGCCTGCTCCCACGATCATCATTCGCCTCGGCAGCTCTTCGAGCGAGAACACCGCGTTCGACGTCAAGGCATGGTCGCGCCCGGGAATGTCTGGGACGATCGCCTTACCGCCCGTGGCGATCAAGATCCTCTTCGCCGAGCGCTGGACGTCTCCGATTCCGATCGTATGCGCGTCGAGCAGCTGCACCCTTCCTCGCATGATATCGACTCCGGCTTTCGCGAGGAGGCTTTCGTAGATACCATTGAGGCGAGCAATTTCGCGGTCTTTGTTGCCTTTGAGCACGGCCCAATCGAATGAAGGCTGCGTCGACCATCCGTAACCCTTGGCGTCGTTCAGGTCGTACGCGAAATGAGATCCGTACACGAAGAGCTTCTTGGGGATGCAGCCGACGTTCACGCAGGTGCCACCCATCCGATCGATTTCTCCGATCGCCACCGCCGCGCCGAGCTCGCTTGCCACGCGAGCGGCCCTCACACCTCCCGACCCCGCGCCGACGACGAAGAGGTCGTAATCGTATTCACTCATGGTCACTCACCTAGAGCGGTAGCTACCAGCCTGCAAACTCTCGCAGCGCGGCCGGGACCGACAGCTCCGTGCATCCGCCTTGAAGGAGTGCCATCGCGCCTTCTTGGGTGACGCCTACGTAGATCTCGCGCGAATCATCCGGAACGAGGGAAACGAGCCTTTCGGCGACTCCAGCCTTGCACAGAAGCACGTTGAGCGCGCGTACCAGAGCGCGAACCGCGACCGTGCCCTGCTCGGCGTCCTCGTCCTCTTCATCCGTCACCGCGCTGAAGTGCTCCCCGGCCCGAAGGACCAAAGGCCCGTCGTCCGTGCCAATTCGCTGGAGCTCGACCGGAGCGACCTCGGGATTGAGGCTCGCCAAGGATGCCACCAGCTGGTGTGCGTTCACCGAGAAGTAGTCGTTGTGCATGAACAATCGATCGCGCGAGCGGCGCCGCAAAGCGACGGAGGTATCATCGTTGCCTCGGTAGTAGAGCTCTAGGATGTCCATCCGGCGGGAATCGATTCCCGAATCTTCGAGGCTACAGGCAATTGTCGCCACCTGGTCCGCGTCGAGCTCAGCGGCGAGACCTGCAGCGTTGAGAAGGCGCACGAAATCCTCGTCGCGCTTCGAGTGGGTAGCGCTCGGTGCCTGAGGTTGCGGCCCCCCGGTCGGCGGACGGACCGACTCTTTTAGCGACGCTGTCATGACCCCCTTCGCAATTCAGTGTTCAACAAATGACGAAAAAGGTCGAACCTGCCGCAAAAATTCGCAGCCCAGAGAGCGAAACTAGCGTATTTGCGGGCATTGACGACCCTAGGACGGCCGCTACCGAATCGTGCGATGTCCGTGGATGCCGACGATTCTCGTCGTGTCCACCCGCAGTGAAAGGAGCAGCGTGAACAGGCGGCGCGAGGTCTCCAAGTCGAAGCCAAAGTCGCGAAGCTCTCGCTTGAGCACCCGACCCGCACGGTCGTGGGTCACCTTCTTCGCCATGTCCAGCGCCTCCATTTGGTTGAGGCCGTCTGCCTCTGCGATTTGGCGAACGATATCGATGTATTCGGTGATGTGCTCGGACAGCAGCTGGTGCGGAATCACAATCGTCCCGAGCATTCGCTCCGGATCGGTTTGAAAATCCATGACGAAACCCTGCTCGGTGACGCTCACGTGAAGGCTCGCGGACTCTTCGATATTGCTCTTGGCCCGCGAAAGGAGCTCCCGAACAATTGCGTCCCACTCCGTGTGCTGGGCTTCAGAGCCGCGCTGCAAGGTGCGCTCGTCGATATGCACTGCGTTGAGAGCCATCGGTCGACCATATCAGCTTCGACTCCGTCTGCATCTCTGGCCGCTTCGCTGCTATGGTCTTCCGGTGGCACCGGACTTGAGCGAGCGCAGGCAACAAATCGTCTATCGCTGGGACCTCGACAAGACGTACCTTCGGACCGAGTTCGACACGCTGCGAGACTTGGTGCGCACCGCATTCGAGCCGGCCTCCCGCAAACGAGCCTATCCCGGTGCGAGCACGCTTTTGCGCGAGATCCGAGCTACAGATCCGGCGGCGATCTTCATTTTGTCAGGTAGCCCCGAGCAAATGCGCAGCGTGCTCGAGGCGAAGCTTCGGCTCGATGGAATTCACTGGGACGGGTTCACGCTCAAGCCAAGTCTGCGCAACCTGGTCCGTGGCAAGTTCCGATTCCTGCGCGATCAACTCAGCTACAAGCTCACCGCGCTCCTTCGCTCGCGCACCAACGTGTCGCCCGAGACCGACGAGATCCTCTTCGGTGACGACGCCGAAGGAGATGCGTTCATCTATTCGCTCTACGCGGACATCGCCGCCGGTCGGGTCGGCCAGGAGCTCTTGATGAAGATCGCGGAAGCCGCGGAGGTCTATCCGAACGATATCCCGGAGCTGGTCCGCATCGCGGCCCGGGTTCCTCGTGGCGACACGGTCCGACGCATTTTCATCCATCTCGAGCGCGTCTCGTCAACCGCAGGCTTTGGCGATTTCGGGCGGCGCGTGTGCCCCTTCTACAACTATTTCCAGCCCGCGCTGGTTCTGCTCGAGGACGGCGCGCTCGATGCGCAAGCGGTGCTGCGGGTTGGAGCAGATCTGGTGGTCGCCCATACCTTCAACCCGGAAGTTCTCGTCGCCAGCTTCGATGACCTGTGCCGACGAGGCTACCTGAGCAAGGACGTCGTCGATCGGATGTCTGAAGTCTCGGACAGCATCGAGGCCTCCACGTTTGGTCAGGCGTCGGGGCCGCTCCGGTCGCTTGTCCAGGCAATGGCGGCGGCGCGCGCCGAGCTTCCCGATCAAGTCGAGGTGGAAGCGGTCAACGAGGACTACCTGGCGCTCTTCGCCAAGGACCGAGCCCGCGCGAAGGCGGCCAAGCGGCGCGCGCTGTGGACACGAGAGAGCCCCTAGGCCCCACTCCACTTCGCTCAGCGGACGATATTGAGCGCTTCCGCCGCGAGCTCGCCGAGTGTCGTCTTGGTTTCGTCTTCGAAGTCTTCGATTGTTACGACGCGCGAATCACTCAAGAAGCGCTCGAGGTCTGCGATTGATTCGGGGTCGCGCAGTTGAGCAAGTGATTCGATCGCCGCCGCGACGACGTCCGCGTTCGGATGGTCGAGAAAGCGGCGGATCAATCCCAGGGCACTCGGCTCGGCGATCTCGGCGAGCACCCAGGGCAGCTCGGACATCGCGAGCCCGTCCGCGTTGCGATCCAAGGCGCGCTCGATGCCTCGGGCGACCTCGGCATATCGCTCGAACCCCAGGTCTCTCAGCGCTTCGCCTGCCGCGACACGCACCCTTGGCTCCGCGTCGTTCAGGATGGCGATGAGAGCGTCCGTCATCCGGGGGCCGGGAACCTGCGCACAGAGATCCGCCAGTCGTTCGAGCCGCATCGTTCCTTCTTCGCGATCCTCCATCGAAAGGGCGTGCTCGGTTTCGCGCTCGAGCAGTGCGACCAGCTCCTCGGCGTCCTTGTGCCGAAGCACGCCGATCTCGGCCATTCGCAGTGCGCGATCGGAGTCGAAGATACGCTGAAGCTCGTGGGAAAGTGACATCGTTCGAACCATCCTTCAGGGCTCGCGCCCCGTCGATCGCATCGGCTCGAGCTCGACGATGAGGGATCGAACGCGATCCACCGCATCGCCGGACTCCTCTTCTCGATAGCGCCGACTCAGTTTCATGTCAGGCGAAAGGCTCCAGCCGGCGCCCGGCGTCGCCACCAGCGGCATGAGCTTCGCAGGGTCGAGCGGGGTGTCCTCCCTCAGGTGCAGAGTCACCCGCCGTCGGTCCGCTTCACAACCGAGGGCGCGAAGCTCGCGGAGCAGCGGTTTGACCGACATCAAGCGGATGAAGGCACGCGCCGGCGGCGGGGGCGCTCCGAAACGCTCCTCCATCTCTATCGCAAGCTCGTCGACCGAAGCCTCGTCCGCCGCGGTCGCAAAGCGCCGGTACAACGAGAGACGGAGCCCGATATCGTCGATGTACTCCTCTGGGATATAGTGCTCGAGCTCGACCGAAAGCTCGGGGTCGATTTCCTCCTGAAGCGGCTCGCCCTTGAGCTCCGAGACGGCTTCATTGAGCATCTGCACGAACATGTCGAAACCGACGAGCGACGCATTGCCGCTTTGCTCCGATCCCAAGAGATTGCCGGCGCCTCGAAGCTCCATGTCGAGGGTCGCGACTCTGAAGCCCGCGCCCAGACCGGAGAACCGCTCGAGTGCCTCCATGCGAATTCGAGATTCTTCCGACATCTGGTTGGGCGGCGGAGTGATCAGGTAGCAGTACGCGCGCTGGTCCGAGCGGCCGACGCGGCCTCGGAGCTGGTAGACCTGAGCCAGTCCCAAGGTGTCCGCTCGGTCGACCAAAATCGTGTTCGCGCGCGGGATGTCGAGCCCGCTTTCGACAATGGCAGTCGAGCAGAGGACGTCGTACCCGCCCTCCACGAAGTCGGTCATGGCCCGGTCGAGCAGCGCGGGCTTCATCTGGCCGTGCGCAATTGCGATCCGCGCATTCGGAAGCAGATCTTGAATGCGCTGAGCGCGTTCGTATAAGCCTTCGATGCGGTTGTAGACGAAGAACACCTGACCACCCCGGCTGAGCTCTCGCTCAATCGCTTCTTTGATCAAGTGGTCGTCCCAGCGGCAGACGAAGGTTCGCACGGAGCGTCGGTCCTGGGGTGCCGTGGTGATCAACGAAAGGTTGCGCATGCCCCCGACCGCAAGCTGCAGTGTGCGCGGAATCGGTGTTGCGCTGAGGGTGATGACGTCGATGTTGGTCCGAAGCTTCTTGATGCGCTCTTTGTGCGTGACGCCAAACCGCTGCTCTTCGTCGACGACCAGGAGCCCGAGCGCGGCGAAGTGAACGTCTTTCGAGAGAATGCGGTGAGTTCCGATGACTACGTCGACGGTGCCGTCTTTGAGGCCGGTCAGCACTTCGAGCTGCTTGCTGCGAGAGACGAATCGCGACAGCACCTCGACGCGGAGCGGGTAGCCGTCCAGCCGAGAGGAGAAGGTCCGATAGTGCTGCTGCGCCAAGACCGTCGTGGGGCATAGGATCGCCACTTGCCGTCCGCTCATCGCCACCCGAAACGCGGCCCGAAGCGCAACTTCCGTTTTTCCGAAGCCCACATCTCCACAGATGAGCCGGTCCGTCGGCTGTGGCTCTTCGAGGTCTGCCATCACGTCTTCGATGGCCTTCTCCTGATCGCGCGTTTCTTCGAACGGGAACGTCGCCTCGAACTCCGCGTAGGCGGGTCCAGTGGGCTCGAACGGCTCCCGCCTGACCGCGGTCCGTTCCGCGTAGAGCTTGAGAAGCTCCTCGGCCATCTGTTGCACGGCCTTGCGGACACGCCCCTTCTTGGTTCCGAACGTCGTGCCACCCAAACGATCGAGCCTGGGCTGGTGTCCTTCGCCGCCTTTGAACTTCTGGATCACCCCAAGACGGGTGACCGGGACGAACAGCTTGTCGCTACCGGCGTACTCGACGACCATCACTTCGACGGTCTGAGCGGTACGACCGTGCAGTCGGTCCATCGCGGTCAGGCTTAGTTCTTTGTGTTGGAGACCGAGGTACTTGCCCGCTCCGTGATCGACATGGACGACGAAGTCGCCTGGGCTCAGCTCTCGAAGGTCTTCGAGGAAGCGCTGTTGTTGGCGGCGCGTTTGACGCTGGCTGCGGCGCTGTCGAACCCGGGATCCGAAAATCTCTTCCTCTGTGACATAGGCAATGCCTTCGCTCCAAAGCACGAACCCGTCGCGAAGCTCGCCCAACGTCGTTTCGTCCAAAATCCGTGCTGCAACGCCGTAGCTCTTGAGTAGATCGATCAAGCGGTCGGCCTGGTGCTGAGTTCTGCCGACGAGAGAGACTCGGAGGCCTTGGTCGGTCCATTCCCGGAGCTGATCGGCCAAGGGTTGCAGCCCACGATCCCCTTGTCCTTTTTGCGCGCGCAGCTCCGAAATGAGCGGCTGCTGATCCGACGCGCTCACTCGAACCAATGCGTCCCCCGGTGGCGCAAAAGCGGCGACGATGGGACCTTCGTCGTCGCCAGCGGCGCCGTGAACCGCCAAGCGATGCGATACCATCACCGGGTACTCGAGGAGCCGTCGCGTGAGCTCGTCTTCGGTCGTGAAGTATGCGGACAACTCGAAGGTGGGCCGGTCGCGCCGCGCTGCGTGCTCGTCCGTACCCTGCTGCTGCTCGGCACGAACCGAGCTCGCGATGGCCAGCGGATCGGCCAAAACCAGCCGCAGGTCGTCCGGAAGATAGTCAAAGAGCGTGTCGAGCCGATCGAAGTAGGCCGGCAGCAGTGCGTTCGAAGTCAATGCACCGGACCCGCGGTCGAGCTCGGCTACCAGCTCTCGGGCTTGCAGGGTGGGTATGTTCAGTTCGTCGCAAAGCTCTCGCACGACCGTCTTGGCTCGAGCGATGGCGTCGGGCGCGTCGGGCACCTCCCGCGCTGCGGCAAGCTGGAGCGAGTCGATTTCGTCCGCGGTCTTCTGATCGTCGGGGTTGAAGCGACGAATGCGGGAGACCAGGTCGTCGTCGAGCTCGATTCGAAAGGGGAGGGCCGCATCCGGACCGTAGACATCGACGAGGGCCCCGCGCGCTGAGAACGTTCCTCGATCTTCGACGAGCGGGACCCTGAGATAGCCGAGCTCCAACAAACGCCGAACGAGGTCGTCGCGTTCGATCTGCTGCGCGATTTCGATCGAAAGAAGGCCGGAATTCACGTGCTCGACGGGTGGAACGCGGCGAAGGAGCGCGGGGGCGGGAACGATGAGCACGCGCCAAGGTTGCTGTTCGGCGAGCTGCGCCAACACGGCCATGCGCTGCATTTCGGCGCGCCGGTCCGGGACGACGTCCAGGAGTGCGCTCGTATCCGCCGCGGTGAAAAGCAGTACGCCGGCGTTCTCAGAGGGAAGGAGGAAACGGAGATTCGATTCGTGGCGATAGGCCTCTTCGAGGTCTGCCGAGACGACGACGAAACGTCGATCCGGATGAGTTTTGGCCGCCTCCGCGATCGCCCAGTCCAGGGCGCCCCGGGGGACGGACGCTACGTCGATCCGCTCATCGGATCCGAGTGCCACCACCAGTTCACGAATCGGTGCGTTCGCGTTCTCTAACGCCGCTTCAAGCGACATCGGGTTGCCTGCGCATGACCTGTCGGATGCGCTGGGCTAGCCACGGAGGCGTCACGACCGTGGTGGCCATCACCATGAGGACGATGGCTGCGTAGACACCGGCTGCGATGAGCGGTTTGCCTTCGAACTTGATGCCTGCGCCGACGTTGGCGAAGATGAGCCCGACCTCGCCGCGCGGGATCATGCCGATGCCGACGGTGAGCCGGTCCGCGGTGGCGCCTCGAACGCCCAGGCCCGACACCAGCTTTCCGACGATCGCGACGACGGTCAGCGCAAGAGCGAGGAAGAGTGGCTCTGCTCCGATGCCACCGAGCTTGACCATCATGCCCGTGCGAACGAAGAAGATCGGGGCCATCACGGCGACGATCGGTCCGATGATCTCGGTCAGGTCGTGTGCGGATTTGCGCCCGAACGGCTTGACGTGGACCTCGTCGAGGATCAACCCTGCCGCGAATGCGCCTACGATCGGTGCGAGCCCTGCGGCACCAGAAATACCCGCAAGAAGCAGGCAAAGGCCGATGGCGACTGCGGCCAGGACATCCTGGGTCCGAAGCTTCGAGGCGAAACGGAAGACGCCCGGCATGACGTAGGCGCCCAGAAGGAGCGCGCCGATTAGGAAGCCGGCCGCAAGCCCGATGATCCTAGTGAGGTCCAGTGGCCCTGGCATTGCACCGAACTCGGCGATGCTCGCAACCACTGCAAGGACGATGAGGCCGAGAACGTCGTCGATGACCGCCGCGCCGAGGATGACGCGAGTCTCGGGGCGGGCCATCGCGTTGAGATCCTTCAAGACGCGTGCCGTGATCCCCACGCTCGTCGCGGCGAGCGTCGCGCCGATGAAGAGGTGAAGCGAAAAGGGCTCCTCGGGAAGCAGCCAGAGGCTCACGCCGTACCCGAGCGCCATGGGCGCGACCACGCCAATGATGGCCACGAGCCCGGACGTCGGCGCAACCGCCCTCATTTCGGTCAGGGTCGACTCGAGGCCGACTTCGAAAAGCAAGAGGACGACGCCGAGCTCCGCGAGGAACTCCACCGGTACCAGCTCGGCCGCGCCTTCGAACGTATGGATGCCGAAGAGGCTCAGGTTCCCGAGCACGATGCCGACGCAGAGCTCACCTAGAACGGACGGTTGGTTCAGGCGCACCGCGACTTCGCCGCCGAGCTTCGCAGCAAGGATCATCGCAGCGAGGATGAGCCAGACCTCGTAACTCAGTCCGTGACCGTCGCCGCTTGCCAGCGCAGTAGCCGGAATCGCCGCGAACAGAAAAAGCAGAAGGAAAAACCGAGCCGGTCGGCGGCGCATTGCGCGGGACCATAGATACGGAGTTCTGCCCGAGCAAGGCAGCCGCGCCGGACCGGGCTTGCCAGCGATTGGTGCCTGGGGTAAATGAATGGCGATTCAGTCGAGGGAGAACCATGGAGCGACGGCTATTTTCCGAGGAACACGAGATCTTCCGAAGCAACTTCCGGCAGTTCGTCGAAACCCGGGTCCTTCCGAAGCAAGCCAAGTGGCGCGCGCAGGGGGTCGTCGACCGCGAGATCTGGCTAGAAGCCGGTGAGGCGGGCTTTCTGTGCCCGTGGATGGAGGAGGAGTACGGCGGCGCCGGGGGCGACTTCCTTCACTCGGTGATCGTCATGGAAGAGCTCTCTCGAGCCTACGAATCCGGCTGGGCGGCCAGCCTTCACTCCGACATCATCGTTCCCTACATCCACGCCTTCGCCAGCCCCGAGCAGAAGTCCAAGTGGTTGCCAGGCTGTGCCAGCGGTCAGACCGTCACCGCCTTGGCGATGACCGAGCCGGGCACCGGTTCCGACCTAGCGGGGATTGCGACCACCGCCAAGCGCGACGGTGACGAGTACGTGATCAACGGCGCGAAGACCTTCATCTCGAACGGCATGAGCTGCGACCTCCTGGTCGTCGCGGCCCGAACGGCAAACTCCGACGACCCCCACCGCAGCGTGTCGCTGTTCGTCGTCGAAGGGGATGCTCCGGGTTTCATCCGAGGCCGCAAGCTCGAAAAAATGGGTATGGAAAGCCAAGACACCGCGGAGCTCGCGTTCGATGATTGTCGAATCCCGGCTGAGAACCTGCTGGGTCAAGAAGGCATGGGCTTCATGATGCTCATGCAGCAGCTCCAACAGGAGCGGCTCTGCGTTGCGATTCTTTCGCAGGCCAGCGCCGAAAAAGTGCTCGAAGACGCGATCGCCTACACGCAAGAGCGAAAGGCGTTCGGGCGCTCGATTTCCAAGTTCCAGAATACCCAGTTCACCTTGGCGCAGTGCGCGACCGAAATCGAGGTGGGTAGGGCGTTCTTGGACAGTCTCATCGCACAGCACGTCGCCGGGGAATACCTCGTGAAGGAGTGTTCGATGGCCAAGCTTTGGCAGACCGAAATGCAGGGCCGGATCGTGGACGCCTGCCTTCAGCTCTATGGCGGCTACGGCTACATGCTCGAGTACCCGATCAGCCGTGCGTATGTAGATGCCCGCGTGCAACGAATTTACGCGGGCACCAGCGAAATCATGAAGGTGATCATCGCCAAGCAGATGGGACTCTAACGAGACGAACCCCCTGATCTTGATTCATCGTTCTGTGCCGATTGAATCTTGACCTGCTGGCTGCGGTTTGTTTAGTTCCCCTTGTGACTACCGAATCTGGTTCAAAAGACGGAGAGGGTCCCCCTGAGAGCCCGGATCCGCCCTCGAATCCGGACTCGGACACGGGGCCGAGGGTGAGCCGGATGCGCGTAGGAGGGGAAGATATCCTCGTCTTGAGCGTCCCGCTCCCACAGTTGCGCTACCCAGAAGGCACGACGTCTGCGGAGCACGCAATCATCGACGCCGTATTGGAAGGTCTCACCGTCAAGGAGATCGCCGAGCGACGCAACGCTTCCCTGCGCACCGTAACGACCCAGCTGGGTGCGATTTTCAGGAAGGCAAACGTGAACTCGCAGGCCGAGCTAATCGCCATCATGACTGAAGACGCTGCAAACGAAGGCGACGGCGACTGAGCTCGCCGGTCATTCGAGCGAGGACGCCTAGACGCGTCGTGATGCAATAAAAGACGACGCGGTCGATCAGCCCGTTATCCGACCGACCGCGTCGATGCCCAACTCAAGAGTCGAGCAGGTGGCTGAGCGCACGATTTGAATCTCTGTCTGCTTAGCCCCTGTTGGATCT
>CBESWY010000034.1:0-16964 GCA_965533395.1 uncultured Myxococcales bacterium
GTGGAGCCGTCGATGGCGAGCTGATTTAGGCGCATTTCGGCGTAGCGGATGCGCTCGGGGGGCTCTGCCGGCGAATGCGCTTGGAGCCAATTGGCCCAGCAGTCGCGGCGCTGCGCGGGGGTTACGGCGGGGTCGTAGTCGGCGCCGTAGCACTGCTCGTACGCCTCCACGCTTCTTTGCGCTTGTTTAAGGCTGTGTCCGCATGCAATTGAAAGTAGCAGGGCAGATGCAAGGACCGAGCGAACCATGAGTGCGGAAGGTACCACCGCCACGGAACCCCACCAAGCGCCCGTCACGGGCTGGGGCACCTTCGAAGCCAAAGGCCTCGGCACGCTTTGGCTCGCCTGGTCAGACGCGGGTTTGCTGCGCCTCTCGTTCGAGCGCCTCGATAGCGAGCTCGCAGACGAGAAAGCCGTTCCCGCCGTCTACACGGAGCCGCTCCGTCGCTACTTCGACGGCGAGCCAGAGGACTTCGCGTCCGTGCCGCTCGACCTTCGGGGCACCGACTTTCAGATTCGCGTCTGGAACGCGCTTCGAACGATCCCCTGGGGCCAGGTGCGCACCTATGGCGGCGTCGCGCAGGAGATCCAATCGCCGCGTGCCATGCGCGCGGTGGGGCAGGCCAACCACGTAAATCCGATCCCAATCATCGTGCCTTGTCATCGGGTCGTCGAGGCCGGGCACCACCTCGGGGGCTACGGCGGCGGGCTCGAACGCAAGCAGCTCCTGCTCGAGCTCGAAGGCGTGCGCTTTCACGAGGGCGTGGTGCAGCCGGGGCAGTTGGAGCTCTTTTGAGCTAGCCCTATCGCGCGGCGAGCAGGCAGACGATGACGAGCGCGCCGGCGAAGAGGCTGACTTTGTCCTTCACCGCGAACAGCACCGGGTCGTCGTGCATTTGGTCGCGCGCGGCGAGGAACCAAATGCGGATGATCCAGTAGACCAGAATCAAGCAGATGCCCCATAGCGCCTCGGGCACCGAGTAGTACCGCATCACGGCGGGGCTGTTGATGTAGAGCGCGAAGACGAGCACCGCGAGCAAACCCGCGGCCGGCCCTGCCGAAGTGATGATGGGGATGTCGGCCGGGACGTAGTTGCGGCCCTTGAGCGAGCGACCGCCGTCTCCTTTGACTTGAATGAGCTCGCTGTAGCGCTTCACGAAGGCCAAGCTCGTGAAGAAGAAAATCGAAAACGCGAGCAGCCACGGCGAGAGCTTCACGTCGACCGCGACGCCACCGGCGACCACCCGATAGGTGAAGAGCGAGGCCAGTGCGAGCACGTCGACAATCATGTGCTGCTTGAGGACAAAGCTGTACGCGGTGGTGAGCGCGACGTAGCCCAGGAGCACGAGGACGAACTCGGCGCGAACGAAGACAGCGCCCAAGACGACCGCGACGGCGAGCGAAGCGAGGGCGAGCGCAACCGCCTCCGGAATCAAAAGCGTGCCGGCGGCAAGGGGCCGATTGCGTTTGCTCCGATGCTGTCGGTCTGCCGAGAGGTCGACGAGGTCGTTCAAGACGTAAATCGACGAGGCGCAAAACGAAAACGAGAGGAAGGCCATGACTGCTGCGAAGACCAGGCCCAGATCCTTGTACTCGTGCGAGAAGTAGAGCGGCACGAAGAGCAGGATGTTCTTGGCCCATTGGTGAGGCCGAAGCTCCCGCACCGCGGCCTCGAGCTTCGGAGGCCGAGGGACCAGGACCGTCGCGCTCGACACCAGCTGCTCGGCGGCGCGCTGGGTGCTTGGACTCGGACAGACCATGCTCGCCTCGTGGGCGGCCTTCCACACCGGCAGGTCCGCCGACGAGTCGCCGAGGTACTGAAACCCACCGGCGCCAAAACGCCCCGTCAAATAATCGGCTTTTCGATGCGCCTTCAGGTTGTTCTGCCCGTCGCTTCCAATCGCTTCGTCGAAGATGCCGAGATGCTCTGCAATCCGATCGGCGGTGCCTTGGTCGGAGGCGGTCACCAGCAGCACCCGACGGCCTGCTGCATGCGCCTCGCCAATCGCGTCGAGCACTTCAGGCCGGTACGGTAGGGTCGCGGGGTCGACGGGCGCATTCTCGGCGAGGTATCGCTTGAGCTTGGGTCGGCCGCTCCTCAGCGCCGCGAATGCGGCCGGAAGCTTCCATGGCGCGCTCTTGAGCAGGCCCATGAAACCTTCGGCCATCGTGTCGGTTGCCAGAAGCGTCCCATCGAGGTCCACACAAAGCGGCCGCTCGGTGTCAGCCTGGGTCGAATCTGTGGCGGCGTCGTTCAAAGTCCTCTTTCAAAGGCTATTCAACGCCGCTTCCAACCGCTCGCGTTTCTCTCGCAGATCGAGGGAGTCCCGCCTCGATTTCTCGACCACGGCCTCGGGCGCGCGCTCGACGAAGCTCGGGTTGGCGAGCTTCTTCTCGAGCACGCCGAGCTCTTTTTCGAGCTTCTTGAGGTCGCGCTGAAGGCGGTCGCGCTCCTTCTCGGTGTCGATGACGTCCGGCACCGCTGCCCGAACCCCCGGGTTCACAAAAACGGCGGCGTTCTTGAAATGCGCGTTCGGATCATCGAGCTTCGCAGGGTCGGCCTCGAAGCAGAGCTCGCAGCGGCCCAATGCCTCGATGGTCCGTCGCTCGGCGTCGAGAACCCGGTGCTTGTCTTCGTCATTGGTGTGCCAGTGGATGCGCATCGGCTGACTCCTCGGCACGTCGTGCTCCGCGCGAATGGTCCGGACGCTCCCGACGAAGGCCTGTACCACTTCGAAATCACGCTCGGCCGCCCGGTCCAGCTTCGCGTCGACGAGCCCCGTCGGGAAGCGGCTAATCATGATGCTCTTCGGCGCTTCGTCCCACTTCGGGACCCGCTGCCAGATCTCTTCGGTGATGTGAGGCATCATCGGATGAAGCGCGCGCAGCACCGTTTCGAGGACGTGCACCAAGGTCGCCTCGGTCTCCTCGATGAGAGCCGCATCGCCGCTGCCGAGGGCCGGCTTGCTCAGCTCCAGGTACCAGTCGCAAAACTCGTCCCACACGAAGTGATAGAGCGCGCCGGACGCTTCATCGAGCCGGTAGGCGTCGAGCCCAGAGGCCGCGACGTCGAGCGCGTGATAGAGCCGCGAGAGCACCCAACGGTTCGCCAGCTCCGTGGGCTTCGGGCATTGCTGCGCGGCCTGGGTCGAGGAGCCGTCGAGCCGCATGAGCGCGTAGCGCGAGGCGTTCCAGAGCTTGTTGGCGAAGTTCCGGTAGCCTTCGATGCGCTTGATGGAAAGCGCGATGCGTCGCGACTGCGGCGAATAGCTGAGCAGCGTCATGCGCAGGGCGTCGGCACCGTACGCCGCAAAACCATCGGGGTAGGTGGTCTTCAGGTACTTGATGCCCGACTTCTTCGCGCCTGCCTTTTCGGCCTTCGCCACGAGCTGCTCATTGGTGGCGCCGTAAATCACGTCGAGCGGGTCGACGACGTTGCCCTTCACTTTGCTCATCTTCTCGCCGCGCTCGTCGGTGACCAAGCCGGCCAGCAAGACGCGCGTAAAGGGAACCTCGCCCATGAAGTGAAGGCCCATCATAATCATGCGGGCGACCCAGAAGAACAGGATGTCGTAACCCGTCTCCATGTCCTGCGTCGGGTAAAATCGCTCGAGCGCGACCGTCTTATCGGGCCAGCCGAGCGTCGAAAACGGCCAGAGCCCCGAGCTGAACCAGGTGTCGAGCACGTCGTCGTCTTGGCGAATCGAGGTTCCCCCGCAGCCGCCGCACGCCGTCGCGTCCTCGCGCGACACGGTGACGTGCTCGCAGTCCTCGCAGTACCAGGCCGGGATCGGGTGGCCCCACCAGAGCTGCCGTGAAATGCACCAGTCCTGAATGTTCCGGAGCCAGTGGAAATACGTCTTGCTCCACTCGGGCGGCAGAATCTGAATCGTGCCGTCTTCGACCGCCTCGATTGCGGGCGCCGCGAGCGGCTTCATCTTCACGAACCACTGGGTCGAAATCATCGGCTCGACGATGGTCCCCGACCGCTGCGAACGCGGCAGCGTCATCATGTGCTTCTTGCGTCCGCGGGCGAGCCCGAGGTTTCCGAGCTCGATCTCGACGACTCGGCGCGCCTCTAAGCGGTCGAGCCCTTGGAACGAACCGGAGTTCTCGTTCATCGTGCCATCGAGGTTGAAGATGTTGATTTCCTCGAGGCCATGTCGCTTGCCCGTCGCAAAGTCGTTCGGGTCGTGGGCCGGCGTCACCTTCACAACGCCCGTGCCGAACTCGGGGTCGACCAGCTCCGCATCGAGGATCACCGGAATCAAACGGTCCACGAACGGATGTCGCACGTACTTGCCGTGCAGATGCCGGTAGCGCGCGTCGTCCGGGTGGATCGCCACGGCAGTATCGCCCAGCATCGTCTCGGGGCGCGTCGTCGAAACCACCACTTCACCGCCGCCGTCCGCCAGCGGATAAGCGAAATCGAACATCGCGCCTTCGACGTTTTCCTCCTGCTCGACCTCGAGGTCTGAGAGCACGGTCTGCGATTCGACGTCCCAGTTGACCAGGCGCGTGTCGCGATAGATGAGCCCCTCCTCGTAGAGCCGGACGAATGCTTCACGAACCGCTCGAACCATCTCCGGGTCCATGGTGAATTTTGTCCGCGGCCAGTCGCAGGATGCGCCCATCTTGCGGAGCTGTTGGAGGATTCGCTCGCCCGATTCCTCCTTCCACTGCCAAACCCGCTCGATGAATTTCTCGCGGCCGAGGTCGTACCGCGTCAGGCCTTCCCGCTTGAGCTGCCGCTCGACCACCACCTGCGTCGCGATCCCCGCATGGTCGATGCCTGGCACCCAGAGCGTGTTGTAGCCCTGCATCCGCTTGTGGCGGCAGAGCACGTCCTCGAAGGTCGTCCGGCAGGCGTGGCCCATGTGGAGCGAGCCCGTGACGTTCGGCGGCGGAATGGCGAGGGTGTACGTCTGTCGCGTGTCACCCGGCTCTTCCGAAGCCGCGAAGAACCCGGACGTCTCCCAGAACTCGTACCAGCGAGACTCGCTTTCGGTGGGCGAGTACTGCTTGGGCATCTCGTCAGTCGAACCGCTCATCCGACCGACCGTGTGCGGTGAAATGCCGGGCCAGTCAAGCCTCAGTCGCCGATGAGACGGTGCAATTCCTCACGGATCATCGCTTCGGCAAGCTCGGGTACGACCTCCCAAACCACGCGCTCCACGACTTCGGCCGAGAGCTTGAGCACGCCTTCGACCTGATCGGGCGTGAGGCCGAGCGTTTCGAGTCGCGCCACCACCGAGTGCGACAGCGCTTCGCTCGCGCCTGCGGCCTGTAGCGGAGAGGCTGGTGGGGCGGATGAAAACTGAGCAGGTGGCGCCGATGAGAATTGAGCGGGTGGCGCCGAAGAAACTTTCGCAGCGGGTGCGGAGACGATCTTCGCAGGAGGCGACGACGAATGAAGGGAGGCGGCCGTCCCCGGCGCAACCGAAACCTGTGCCCCGCTGATGGGGGTCCCCGACAACCTTCGCGCCGACTGCGGTGTGGAACCGACGGGGAGGGGCGGCGGCGTGGGCCGATGGGCGCGCTGGGCGACCGGCCTTGGCGGAGTCGTCGCTGGACGGGCCACCGGAATCGAGGGCATGTCGGAAAAGCCGGCGGGCTCCGCTTCGCCCGCCAGCGCGCTTGCCTTGTCGATGGCTTCCTGCGTGTCGAACGGTTTTAGAATGTGGTCGTCAGCACCGACTTCTGAGGCACGCGCCGCATCGAGCGGTCGATGCTGGCTCGCCATGAGAATAACCGCGGTGCCCGAAAGCCCCGGGTCGGACTTCAGCGCGCGAGTGACTTCGTACCCGTCGATCCCCGGGAGGGACGAATCGATGAACGCCACGTCCGGCGAGAAGGCGGCCCCTCGTTCAAGTGCAAGCTCGCCGTTTTCCACGACCAGCAACTCCGCGTCCTCGCCAGCGAAAGTCATTTCCATGACCTTGCGCATGGTCACGCTGTCTTCGACGATCAGAATCCTCATCGACATCAAGCCCCATTCACCAAGATGTATGTCGCTGGCATACGCGATCGGCACCTTGGCGGTCAAGAAGGAGCGTATCCGGTTTGACGCCATTCGCGCCCCCCGGTAGGGAGCGCGGGTGTCGGACTCAGACCTACGCCCGCTCTATCGCGAGCGGGCTCCAAGAGCCCCGGAGGGCCGCTTCTCGCTCGAAGACCTGATCGCCGGATCAGGCCCACTCGAGCTGGACATCGGTTTTGGGCGCGCTTTGTCGCTGTTCGAGCGGGCGACGGCGGCGCCCGAGAGCCGCATCGTCGGCATCGAGGTCAAGACCAAGCTTGCCTACAAAGCGGCCGAGCGGCTCGAAAAGCGTGGGATCGAAAAAGTGAAGATTCTGTGCGGGGATGCCCGCGAAATCTTGAAAAGGGCGGAACCAAGCCGATCGGTTGAGCGGGTCGCGCTGCACTTCCCGGACCCGTGGTGGAAAAAGCGGCACGACAAGCGGCGGGTCATCGGGGAGGCCCTCCTCGGCGAGCTGGCCCGGCTGATGAAGCCCGGCGGCGCGCTCTTCATTCAGACCGACGTCGAGCACCGAGCCGAACAGTACCGAGCTGAGCTTCGGGACACCCATGGCTTCACCCTTGCTTCAGGCGGCGGCTACGTGGAGGTGAACCCGTTCGGCGCGCGCTCGAATCGGGAGAAGCGCGCCCTCGAAGACGGCCTACCGGTTTGGCGAATCCTCGCGACGCGCGAGTAGCTAGCGAAGCGCTATCGTATTGCAAGCCCGCTGCGCATCACGCTCGATCTCAATCTGGCGCTCCTCGAGCGTCTGGTCCGGCTCGAGGCCCGGGATGAAGTAGCCGAGGTCGTCGACGATGTCGTAGAGTTCTTCGCCGCGTTCGAGCAGCGCGCAGTTGCGTTTTTGGAGCGCGCGCACCACTCGAGGGAGGGCGTCGAGGCTGTGGGGCTTCGTGTCGTGCATGAGCACGATGCCACCGCGGTCCCCGGTCTCTCGCTCACGGCGGTCGAGAACCCGAAAGAAGGTCCGGACCACGTCATCGGGCGTCTTTGCCTCCAAATCGCCCGCGTAAACGGCCCACATGACGCTCGTGTAGCCGAGCTCGCCTAGGAGGCCCTCGACGCGCTTCGACAGGGCGCCACCGGGCGGACGAATCAACCGAGGGGTTCGGCCGATCGCCCTTCGAAGCTTTCGCTCGGTGATGGCGAGCTCCGCTTGGATCTCTTCGTTGCCGAGGAGCGGTAGCTGACGGTGGGTCTCGGTGTGGCTCCCGACGAGGTGCCCCCGCCGCACGATCTCGCGGACGATTTTGGCGTGCCGCCGCTCATAGGGGTTTCCATTGCCAAAGCTCTCGCTCGTCACGAAGAAGAGCGCCTTGATGTCGAGATCGTCGAGCAGGTCGAGGAGCCGTGGCGTGGTCCGACTCGAGGGGCCGTCATCGAACGTGAAGAGAATCGCGCGGTGTTTGCTGCCGCCGTGAATCGTGAGCCCGCTCGGGAAGCGCAGGCCGGTCACGTCGTCATCGATGATGGGGACGACGCCTGGCACTTCGGGCCCCGGCTCCTGGTGGATCGGTTCGAGCACGGGGGAAGGGCGGATCGTAATCGGGTCGATTGCGATCGGCGCGCGGCGCATCTCGGTCGCGCCGGCGAACGAGCCTCCGGCAACCAGCGCGAGGACGCACGCGCTCAAGCGAACCTTCCAGGGGATGGAGGACATCTCGATTGGATCGTAAAGAAGCGCGGCCGGCCGATGCGAAAAAGCCGCAGAACCTGGACAGGCCTGCAGTTGCAAGGCTCGATCGCATCGAGTACCCCGTGCGCCCAACGAGCAAGATGTGATTGAAGTCGAAGGGCTCAGCAGGCTGTACGGCAGCCGACTCGCGGTAAACGACGTGTCCTTTCGGGTGGAACCCGGTGAGATCGTTGGATTCCTCGGTCCAAACGGAGCCGGCAAGAGCACGACGCTCCGAATGCTGACCGGCTACCTGGCGCCAAGCGCGGGCGCGATTCGGATCGACGGCATCGATGCCGTCGGAAACTCGATTCGAGCGCGCGAGCGAATCGGTTACATGCCCGAAGGGGTGCCTTTGTACCGGGAGATGCGCGTCCAGGAGTACCTGCGCCACCGGGGCCAGCTCAAGGCCGTCCCCAACGTGGCGGCCGCGGTCGACCGCTGTCTCGAGCTTGCCGGCGTCGCGGACGCCCGGACCCGCATCGTCGGACAGCTCTCGAAAGGCTACCGCCAACGCGTCGGCCTCGCCGAAGCCCTCATCGCCGACCCGCCCATCCTGATTCTCGACGAACCGACGTCGGGCTTGGACCCGAATCAGGTTCGGCAGTTTCGCGAGCTCGTTCGGAGCTTTGGCGGAAAAAAGACGGTGCTCCTCTCGACCCACATTCTGTCCGAGGTCGAAGCGGTCTGCGACCGGGTCATCATCATTCGGGAAGGCGAGAAGGTCGCCGACCTCGTGCCCGGGGATTCCGAGACCAGCCTCGAAGAAGTGTTCGCCGAGCTGACCACAGCCAGTGCCGCGCAGGAGGCCTCGTGAGGAGCGCGTGGGTCGTTCTCAAGCGCGAGCTGGCTTCGTTTTTCGTTTCGCCGCTGGCGTACGTCGTGCTCACGTCATGGCTGATTTGGAACGGCGTCTGGTTTTGGATGCTGACCGAGTTCTACGCCCGCAACGCCGTCACCTCGGGCGCATCGACTCCACTGTCGGGCTTTTTCGGCGGAAGCGCGCTCTTCTTCATCCCGCTCCTGGTGTTCGTGCCAGTTCTGACGATGCGCCTGGTCGCCGGTGAGAAGCAGGCCGGAACCATCGAAACCTTGATGACCGCGCCCGTCTCGGAGAGCTCGGTGATTCTCGGCAAGTACGCCGCCTCACTCGTCATCTGGTGCTCGCTCTGGATTCCGACGCTGATCTACGCCTGGATTATGAGCCAGCACGGCAGCGTCGATTGGGGAGCGGTCACCGCCAGCTACTTCGGCATCTTTTGTCTAGGCGCGTACTTCATGGCGGTGGGCCTATTGATGAGCGTGCTGGCGCCCACCCAAATCGTGGCTGCCGTCCTCGCGTTCGTGACGCTGGGCGTCCTTTTCACCGTCGGCATCGGCGAGTTCGTCCTCGACGGGACAGCGCGCGAGGTCTGCGCCTACTTGAGCATGCTCGGCCACATGCAGAGCTTCGCTAAGGGCGTCGTCGACACCCGGTACCTGATCTTCGATTTTTCGCTAGCGGTCCTGGCCGTCGGTCTGAGCATCGGGGCGATGAAGGCGAGGAGGCACGGATGAGCGCCCAGCCCCGCGCACGGTTGAACCTCTTGCTGACGGCGGTGCTCGGCCTCGTGGTCGTGGTCCTGGTGAACTACATCTCGTCGCGGCACTACAAGCGATGGGATTGGACCAGCCACGCCCTGTTCACGCTTTCCGACCGCAGCCAGCAAGCCTTGAAGGAGCTCGACCAGGACGTCGACATCTACGTCTTCCTCGGACGCGACGAACAGGACTTCGCCGACGTCGAGACCTTGCTGGAGGAATACAAAGCGGTCACCGACCGAATCCAAGTCGAATGGGTCGACCCCGACCGCGACCGCGCACGCTATCAGGTACTCGCCGACAAGTTCGGCATCGACAGCTGGCTTGCAGGCGACGTGACGCTTTCGCAAGTGCCGGTGGTCGTGACGAGCGGCGAGCGCAAATGGAAAGTCGAGCGGCACCAGCTCATCGTGGAAGACTTCGAGACCTTCGAGGACGCCGACGGACACAAGCTCGACCTGCAGTCCGAGCGCGCGCTCACCGGAGCGATCCTCGAGGTGACCACGGGCGAGCCGAATAAAGTCTGCGTGGCGACCGGTCACGGCGAGTGGGAGGTCGGGGCCTACGGCGAACGCAGCTTCGATCCCGTCGCCCGCGAGCTCGAATGGGAAAAAATCGAGGTCGAGTCCCTCCAAATTCGCACTGACGATGTACCGGAGGCCTGCGACGCACTTTTCGTCATCAGCCCGCAGCGCCCATTCTCCAAAGAAGAAGTCGGCATCGTCGAACGCTACCTCGCCTCGGGCGGGAACCTGCTCCTGGCCTTCGACCCCGTGCTCAAAAAGGAAAAGCTGACCCCTACGGGCTTCGAGAACGCGCTCGGAGCGCGCGGGATCGTCGTCGGCGCGGATCTCGTCATCGAGAACGACACGGCGCAGCAACTGCCCGGCAACCCCGGCGACCTGTTCCTGGTTACCAACGTCGGCACCCATCGCCTCGTCGATACGATTCGGAAGCGCGGCGGCGGGATCCTGTTGGCGGTTGCCCGCTCGGTCGACGGCGCCGAAGGGAGCGACACCGAAGTGCTCTTCCGCACCAGCCTGGCCGCCGTGGCGGAAACCGACCTGGCCCGCGCGCTCGACCCGAACGCCAAAGGAAAGCCGACGCCGCCCCGCGCCGTGCCCCTGGCAGTCGCCTGGGAGTACGTCCCGCCGCTCGGCGATGACCTGCAGCCGGTCAAGGCCGACGGCCCGACCCCCGGCCGATTGCTGGTCATGGGCGACAGTGACTGGATGAGCTCCGAGCTGCTCGAGAACCCGCAGCTCTCGAACATCGACCTGCTGTCGTCGACGGTCGGCTGGCTCACCCAACGCGAGGCCCTCATCAACATCGCGCCGCGCAAGACCAACGCCCGCGCGGTGATCATGAGTGACGCCGATCTGCAAAACCTGTTGTTCCGCGTGGTGGTTCTCCTGCCGCTGGCCGCGCTCATCGCTGGCTTTGGCGTTTGGTGGTCGAGGCGTTCATGAGCGCGCGCATGCCCATCGTCCTGCTCGTCGTGGCGGCCGTCCTGTTCGCCTACGTGATCCTGTTCGAGCGCGGCGGCCCGGGGCGCAAGGAAATCGACTCCCGGTCCGGCCTGCTGCTGGAGTCGGTTGTCCGGGACCGGATCACCCGCGTTCGAATTGCTTCAGGCGATGAACGCGTCGCGCTGGTCCGAACGGGCGAGGG
Organism: uncultured Myxococcales bacterium; assembly: GCA_965533395.1. Taxonomy (GTDB): domain Bacteria; phylum Myxococcota_A; class Polyangia; order Polyangiales; family Houyiibacteriaceae; genus SG8-38. Next base: position 10,964 of record CBESWY010000034.1, read on the forward strand.
CTTCGACGAAACGTGGGCGCTCGAAGAGCCGAACAAGGCGCCCGCCGACCCCGAAGTCATCGAGGACTACCTTCGCAACTGGGAGTTCGCGATCCCAGTTCGCACGCTTCAAAGCCCGAGCCCCGAAGATCTGCAGAATTTCGGGATGGAAACGCCCAAGGGCGAGGTCAGCTTCGAGATGGGGCGCACCACGGTGCGCATTTCACTCGGTTCGGGCGCGCCGGTCGACGGAGGCGGCTACGTGCGCATCGACGACCGTCGAGAGATCTCGGTCGTCGGCAAAGACGTCGTAGCGCTGTTCGAGCGCAGCGCAGCGCAATTCCAGATCAAAGACGATGCCGGCGCGCCGGATCTTTCCGACCTGCTCATCGCCGCGCCCGATGCCGGCGCTGCGGCGCCCTGACTAGTTCGCCGAGCCCTTGGCGAGTGTCTCGTGCGATGCGTATTCCAAGAGCCCGTTGCTGGTATTGAACCCACCGGACGAAATCAGCGTGAAGTGACCCTTCACACGAACCTTGTTTCCAACCGCGAGGTCTTTCGGCACGACGACGTCGCCGGCGATGGTGGTCGTCCTGCGGCCGCGCCGAGCGCGCTGGAGCTGCTCCTGATTGTCCGCGTAGCCCACGACGAGCAATTGCTCTGCGCGGTCGGTCTGGTCCGCGGTGTCGGCGATGAACATGTGCGGCGCGGCAACCTTCGGGCACTCTTCCTTTTTGCGCTTCTTGCAGACCGGGGGCTCGTAGATTTCGATGATGTAGCCGGTGATGCCGAGGTCCAAGTCGAGCAGCTTGCTCGGACGCTGCCGCAGGCCGTACACGCTGTACGACTCATCTGCGTACGTCGTCGGAAACGGCGGCGGCGGTAGCGTCGGAACCTCGGGAAGGTTCGGGACGATTTCGGGCAGCTGTTCAGCTTCGGCTTCGGGCTCCGAAGCGGACGTGATCTGTTCACAACCGGCGCTCAGCAGCACCACAGCCATCATCAGGCCAATTAGACGAGCTCCCATGTTTCCCCCTGTTCCAAACAAAGTAACACGGGCGCTTCGGGCGCGACAATCTAGCGGGGCATTCGGGCGCAGAGACCGTCCTCGGCTAGGGGCTGTTCGAGTGCCATTTTCAGCGTGGGCGGAATGCCTTCGGCGCTTCGGAGCTGCCTGACGGTTGCCACCGCCTCCGGGCTTCCCAGGGCTCGGAGCGCCTCGACCGCGAGCGCGGCGTTGTTCAAGTCCTCGGTGAGGGCATTCCCCGGCGCCGCGCGCATCACGACGCGGAATAGGGCCTCGGCCGCGTCGGTCCTGCAGTGGGCGACCACGTAGCCGATCGAGGCCGCCGTCACCACTGGCCATTCGTCCGGGGCTCGGAGCCGTCGATGAATCCGCTCCCAACCTTCGTCGTGCGAAGACGCGGCAAGCACCTCGATCGCGGCGGCGCGCACCTCTGACATCGAGTCGTCAACCGAGGCAACGACCACGGCAAGCGCCCCTGCTTCGCTCCGAAGGCTGCTCACCGCGGCGGCCCGAACCATCGGCCAAGGGTCGCGGCGTGCGAGGGTGGCGCGCGCCACCATGGAGTCGGCGTCCCCCGACAAGACCGTTGTCGCGCTCGCGCGCACCCGCGGGTACGCGTCCTTCAAAGAAGCCCGCGCGTCTCCGCGATGCCCACGCGCCGCACTCGCCTCGACCGCAGCCTGACGAAGCATCCATTCATCGGGCCCGTCGACTTGGCTTTGCACCCAGCGGTCGATCTCGTCGCTCGGGCCGGCCGCGGCGGCGCTCGCGAGCAGCCGCCAGGTCGATGAAAAATCCTCAGACCGCGGCGCAGCATAGGAGATGAACGAAGTCATCGTCGCGCGTTGCGCCTCCAAGCCAACCAATCCCATGGAAGCGCTCGCGACCGCGGTGGCCGCCGGTGCTGTGGCCAGCCATGCGCGAAGCTTGGCGCTGGCGTTTCCCGCGGCGCGCTGGACCGCAGTGCCGAGCGCCGCGCGAAGCCCGGGGCGATCGGAGCCGGCCGGTTCCGCAATGGCGTCGAGCAGGGGCGCAATCGCAAAGTCCGGCGCTGCACGCGCGAGAAGGGACGCGGCGCGGTCACCAACCGCGGGATCGGCAACGAGCACAGCCAAGGCGCGGCGTCCGCGAGATTCGAGCCGCCGCAACGCCCCGAAGGCCATGTCGCGCAGATCCTCGTCGTCCGCGCGAGCGGCCTCGATCAGCGCGTCGATGGCCGCGTCGTGATTCACCGCAAGGCGGGTGAGCGCGCCGACCGCGCGCTTTTGGCCGAGCAGGGTAATCGCAGGCCACGCGGCCCGGATTTGCTTCGCAGCCCGCTCGCCGCCGGCTTGAAGCAGATACACCGCGGCGGTTGCGCGGTCGTGATCCGCGTCGAGTTGGCGCACGGCATCCGCAATCGCCGCCGGGTCGGCCGTCGCGCGCGCCGTCCCCGCCGTGCCGGAAAGCGCGAGGAGCGCTGCTAATGCAAGAGCGAGTCTGCCGTTCGTCGTTCCCACTCGATTACCGTCCCGTCCCGCAGCTCTAACACGCGGTCCGCATGACGAAGGAAATCCTCGCGGTGCGTCGCGACGATGACCAGTCCCCCTCGATTCGCATGCTCTCTACAAACGCGAATCACGTTGCGCTCGTGCTCGTCGTCGAGCGCGGAGCTCGGCTCGTCCAAAAGCAACACCGGGGCGCCCGTGTACAGCGCGCGCGCGAGGCAGATCCGCTGCCGCTGACCGGTTGACAGATCGGTGCCGCCTTCGTGAAGCACCCCATCGTAGCCCTGTCGGCGCGCCGAAATGAAGTCGTGGGCATCGACGCTGCGGCAAGCCTCGAGCACCCGGACGCGGTCGGGACGGCTCTCGCCGAGCGCCACATTGCGGAGGATCGTGTCGCGAAACAGCGCCGGGTTCTGCGGCATCCACGCGGTCGCCGCGATGAGCGAATCGCGAGACGCGTGCAGGCCGTCGATGGCGATGCATCCCGGGGACGGCGGGAGCACCCCCGCAAGAATGCCGAGCAGGGTCGACTTTCCCACACCACTTTCGCCCGCGATAGCGACGAGCTCACCGCCGAAAAACGACGCGCTCGCGCCGAGGAGCACAGGCCGCCCGTCGTAGTCGAAGCTGAGCCCATCGATGCCGAGCGAGACAACGGGCTCTGCGCGAACGGCTGCTGGTTCGGCCGGCTCGGCGCGCAGGCGAAAGAGCTCATCGAGCCGATCGAGCGAAGCCAACCCCGACCACCAGCCAAACACCGCCTGCGCGAATCCGTGCAGGGGCCGGTACATCAAGAGCAAGGCGACCAACACCGTGCCCGCGCTGGCGACGTCGAGGGTGCTTCGGCTGGACCAGGCAAAGGCAAATACCAAGGCGATGCCGAGGGCTGCCGCGAGCTCCACCATCGGCCCTGCGGCGGCGCTCCAAGTCTCCGCCGCGATCCCGCGTTGTTCGGAGTGCGTCGCGGCCCGATCGACGTTCTCCCAAGTGGACGCCGCCGCGCCGTAGGCACGAAGAACCGCCGCGCCGTCGATGGCCTCCGCCGTTTGAGCCACGACCGCGGACTCGGCGGCAAAAAGCTCGCGCTGGAGCTTCCTCGCCGGGCGGGCCGCCACGAGGACCAGCAGGACCGCCAGCGGGAGAACGAAAAGCCCCGGGGTGGCTAGCGCAGTATCCACCCTCAGCGCCACACTGGCTAGTGCCGTAGCCACTAAGATGCTTCGGATGCCCTGGCCGACCCCCAAATGGAGCAAGATCCGCACCCCGTGCACCTCGACCTGAATCCGCGAAGAGAGCTCCCCGCGAGGCCAGGCGAGCAGCGTCGACGGCTCGAGGGCCAATGCATGGCGCAGCAATTTGCCCCGAAACTCGCGAATTATACCCAGCTGAAGCCTGGACGCGAGGTGGGTGCGGACCGTCTCAGAGAGCGCTCTCAACACACCGAGCCCGACGAGCAGCCAAACGATCTGGGTGACGGCCAGGCTCGGGATCGGCAGGGTGCCCAAGTCGCTTGCGGTCGCCGAATTCCCTTCCCAACTGCGCACGAGGGGGCCCACGAGCCATGCGTAGCCGGCGGTGGCCAAGGCCGAAACGGCCATGGCGAGGACGGTGACCAACGCGAGGGGCAGGCGTGCGCGAAGCGATTTTAGTAGCTCGGTACGAGCACGGTTCTCACTGGAATTTCTCCGCATAAACACGTCGAATACCCCTTCTCATATCCAATCACAGACCCATATAGTACGTGTTACTCCCACGACAAAACCCAAGCGCTCGAACGGCGAGCTCACGGCCACCGGGCATTCCGGCACGGTGCGTGCATCTCGATGCGACTCGAGCGGTTGCTTCAGGCCTGATGGAAGAGTCGGGCTGTTTCAAGTGTTCAGCCATCCAGGCGGGGTGCCACACATCGCGGGCGCCACCGGGAGACAAGAGGGAAAATGGCACGACAGGCAGCGACAAGGCAAACCACGAGAAAGATCCAGGTGAGAGCCAAGGCATCCAAGCCGGTGGAGCCCAAGGCCGGGGCCGAGGTGCAGAAGCCCGCGCAGGCGCAGGCGGCGCCGTCCGCCGAGCCCAGCAGGGAGCAACTCGAGAAGGCCCGTGTCGAGAGCGAGAAGGCCCTCAAGGAGTTCGAGCGCCAGGGTGCCGGGGATTCGACCCTCACCCGATACTTCCGCGAGATGATCGGGCACCGCGTGCTCACGCCTCAAGAGGAAATCGAAGCGGCCAAGCAGGTCGAACGTCTCGAAATCGCGTACTGGGAAGCGCTGCTCAGCTATCCCGTCTGCTTCGAGAGCGTGGCCGCGGTCATCGAGCGTCGTGTAGAGGATCAGCCACTCCCCGAGCTCGCTTCGCTTCGCAAGCTCTGCAAGAGCTCCAAGGCCGACAAGCTCGGTAAGCGCCAAGAAGTCCGCTGGGGCACTCTCTGTCTCCAGCTTTCGACCAAGATGCGTGACCTCGACAGCGACCGTCTCTTCGTTCAGGAGTCCGACCGCGCGGTGCACCGCCTGGCCGGTGACTTCGCGGACGAGCGTGACATCGTCGGCGACCACGTCCGGATGACCCCGCCGTTCAAGCGCTACTTGCAGCACGTGCGAGGCGCGCAGAAGGCGCAGCAGCGCGCGAAGAACCGCTTCGTCGCGGCGAACCTTCGTCTCGTGGTCTCGATTGCGCGCCGCTACAACCGCGGCCGGCTTCCGCTCATCGACCTCATTCAAGAGGGCAACATCGGCCTCATGAAGGCCGTCGAGCGCTTCGACCACAACCGCGGTTACCGCTTCAGCACCTACGCCTCGTGGTGGATTCGCCACGCGATTAGCCGCGCTCTAGCGGACAAGGGCCGTGCGGTGCGTATCCCCGTGCACATGCTCGACACGTACAACCGCGTTGCGCGTGCCACGCAAGCCATCGCAACTCGCACCGGTAAGGAACCGACGCCCGAGGAGCTCGAGAAGGAGACCGGCATCGCTGCCGAGAAGCTCGAGAAAATCAAGGGCTACTGGGCCGAAACGCCGTTCTCCCTCGACCGTCCGGTCAACGACGAGGACGGCCGAAAGTTCATCGACTTCCTCGAGGAGGAGAACGTGCCGACGCCATACGAGCAGCTCGTCTCCCGCAAGTGGAGCGACGAGGTGCGCAGGCTCCTCGACACGCTGACGCCCATGGAGGCCCGCATTCTTCGCTGGCGCTTCGGCCTCGACGACGAGGACGAGCTGACGCTCAAGGAAATCGGCGACAAGTACAACCTGTCCCGCGAACGAATCCGGCAGCTGCAAGAGCAGGCGCTCGGGAAGATTCGGCGACAGATCAAGGAGTGAGCTAAGCAGCTCGCACGACGGAGACGCCGGTGGGGAGACCCGCCGGCGTTTTTCAATTCTGGCGCTGACGCGGATGCTGACACTGACGCGGGTGTCGTGGGGGGTGGTTGCTTAACTTGGCGCCTGGTGAGGTTTAGTTACACCGCCCGCCCACCCCCACCCGTAATCCTCCCTGGCGCGGCATTCGCTTT